>NZ_CP022222.1:1273495-1574490 GCF_009930815.1 Bradyrhizobium sp. CCBAU 051011 | reverse complement strand
GCCCTTGGCGACCGTCGGATAGTTGATCGGCTGGATGTAGATGCCGTGCTCTTCGAGCAGGAGGTCGGATGCCTGCTTGCACTTCTCGGGATCGCCGACGAACAGCGGCACGATGTGGGTGTCGTTCGACATCACAGGCAGGCCGGCCGCATTGAGGATCGCCTTGACCCGGGCGGCGCGGTCCTGGTGGCGCTCGCGTTCCCAGTTCGAGGCCTTCAGGTGGCGGATGGCAGCCGTCGCGGCCGAGCAGATCGCCGGCGGCAGCGCGGTGGTGAAGATGAAGCCCGGCGCATAGGAGCGGACCGCGTCGACGATCTCGGCCTTGCCCGCGATGTAGCCGCCGAGGCAGCCGAAGGCCTTGGCGAGCGTGCCTTCCAGCACGTCGATGCGGTGCATGACGCCGTCGCGCTCGGCGATACCGCCGCCGCGCGGGCCGTACATGCCGACCGCATGGACTTCATCGACATAGGTCATGGCGCCGTATTTCTCGGCGAGATCGCAGATTTTTGCGAGCGGCGCGACGTCGCCGTCCATCGAGTAAAGGCTCTCGCAGGCGATCAGCTTGGGCCGATCGGGACCTGCCGCAATCAAGAGTTCTTCCAGATGCGCGAGGTCGTTGTGGCGGAAGATCTGCCGCTCGCAGCCGGCCTGGCGAACGCCCTCGATCATCGAATTGTGGTTGAGCGCGTCAGACAGGATCAGGCAGTTCGGGATGAGTTTTGCGATCGTCGAGATGCCGGTCTGGTTCGAGACATAGCCCGAGGTGAATAGCAGCGAAGCTTCCTTGCCGTGCAAATCGGCCAGTTCCTGTTCGAGCTGCACCAGCGGATGATGGGTGCCGGCGATATTGCGGGTGCCGCCCGCGCCGGTGCCGACACGCGTCGCGGTTTCCACCATGGCGCCGACTACCTTGGGGTGCTGGCCCATGCCGAGATAGTCGTTGGAACACCAGATCACGACGTCGCGCTTGCCCTTTGGCGAGTGCCAGACCGCATGCGGAAAACGGCCGGCGATCCGCTCAAGATCGGCGAAAACGCGGTAGCGCCGCTCGTCATGCAGACGGTTGAGGGCGGTTTGGAAAAATTTGCTGTAATCCATCACAAGACCTGGAACGGAACCGGCCGGGTTGGCGTGAGGCCTTTTTAGAGCCTTTCCAGCTTTGATGTCTATGCGATTTCCCACATTTCCGCGCGCCTCCGGGATGCTACTTAGCCGGCGCAAATGTTGACCGGGATCAAGGCGCTAGGCGGGATTTGCACTTTCGGAATTTCGCTTCCGAAAATGCAAGGCGCCATTGCGCGTCAGGTGGTGCGGAACCGCAATATGTCGTCCGTGACCTCGCAGGTCAGCCGGCCCTCGCCAGCATGTAGTTGACGTGACGATCAGTTCGCCGACGGTTGGCTACGGCGTGCAATCGCCTGGCTGGCGTGCGCAGCGGCTCTTCGGACGTGACCGTCTCGATCATCCAAGAGGGGTGCCAGGAGCGGCAAGATGTCAGATTCGCCGTGAGCCCCCGCCAGTTCGCAAGCCCACGAGCGATGCCGCGGAAGCTTATCACGGAAAAAGTCAGCGAAGAGCACACGCCAATTTTCACCGTGAGGCTGCTGCCTCAAGGCCGAGGCAGCTTGCCGCCGAACGGAGATTTCGGGATCTTTCTTGTATATTTCGAGGACGGCCTGAAAGTCTGCGTCATCCCAAATCACGGACAGAGCTCGTAGCGCGCTCTCTCGCGTGGACGCCGCTGGCTCTGCCAGCAGGGGAAGCAGCAGATCATGCGCCTCGACCAACTTCCATTGTTCTACAACCGCACAAGCTGTGCGCCTGACATACTCAGAAGAGTCACGAAGCGCGCCAAGAACGCTTGCGGTCAGCTCGCGCCCGCGCGCGTGCCTTCCGATGATCTCCAAAGCTGTGCGACGCAGAAACTGATCGCTTGCCGTAGTCAACTTTTGAAGGGTATCCATCGCCTCGACATCGTTTCGCGACGCCAGATTGCGAATATCCTCGTGCGTCGTTGGCTGCGTTGGTTCGGTGGGCACGATTGCCTCACGAATTCAGGTGGTGCGGAATCGCAGTATGCCGTCTGAGACCTCGCAGGTCAGGCGCCCCTCGACCAGCATGTAATTGACATGCGCGACCAGCTCGCCGGCGGCAAAGCCCATCTGGTGCTCGTCCAGCACGTGCTTGTGGAACACGACCGGCACCAGCTCCTTGGAGGTCTGCGGCACTTCCCGGCAGGCTTCCGCGATCAGGCGGCAGCGGTCCTCGTGATGATCGGCAAGCTGCTTGATGCGGGTCTTCAGCCCATAGAACGGCACGCCGTGGCCGGGCAGCACCATCACGTCATAGGGCAGCGTGGTGGTGAGGCTGGCGAGCGAGGCCAGATATTCCCCGAGCGAATTCTGGTCGGGCTCGACCGCCCAGACGCTGACATTGGGCGAGATCTTGCTCAGCACCTGGTCGGCGGAGAGGAACAGCTTGTCGGCGGCGCAATACAGCATCACCTGGTCGAGCGCATGGCCGCCGCCGGTGATGACCTTGAAGCGCCGCGTGCCGATCACGACCTCGTCGCCATGCGAGATGCGGCGATAGGACGGCGGCAGCACCGAGACCCGCTTCAGATAATCCTGGCCGCGGCCGAGCAATTTGTCGGTCAGGCTCTCGTCCATGCCGTGTCGGCGGAAGAACAGCCGCTGCGCGTTGCGCCGCTCCTCGGTGCCGCGGTTCTGGTGATAGACCGATTGCAGATATTCGACCTGCGACATCTGCAGCGGGCAGTCGAAGCGCTCGGTGATCCACCCGGCAAGGCCGACGTGATCGGGATGCGAATGGGTGACGATCAGCCGCGTGACCTTCACGTGCCGGAGCGGCCCCTCGAACAGGGCGGTCCAGGCCGCGATGGTTTCCTCATTGCCGAAGCCGGAATCGACCATCGCCCAGCCGTCGCCGTCGGCCAGCAGGTAGATGTTCACATGGTTGAGCCGGAACGGCAGCTTGAGGCGGACCCAGAGCACGCCGGGCACCACCTCGACGACCTGATCGTGGCCGGGATGGCTCTCGAAGGGGTATCGCAGTGCCTCGGCCGAGGACTGCACCGTGTCGGTTTTCGAATGCATGCTACCGGCTTAGCGGTAGAGGCGGCGCCGCGCTAGCCGAAAAGAGCGATGGCGGTGTCCGCGCGCACGGGGGAACGCAAGGCGCCGGGCTCAAATGCATGAGTTTACGGAGCAATCCTGTGCCACCGCGCATGGCCGACGGTGGCGCATGCCCCCGATGCTACGCGGTGTGCCCGGCTACTTTGCATGGGGTTGTTTTCGCATTTTTTGTCGGCCAGGCTCGCGGCGGCGGCGGCGCCGCCACCCGGCACCCTCAGCTACGCCGCCCGGATATTCGACAGGAACGCGTCGATTTCCGCGCGCAGCACGTCGGCCTCGCGGCGCAGCGCGTCGGAGGCGGTCAGCACTTCGTCGGCGGCGGTCTCGGCCTGCGCCGAGGCGCTGGAGACGCCGACGATGTTGTTGGAGACTTCGCTGGTGCCGCCGGCGGCGTGCTGGATGTTGCGCGCGATCTCGCGCGTCGCCGCACCCTGTTCCTCGACCGCGGCCGCGATTGCGGTGGTCACCTCGTTGATCTCGGCGATCGTGCTGCTGATGTTGCGGATCGCGGACACCGCGCTCTCCGTCACCGTCTGCATGCTGACGATCTGCTGGCGGATCTCGTCGGTGGCCTTTGCCGTCTGGTTGGCGAGGCTCTTCACTTCGGATGCGACCACCGCGAAGCCGCGGCCGGCATCGCCGGCGCGCGCCGCTTCGATGGTGGCGTTGAGCGCCAGAAGGTTGGTCTGCGAGGCAATCGTCTGGATCAGATCGACCACGACGCTGATCCGCGCCGCATTGTCGGCAAGTCCCTGCATGGTGGCGTCGGTGGCGCCGGCGTCCTGGACCGCCTTGCGGGCAATCTCCGACGAGGTGATGACCTGACGGCCGATCTCCTCGATCGAGGAGGACAGTTCCTCGGTGCCCGACGACACGGTCTGCACATTGGCCGAGGTCTGCTCGGCGGCGGTGGCCACCGCGGTCACCAGCGCGCTGGATTGATCGGCGGTCGCCGACATGCTTTGCGCCGTCGACTGCATCGAGCCCGCCGCGGTCTGCAGGCTGTCGAGCGCCGTGCGAACGGTGCTTTCGAACTCGACGATACGGGCTTCCATGCGGTTGGCGCGCTCGGCCTTGACGATGCGGTCCTTGTCCTGTTCGGCGGACAGCGCGCGGCTCTGGATCATGCTCTCGCGGAACACCTGCAGCGAATCCGCCATGACGCCGATCTCGTCCTGGTGGTGGGTCTGATAGACCTGGGTTTCGAGATCGCCGCTGGACAGCAGTTGCATCGAGTGCTGCAGGTTGCTGATCCGCCGCAGGATGTTGCGGCCGACATAGAGCCAGACGAACAGCACCGATCCGACCAGCGTCATCACGCCGAGGGCGAGCATGACCATGGTGCCGAACGAGATATCCTGACGCGCCTGCCAGGCGGCAGCGTTGGTTTCCTTCTGCACGGCGTCGACCAGTTGCTGCACGCTGATGCCGAGACCGACATTGAGCTTGCGGGTTTCCTCCAGAATGGTCTGGCCGTAATCGTCGGCGTCCAGCTCCTGCTGGCGGACCTTGAAGACGCCGGTCTTGCCCTCGGCGAGCGCCAGCAGGTCCAACGTTGCCTTCCGGACGACATTCATCGCAGTGGTCTTCGGCAACTGCTCGGCATTCGCCTTCACGCGCGCCTGCGCGGTGCGGAATTCCTTGCCAATGGTCTCCAGCGTATCGCCGTTGGTCGCCGACAGCGCGGCGATCATGTCGAACGCCATCATATTGCCGCTGGCGGCGATGTCGGCGAGCTGGTCAGCCGTCTTGTGGGCCTTGATGGCATCGGCTTGGGAAAAGCTAGGGGCGGCGTAGATGCTGTAGAGCTCGGTCTGGGCGTCGATCGCGGCTGGGCCGGCGGCGGAAATGAAGCGCCTTTGCGCCTTGCGCACGGCCTCGTACAGTCTTTCATGCTGGGCGGCCAGTTCGAGCCGCTCCTGCGCGGCCGAGCTGAGGCTCTTGATTACCTCGTCGAGGTTTTTCATGTTCTCGGTGAGTGCGGCAACCACCGCCTTGTCGGCGCCGAGCTCGACGATCTCGCCGAGCTTCTGCAGCGCGACCGTCTGGGTCTCCTTCATTTTCCGGGTACGATCGCTCAGCGCCTGTTCGCTGCGCGCGGCCAGTACCGCCGGTCCCTGGCTGGCAAGGCTCGCGCTCTGCGCCGAAAGTTGCAGGCTGGCGGCGAGGCGGGGAATGTCGCGTCCGCTCAAGTCCACCATGGTCCCGCCGAGCCGCCCGAGCATCAGGCCGGCGCCGGCCGAGATGACGATCGCCATGCCGGCGATGACGGCGAATGCGGCAAACAGACTGCCCCTGACGCCGAAGCGAAAACCCTTGTCTCGCAAAGTCGATTGTACCGCCATCTGCCCGCTGCCCCGTCTACGCTACCTTGGGATGTTTCCTCGCGCGGCAGTATCGCGATACCCGGTTAACAAGTTTGGAAAAACGGAACGTTTTTCGCCATAATTTTAGTTGTGCGGCGTTTTGCTGCGGATTTTTCCGTGGACCGGAAAACCGCAAGGCGCAGAACGAAAACAAGAAGGCCGGCGTGAAAGCCGGCCTTCTGCAATTCGCGGTTGAAAGCGCTCAGTAGCGTGCCACGACCGGGCTTGCGAAGTTGAAGCGATAATTGACGCCGAGCTTCAGGGTGTGGTCGTCATTGTGGAAGCTTCCGAACGGCGCCAGCGCGACGGGGCTCACGAAGCGGCTGCTGCCGAAATCGTAATACATGTACTCGCCTTTGACCGACCAGTTCGGGGCGACCATGTATTCGAGGCCGGCGCCGACAGTCCAGCCGTTGCTGTGATTGCCGTCGAGCAGGAAGGCGATTGGCACGCCGCCGAGCGTCACCCGCTCGCTGTTGTCGGAATAGGCATAACCGCCTTTGACGTAGATCAGGCCCGGACCCCAGGTGTAGCCGATGCGGGCCGTGATCGAGCCGAGACCGCGCTGATCGTTGGTGTAGACGTAGCCGCCGGGGAAGGTGGCGGTGAGGTTGTTCTTGCCGAGCCAGGAATACTGGCCCTCGGTGCCGAGCACCCAGTTCGGCGCGAACTGCCAGTCGAGGCCGGCCTGAACGCCGCCGAGCAGGCGGGCGCGGGAATCGCTCAGCACTGTGCCATTGAAATCGTTGCTGCCGCTGAAGGCGCCGCCGATATGGCCGCCGAGATAGAAGCCCGTCCAGTTATAGAGCGGGGCCGCATAGGCCGGGGGCGTCTTGTAGTAGGAGCGCCCGCCGAGATCGGCACCGAGGGCGGGCGCGGCGGCGGTGAGGGCGACGAAGGCCACGAGGGCTGCGAGGATCTTCTTCATGGTGTTGGTCTCCGAAAACCGTTCGGCGACACCCTCGTGCGGGGCATCACATGGCCACGCACTTAGACTGCATTTATCTAAAATGCTGTCACTCCGAGGTGACAGCGGGGTGTAACCCAACCCATTGGCCGACAAACGTTTTTCGTACTTAATGAAGGCCTAATCAAAGGTAAGCAAAGGCTTAATTTCGGTAAGTCTCTACCGCTTCGGAGCAAGCCTTGCTTAACCAATGCGGCGGCGCACGTCGCTGCGCATCTGCTCGCGGAAGGCCTGCCGGCGGGCCGGGCGGTCTTTCACCGGCACGTCGTGGCGGTCGAACACGTTGAACATTTCGAGGATCGGATAGTGGTCGCTGGCCATCGCCAGGATGCGCAGCAGTTCGGCGACCGGCCCGGTCGGACCGGTGATCTCCCATTTGCGGATGGTGTCGGCGCCATCAGCGGCCGGCAGTCCGCAGAGCTTGGCCATGTCGGCCACCGACAGCGGCTGGCCGATGGCCTCGCCGAGATGCTGTCGAAGTTTCTTCAGTTCGGCCCCGGTCACGGCGTCTCCATTACAAATCGACCTCTGTGAAGTGCGTCACATACCAGATCAGGCGTGGGGTCTATACGCAGCCTATTAGGTTTCCTGATGAGGAGGGTAACCATGCGCCGATTACTTGAAAGCCTTACACCCGAGGCCCGCGAGATTTATTGGAAATTGGTCGGCGGCATGTTCGCTCTTTATGTCGTGCTGATGTTCACGGCTGCAGGCATGTTTCTCGGTCACGAATCTTCGCGCAAAGTCGCGCAGCAACCCGTCACGACTGTGGCAACCGACGTCGAGCAGCGCTCGATCTCCGAAGGCTCGTCGCCGGTGCGGCAAGCCGCGCGGTATTGACAGCGTTCAGACGCCGATCGCGTTCCGCGCCACCACGTCGCGATAGAAGGCGACGCTGAGTTTCGGCGTCCGCCGCTGCGTCTCGAAGTCGACGTGATAGAGCCCGAAGCGCTTCTCGTAGCCGAAGATCCATTCGAAATTGTCCATCAGGCTCCAGAGGAAATAGCCGCGCACTGGCACGCCCTCCGACGTCGCGCGCTGCAATTGCCGCAAGTAGTTGCGCAAGTACATGATGCGATCGAGGTCGTAGACCTGGCCGTCGGCGCGAAGCTTGTCTTCCGACGAGGTGCCGTTCTCGCTGATATAGATCGTCTCGATATTCCAGACCTTTGCCGCTAGCCGCGGCGCCCAGTAGATCGTCTCCGGGCCGACGCGCAGCCATTCCGAATTCATGTGCGGGAATGAGGCGGGGAAGGGCAGCACGCTCCAGCCCGGCGCCTTGTCGGAAGCGGCGATATAGAATTGCGGCGCGTAGATGTTGAGGCCGACGAAATCGTTCGGCTGCGAGATGATCTTCAATTCGGCATCGGTGAATTTCGGTGCGTTCTTGCCGGCGAACTGCAGGAAGCCGTCGGCGTATTTGCCTTCCAGGATGACGCCGAGGAAGCCTGAATTCAATTCGCGCGTCGCGATCTCTGCGGCGCGGACGTTTTCCGGCGTGTCGAACGCCGGCACGCAGGCCGCGATGTTCTCCGCCGGCCCTACCTTGGTGCCTTTGCGCCCATGGGCGCGGATCGCCTGCACGGCAAGGCCATGCGCCAGCGCCACATGGTGGCGGACCTGATTGACATCAGCGTCCGGCAGCTTGAGCCCGGGGGCATCGACGCCCCAGCCGTAGCCGAAATTCACGAACCTTCCGGCCTCGTTGATCGTGAAGATCGATCTGACGCGATCACTGATACGCGCCGCCACAACGCCGGCGTAATCGCCGAATGCCTTTGACGTTTCGCTGGACCGCCAGCCGCCGACCTTGTCCTCGAGCGCCTGCGGCAGGTCCCAATGATAGAGCGTCGCGTAGGGCTCGATGCCCTGCCTGAGCAGTTCGTCGATGAGGCGGTCGTAGAAGTCGAGGCCCTTGTCGTTCGGCTTGCCGGTGCCTTCGGGAAACACCCGCGGCCACGCGATCGAAAACCGGTAGGCTTTTGCGCCCACTTCCCTGATCAGGCCGATGTCTTCCTTGTAGCGGTGATAATGTTCGTTGGCGCGGTCGCCGGTGGTGCCGTCCTCGATCTTGCCCGGCGTGTGGGAAAAGGTGTCCCAGATCGAGCGGCCGCGGCCGTCTTCATTGACGGCGCCCTCGATCTGATAGGACGAGGTGGCGGTGCCCCACACGAAGTCTTTCGGAAAGCTCGCCGGCGCGGGCCGGTCGGCTGCTGCTTGCGCGGCGGCTTCAGCCGGACGCGCCGCCATGCCAAGGGCGGACAGGCCCGCCAGCTTTGCAAAATGCCGGCGCGAGAATTTTCCGAACATCATGGTCTCCGGTCAGCGTTCGTCGATTTGGTAGGCGGATATCCTGTCGATCTCGAATGCGACAATATTGGGAGATTCGCCGTCGACGAAGCCCACGCCCTCGAGAGTCTTCGAGCCCATCGCAAGGTTCACGATCATGTACATGGGTTCGTGGAAGCCGACCGGGACCTTGATCTCGGAGACCGGCTGTCGGTCGATGAAATAGGTGATGCGATCCGGCTGCCACAGCACGCCGTAGTCGTGGAACGCGGTCGGGGCGTCCGGCACAATGAAGTCAAACCCGCAGCGTTCCACGCGCTGCGTCTCCGGTATCCGCCAATGCGTCGTCATCACGATGTCGCCCGGCCGCTGCCCGCGGCCCTCCATGATGTCGACTTCGGGCGGCCAGCCGCCGTCATCGGCCAGCATCCAGAACGCCGGCCACACGCCGGTGCCGACCGGTACCTTGGCGCGGATTTCGAAGTAGCCGTACTTCTGGGCAAACCGGCTCTGGGTCGTCAGGATGCCCGAGATATATTCATTGTTGAACAGCACGGCCTTCAGCGCCGGCGGGGTGCGGCTGGCTGTGATCGAGAGAATGCCGTCGCTGACCTTGAACGGATCGAGGCCGAGCGGCGTCGTTTCGCGCCCGCCATAACGCGGATCGACATAGATCTGCTGTTCGCCATTATAGCTGGTCTTGCGCCTGAAATCGGACCCCTCGCCACCCCAATAACGCGCTTCCGGCCAGGCAGCGCCGCCGGCGTAGTAAGACGCCCATCTACCGTCCGTTAACGGATGCGCGTCGAAATCGTCGTGAAAGGTCCGGTGCAGTGCTACCGATGCGAAGGAGGCGGCGTTCGGCGCCTCGACGCGACGGCATTTTTCGCCGAGGATGGCGGTTGCGACCTGCAGCGTGAGTTTCGTGGTCGCGCCGGCGAGATCGGCCTGCGCGGATGCCGGGCCGGCGGCAAACAGGCAGCCGACCGAGAGCAAAGCATACAGCGTCGATCTTTCGGTTCCCGAATTGTTTCGAGACGACAGATCACTCACTGACGATGTCCTCGATTTCTGTCTTTTGAGGCCGAACCGCGTCCCTCAGTTGGGGTACGTAGTTATACGAGGTAGCCGCTTAACGGCAAGGTAGCCCCGATGTCCAACAATGAGATACGTTAAAACTACCTGATGCTGATGGCGCCGAGTGTGGGCTCGGCGTTCCGAAACACCGGCAAGATTGTTCAATTTTTCTTTTCTGTTCTTCAGCGTCGAGGGACGATTTCTTCAATATTCGCGCGTACGGACCTTTCTCGAGATGCTCGTCTATTTTGTCACAGACGAACCGACGAAGTTGCCTGCGATTCGAGCCATGCTCGAGCCGCAGCATGCCGTGGTCCCCTGGCTGCTGGGCGGTGACGGCACTCGGATCCGGTCGCACGGCGTGCTGATGGTCGACGTCGACCTGCGGCAGATGCCGCGCGTCGATCAACTCAGGTTCATTCTGCAGGACCTCGCCGCGATCCCTGAGAAGCTGTTCGTCGTTCACAATCTCTCCCGTTCGATGGTGGCGCAGGCTCATGCGCTCGGCGCGACCTCGGTCATTTCGCGCCCCAAGGAAGCCATTCTCAAGGTTGCGCAGATCGAAGCGGCGGAAGCCGCGGCGGACAACGCCGCGGCTCCGGGATTGGATATGGACGAAGGCGTGGCAGCCTTTGCCTCGATGTTTTCGAATGTGCGTCTCGGCAAGCCGGTGCAAGTCGCCGATGCGAAGCGTGCGACGTCGAAGATCATCAACCGTGTCGGGCGGGACGGATTGTCGACATGGCTCGACGAGGTGCGCCGCTATCACGAGGGCACGTTTCAGCATTGCCTGCTCGTCACCGGCGTTGCGGTCGGCTTCGCCCTCGATATCGGCTTCTCCGGCGCCGACGTATCGCGGCTCGGGCTGGCGGCGACCCTGCACGACATTGGCAAGGCGCGCATTCCGCTGGCGATCCTCGACAAGCCGGGTCGCCTCGACCCTGAGGAGGAGGAGATCATCCGGCGGCACCCCGTGATCGGATATGATCTGTTGAAGGGCGTAGCCGGCATCACTCCGGAGATTCTGGACGGTGTGCGGCACCATCACGAATATCTTGATGGTTCCGGCTATCCGGATGGGCTGAAAGGCTCGGAGATTTCCGATCTCGTCCGGTTGCTGACGATCTCTGACATCTTCGCCGCCCTCATCGAGTCGCGGCCCTACCGGCCGCCGATGCCGCGGCCCGATGCCTACCAGATCCTCTGCGGCATGGATGGCAAGCTGGAGGGATCGCTGGTCAAGGCGTTCCGCAACGTCGCGCTGGGCTCGGAATAAGCCAGCGGGAGCACAAGCCGCGCTGATTTTCCTGATTGCGGCTGAACCACGATCTACGCCGGCCCGACCAATTCTTCGCCACAGATAAGCGCATGGCGCCTCGCTGCTCCGCACCGGACCGTCGCAGTCCGTCTTGAGCGGGTTAGCTGCTCGCTATCATTCCCGCGGTGGAGAGAGCCGAAGCCATGAATGTCAGCGGCCAGGACATCAGTCAAACGCTGGAATTCAGGTCAACCACGGCCATCGTCAGGCTGCTGCCGACCGGTCTCCTGCTGATCTTCCTGGGGCTCCTGATATATGCGCTGGTCGATCTCGACCGCGAGCCGTGGACGATCGTCGGAATCGTCCTCTGCTGGGTGCTCGGCGCTGGCTTGGTTGCTGTTACGCTCTGGCGGCGCTCGAATCCCGGCAAACCATTATTCACGCTTTCGCCCGCGGGCATCCATTACCGCATCCCCTTCGTCAAGGAGGTCCTGATCCCCTGGCGCGAAATTCAGGCTATCGGCACGATCGATGTTGAAGCGACGTACTGGTCGTTCTTCCAGTTCGGCAATGTCGCGACACGCAATTTAATGATCCTGCGCGACGTCACCGTGGTTCTGCTTTCGAAGTCATTTTACGACCAGCGGATCTTCGTCGACTCGCCCATCCTGCGCGGCCCCGGCTGGAGCGCCAACTTCATCCCCAAGGGCTCGCAGGTCCAGATGGCCTTGCACCACGAGCTCGTGTCGGTCGAGCCAAAGGCGCTCCGCGAAGCGGTCGAGGCGCGCTGGCTTGCCTTTCGCGATACGCCGGCCGCCGGGCCGGCAAGAACGAGCGTGCCAAGTGTGGTGTCAAGTGTCGTGTCAAGTGTGACGGCATCGCCGGGCACTCCAAGTGTTGCGAAGGCCATCATGGCTCCCACCGCGCCGAAGCCGGACGTTGTGGCGATGGGAGAAAACCCAAGGGCCATTTCGCGCTGGGACACCGTCAAGATCACTGCCCTGCTGATCGGCATCGCCGTCGTGCTGACCAATCTCACCGGGCTGTGGCAGATGCCGGGGCAGGCGCAGGAGCGTCAGGCCCGCGCAGAAAAAAGCGCAAAAGCGCGCGAGCAACAGAAATACTGGGCGGAGACGATCAAACGGCAGAAGGAGGAAAGCAAGAAGCTGGAAGCCGAGGCCAGGGAGCGGCAGGAAAGATTCGAGCAGGATATGCGACGCACCTTTGGCCGGTAGGCGCGGGCGGCTGAGAACAGTAATAAGACGTCGGTTATCACTGGAAGGAATGGTGCTGCCAGACAGGATTGAACTGTCGACCTCTCCATTACCAATGGAGTGCTCTACCACTGAGCTACGGCAGCATGCCCGGTATCTCTGGGAATCGGCCCAAACGGCCTCCCACTAGGCGGCCGGTTCTTGCCACAAGGGCCCCTCTGGCGCAAGCATGCGGGCGGGCCGGGAAGGGCCCAAAATCGTCAAAAATCGACGCGGGTCGCCGGCCAACTCCTTCAAAACGGTCAACTTCCGGCCAATCCGGTTCCCCGGAACGTCGAATCATGGTCGCGCCAGCAATTGCCTTTTGGCAGCTATACGGGTCGTTGCGGCGAGGGACCGCGAAACGCACTATGTTCCGGCGGCAGCGGGCGGTGGGTTGGGCTGCCTCTGTTTCGAGCAAGGATATTCGACGGATTGGCGATGACGGGCGATCAAGGCAAGGGCGCGGGCAAGACGGCTGCGGATGTGAAGGATTCACGACGCGACCGGCTGAAGCTGGCGCTGCGCGAAAATCTCAAGCGGCGGAAGTCGCAGGCGCGCGGGCGTAGCGATGGCGGCGCATCTTCCGAAAGCCCCAATGCCTCCCTAGATGACGCCAGCGAAGAAAAGACGGGCCAGTAGTGGAGAGGGGAATTCCCCGATCGCTCGCCGGGCGGCCTGACGGCTCATCGCACAGACCTTGTTACTTTGGGTGGCGATCATGAGTGCAGACACCACGGCTGGTCCGGCGACCGGCGCGGCGACCAACGCGTTTCCACGTTACGAGCAGACATTTCCGGCGCTGACGCCTCCCGAAATCGAGCGCATGCGCCGGTTCGGCGAGCTGCGCAGCTACAAGGACGGCGAAGCCCTGTTCGAGACCGGCAAGCAGGGGCCCGGCATGTTCGTTGTGCTGTCAGGCGATGTCGCGATCACCCAGCGCGACGGCCTCGGTCATGTCACGCCCATCATCGATCAGGGGCCGGGGCAATTTTTGGCCGAGATTGGCCAGCTTTCGGGCCGTCCCGCACTGGTCGACGGCCATGCCGAAGGCGATGTCGAGACGCTGTTGATCCCGCCGGATCAATTGCGGGCGCTGCTGGTCGCGGAAGCCGAACTTGGCGAGCGGATCATGCGGGCGCTGATCCTGCGCCGGGTCAGCCTGATCCAGGGCGGCGCCGGCGGCCCGGTATTGATCGGACCGCCTTCGCTCGGCGACATGGCGCGGCTGCAGAATTTTCTGGGGCGTAACGGCCAGCCCTACCACGTTCTCGATCCCGCCACCGACAGGGACGCCGCCGACCTCGTCGCGCGCTATGCCAGCTCGCGCGCCGAGCTGCCGCTGGTCGTGATTGCCGACGGGCGGGTGCTGCGCAATCCGTCGGAGCCGGCGATCGCCTACGCGATCGGCATGATCGGTGACCACAATCATGAAAAGCTTTACGACGTAGCGGTCGTCGGCAGCGGCCCGGCGGGCCTTGCCACCGCCGTCTATGCGGCTTCCGAAGGATTGTCGGTCGCGGTGTTCGACTCGCGGGCGTTCGGCGGCCAGGCCGGCGCCAGCGCCAGGATCGAAAACTATCTTGGCTTCCCGACCGGCATCACCGGCCAGGCACTGACCGGGCGCGCCTTCACCCAGGCGCAGAAATTCGGCGCCGACATGCTGATCCCGGTCTCGATCAATTCGCTCGATTGCAGCCGCCCCGATGGCGTCTTTGCGCTGGCGACCGATTGCGGGAAAACGATGCGCGCCAAATCCGTCGTGGTGGCGAGCGGCGCGCGCTATCGCCGGCCGGAGATCGAGAACCTCGCGAAGTTCGAAGGCCGCGGCGTCTGGTACTGGGCCTCGCCGATCGAGGCCAAGCTGTGCGTCGATCAGGATGTCGTGCTGGTCGGCGGCGGCAATTCCGCAGGGCAAGCCGCGGTGTTCCTGTCTGCCCACGCGCGCAAGGTCTACATGATCATCCGCGGCGGCGGGCTCGGCGCCAGCATGTCGCGCTATCTGATCGAGCGCATCGAGGCGACCCCCAACATCGAATTGATGTTCAATACCGAAGTGGTCGGCCTCGAAGGCGACGCCGAAGCGGCGCTGACGCGCCTGCGCTGGCGCAGCCGCCTCGCCCCGGAAGAACACACGCTCGATATCCGTAACTTGTTTCTGTTCGTCGGCGCCGATCCGGCAACGACATGGCTCGAAGGATGCGGCGTCATGGTCGATCGCGGCGGCTTCGTGGTGACGGGCACGCAATGCACCCAGAAGGACGGGCGGTCCGCCTCGCCGCTGGAAACCTCGGTGCCCGGCGTGTTCGCCGTCGGCGACGTGCGCTCCGGCTCGGTCAAGCGCGTCGGCGGCGCGATCGGCGAGGGCGCGCAGGTGGTGGCGGCGCTGCACGGCTTTCTCGCCGATAGCATGAAGCCGGCGCTTTAGATTCTTCGAGACGCGCGAGGTTGAAGCGTGACGAAAAAGGGCTGCAGCCATATCGCCGGCATTCAAACGGTGACGCCGAGCGCGCTCGGTTGCGAGGAGTGCCTGAAAAGCGGAAGCCGGTGGCTGCATTTGCGGATCTGCCGCACCTGCGGCCATGTCGGCTGCTGCGACGATTCGCCCAACAAGCACGCGTCAGCGCATTTTCATGCCACCGGCCATCCCGTGATCGAAGGCTACGATCCGCCGGAAGGCTGGGGCTGGTGCTATGTCGACGAAGTGCTGTTCGATCTGTCGCGCCGCAAGACGCCGCATAACGGTCCGATACCCCGCTATTATTAGGACGTGTACTGATAAAGCCGGACTGAGAGTAACGCCTGTAGCGCGAAGCTAAGATATCGGCCGTGATGATGGGTCCCTTTCCAATGCTTCAAGTCATTGGCGGATTTGGTGGCTTTGCGGTTGGCTACCAACTCTTTTCGCTACGAAACCCGGACCTTGGTCGGCTTGCCCGTCAACTGCGCTCCCTTGGCGCACTGGCAATCATGGCTATTGGTTTGATGCTCGGGCAAATCACCGGCCACTTTTTGCACAAGCTGTTAGCGTGATGGCTAGAACACCAACCGACGAACTACGCCACGTAGCTCGTTCCGACAGCTCCTGGCGCTAAGCCGCCCATCTTCAAAGCGGTGGCTAATCAGCTCCTTGAGGCGAAGCGGACACGAGTTCTCGCGGCCAGATACTTCCGAGCCTCACCCATAGCGGACAAAGAGACGATTCTATGGAATAGTCGCAACAGCTCCCATTTGTAAGCATCGAGGCTATTGCTTCTAACCGTGCAAGGATTTGGCAAGGCGGACGGCTCCTCTGCCCCCTGCAACTCCACCCAGTCCAAAGCTCACTAGGGTTCCGAAGAGCACGACGAGGGTCCAATCACTATGAATACCGCCCTGTGCGTGACCGAGAAACGATATCCCGATCGACAGAGCCGCGAATCCAAGCGTGGCTGCTCCAAGCGCGAAGCCCAGCAGGCCTGCGAGCAGGACAACCAACGACGTTCGTTTCGCTTCCCCCATCCGAAAATCCCTCGGGCACTTGGAGCGTCCGCGATGACGGCGGCAGGAGTCAACTCTACCAGAGCCAACCGACTACCGCATCTGGCCCCCGGCGGACATGCTAACGCGCGTCTGACTGATGTCGCTTGGGCGTAAGAGCCGATAGGAGGCCGGCCGCGCCATCCCCGAATTCATGAGTACACTCTAGATCTAACTCTTCAGCGCTGGCGCTGCCCGGTTTATGACAGCGGTGCAAAGATTTCGTGCATCATACTACTTTCGTTGATGCGTCCTTTATTCACGCACATGCCTGCCCTGACGACGCTGCACGCGATGCGTGTGGAAATTTTTGCTGACGCATCGTAACCTCTAGAAGATTTCAAAACGGGGGCCCACATGATTTTAGGTATGAGCTTGGCGACATTCGTTCTGGTGCATGTGATCATCAGCCTGATCGCAATCGTTGCGGGCCTTGTCGTGATGTTCGGGATGCTCGGCTCGAAGCGGATGCCGGGCCTGACCGCGATCTTTCTTCTGTTCACGATCCTCACCAGCGTTTCAGGATTTCTGATTCCGCCGCTGCTGTCCGAGAAGCTGCTGCCGTCGCATATGTTCGGCATTGTCTCGCTGGTGCTGCTGGCGATCGCCTGTTTTGCGCTTTACGTCATGAAGCTTAGCGGCGCCTGGCGCTGGATCTACGCGCTGACCGCGTTGGTCTCGCTCTATCTCAACGTCTTCGTGCTGGTGATCCAGTCGTTCCTGAAAGTGCCGGCGCTGCACGCGCTGGCGCCGAGCGTGCCGCCGGCCGAGCCGCCGTTCGCCGTCGTCCAGGGCATCGTGCTGGTGTTCTTCGTCGTCGTGATAACAGGTGTGCTCAGGCGATTCCGCCCGGCGCCGGCCTACGTCTGACCCGATTTCGTCATTCCGGGGCGCGCGTCAGCGCGAACCTGGAATCTCCATCTCATCCGGATTTCGCATCCGCGCGATAACGCGTGTCCCGGAATGACCGCATCACAAGAGGAGAATTCGTAATGCCCACCATATCAACCAAAGACGGCGTCGAGATCTTCTACAAGGATTGGGGCAAGGGCCAGCCGATCGTGTTCAGCCATGGCTGGCCGCTGTCGGCCGACGACTGGGACGCGCAGATGCTGTTCTTCCTGAACAACGGTTTTCGCGTCATCGCCCATGACCGCCGCGGCCATGGCCGCTCCAGCCAGGTCGCCGACGGCCACGACATGGACCATTATGCCGACGACCTCGCGGCGCTGACGGCGCATCTCGATCTCAAGGGTGCCGTTCACGTCGGCCATTCCACCGGCGGCGGCGAGGTGGTGCATTACATCGCCCGCCATGGCGAGAGCCGGGTGGCGAAGGCTGCGATCATCGCCGCGGTGCCGCCCTTGATGGTGCAGACGGCGGCCAATCCCGGCGGCCTGCCCAAACAGGTGTTCGACGATTTCCAGGCGCAGGTGGCGGCCAATCGCTCGCAATTCTATCGCGACATCGCGGCAGGTCCGTTCTATGGCTATAACCGGCCGGGCGCCAAGCCGTCGGAGGCGGTGATCCAGAACTGGTGGCGTCAGGGCATGATGGGCGGCGCGAAAGCGCATTACGACGGCATCGTCGCCTTCTCGCAGACCGATTTCACCGAGGACCTCAAGAAGATCACCGTGCCGGTGCTGGTGATGCATGGCGACGACGACCAGATCGTGCCTTATGAGGACTCCGCACCGTTGTCGGCAAAGCTTCTGAAGAACGGCACGCTGAAGACCTACAAGGGCTTTCCGCACGGCATGCCGACCACCGAAGCTCCGACCATCAACGCCGATCTGCTCGCGTTCATCAAGGGATGAGCGGAGCTCAGCCCAACATGAAAGCGATCCTGTTCGGCGCCACCGGCATGGTCGGGCAGGGCGTTCTGCGCGAATGCCTGGTCGATTCCAACGTTGAAAGCGTGTTGGCGGTCTCACGCAGCCCGGCCGGGGTGCAGCACGCCAAGCTGCGTGAAATCCTGCACGAAGATTTCACGGATTTCTCGAAGATCGAATCCGAGCTTACCGGATACGACGCCTGCTTCTTCTGCCTCGGCGTCTCCTCGATCGGCATGGATGCCGAGCGCTACCGGCATCTGACCTACGACGTCACCATGGCGGCGGCGACCACGCTGGCGCGGCTTAACCCCGGCATGGTGTTCACCTACGTCACCGGCAAGGGCACTGATTCAACCGAGCAGGGCCCGCTCCGATGGGCGCGGGTCAAGGGCAAGACCGAGAACGATCTGCTCAAGCTGCCGTTCAAGGCGGCCTACATGTTCCGGCCGTCCGGCATCCAGCCGCTGCATGGCGTCAGGTCGAAGACGGCGTGGGTGAATGCAGTCTATGCCGTCACCGCGCCCTTGCTGTCCTGGATGGTGCGAGCCACGCCGAACCACATGACAACCAGCGAGCAGCTCGGCCGCGCCATGATCAAGGTGGCGCGCGACGGCTATCCGAAGCCGATCCTGGAGAGCGCGGATATTAATTCGATTTAGCTGGATGTCATTCCGCAGCAGCCCACAGGGCTGAATCCGGAATCTCGAGGTTCTCAGGGGCGCAAGGGAGGGGCGCGCCCCATAGTTCGCTCACGTCGTGAGCGCCCCGGAACGACTGCCGTTGGCTTCGAGCCCACCCCATCAAATCGCCGCAAAGATCGCCGCTTCTGCCGTGGACGCACGCGCTCACAATTTGTGCGTCGAAAGGGGGATGGCATGGACCGCATTCGTATCGTCGGCGGCAGCAAGCTCAACGGCACCATTGCGATCTCGGGCGCCAAGAACGCCGCCCTGCCGCTGATGATCGCAGGCCTGCTCACCGAGGAAACCCTCATTCTCGACAACGTGCCGCGGCTGGCCGATGTCGCGCAACTGCAGCGCATCCTCGGGAACCACGGCGTCGACATCATGTCGGCCGGCAAGCGGCCGGGCGACCACGCCTATCAGGGCCAGACCCTGCACATCTCGGCCGCCAATATCATCGACACCACGGCGCCCTATGAATTGGTGTCACGGATGCGCGCCAGCTTCTGGGTGATCGCGCCGCTCGTGGCGCGGATGCATGAGGCGAAAGTCTCGCTGCCGGGCGGCTGCGCCATCGGCACGCGCCCGGTCGATCTCCTAATCATGGCGCTGGAAAAGCTCGGCGCCGAGCTCACCATCGACGGTGGCTATGTGGTGGCGAAGGCGCCGGGCGGCCTGCGCGGCGCTGCGATCGATTTTCCCAAGGTGACGGTGAGCGGAACGCATGTGGCGCTGATGGCGGCGACGCTCGCCAAGGGCACCACAATCATCACCAACGCCGCCTGCGAGCCGGAAATCACAGACGTCGCCGACTGCCTGAACAAGATGGGCGCGCGCATCAACGGCGCCGGCACGCCGCGGATCGTGGTCGAGGGCGTCGAAAAGCTGCACGGCGCGCGGCATACCGTGCTGCCCGACCGGATCGAGGCCGGTACCTATGCGATGGCGGTCGCCATGACCGGCGGCGACGTGCAGCTTTCCGGTGCCCGTCCTGAACTATTGCAGTCGGCGCTCGATGTGCTGACGCAGGCCGGCGCCGTTATCACCGTCAACAATGACGGTATCCGGGTCGCGCGTAATGGCGCCGGCATCCGCCCGGTGACGGTATCGACCGCGCCGTTCCCGGGCTTTCCGACCGATCTGCAGGCGCAATTGATGGCGTTGATGGCTTGCGCCGGCGGTTCCTCGCAGATCACTGAGACCATCTTTGAGAATCGTTTCATGCATGTGCAGGAACTGGCGCGGTTCGGTGCGCGTATATCGCTGGATGGCGAGACCGCGACCATCGACGGCACGGCCAAATTGCGCGGCGCGCCTGTGATGGCCACCGATCTGCGGGCGTCGGTCTCGCTGGTCATCGCGGGCCTTGCCGCCGAGGGTGAAACCATGGTCAACCGGATCTATCACCTCGACCGCGGTTTTGAGCGGCTGGAGGAAAAACTCTCGGCCTGCGGCGCGTCGATCGAGCGCATCAGCGACTAGAGCATGATCCGGAAAAGTGGGAACCGGTTTTCCGAAAGAGATCATGTCCAAACATCAGCGAAGGACTTTTTGGGAATGCCGGCGGACCTGCTCAAACTGATTGCGCTCGACGCCGACGATCTCGCGGTGATCTCCGCCCATGTGCAGGACGCCCGCGTCCTCGCAGCCGACATCGTCTGGCGGCAGGATGAAAAGCGGCTGGTGGTCGGCATGAACCGGCTGGACTGGGAGCAGACACTGTCGGGCGGAACCGAACCGCGCCGCTCGATCGCGGCACTGCGCTTCGACCGCGTCCTGGCCTGCAAGTCCCGCAATATCGATCTGGACCAGCCGGATGCGGTGCTGGAACTGGTCGGGATCGAATTCCACCCCGCCGAGCCTCCGGGCGGCAGCGCGCTGCTGCTGTTCAGCCATGGCGGGGCGCTGCGGCTCGACGTCGAATGCCTGGAATGCGAGCTGACCGACCTCGGCACCGACGATATCGGCACCAGCGACCTCGCCATCGCGCCCCTGGGGCCGGAGAGGTGAGGTGAGGGGAAGTCATTCCGGGGCGCGAAGCGAACCCGGAATCTCGAGATTCCGGGTCTGGTCCTTGCGGACCATCCCGGAATGACGGTCCCACAGGGTTGACGGCCCTTGGCCGCCGCGCCATTGAGCATGGACCTTTCGATCTCGCCCAGAAAGCCGCCATGCCCGTTCGCCTGGATACCAGCAGCGCCGATTTCGAGCCGAAATTCAAGGAATTCCTCGCCGCCAAACGCGAGGTTTCGGCCGATGTCGAGCGCGCCACCAGGGCCATCGTCGACGACGTGGCCGCGCGCGGCGACGCCGCCCTGATCGAGGCGACGAAAAAATTCGACCGGCTCGAAGTCGACGCCGCCGGCTTGCGCGTGACCGCGGCCGAAATCGATGCCGCGGTGAAGGCCTGCGATCCCAAAACCGTCGAAGCGCTGAAATTCGCCCGCGACCGGATCGAGGCCTTCCACCGGAGGCAACTGCCGAAGGACGAGCGCTTTACCGATGCGCTGGGCGTCGAACTCGGCTGGCGCTGGAGCGCGGTCGATGCGGTCGGCCTCTACGTGCCCGGCGGCACCGCGGCCTATCCGTCCTCGGTGCTGATGAATGCGGTGCCGGCGAGCGTCGCCGGCGTGTCGCGCGTGGTGATGGTGGTGCCCTCGCCCGACGGCAAGCTCAACCCGCTGGTGCTGGCTGCGGCCTATCTCGGCGGCGTCTCCGAGATCTATCGCGTCGGCGGCGCGCAGGCAGTGGCGGCTTTGGCCTATGGCACGGCGACGATCGCGCCGGTCGCCAAGATCGTCGGCCCGGGGAATGCCTATGTCGCCGCCGCCAAGCGGCTGGTGTTCGGCAAGGTCGGCATCGACATGATCGCCGGCCCCTCGGAAGTGCTCGTCATATCAGACGACACGGGTAACGCCGGCTGGATCGCCGCCGATCTGCTGGCGCAGGCCGAGCACGACGCCAGCGCGCAATCGATCCTGATCACCGACAGCGCGGCCCTCGCGGCCGAGGTCGAGCGCGCGGTGGAATCCCAGCTTGCGACGCTCCCTCGCGGCGACATCGCGCGGGCCTCGTGGAACGATTTCGGCGCCGTCATCATGGTGAAAAAGCTCGACGAGGCGGTCGAGCTGGCGAACGCCATCGCTGCCGAGCATCTGGAAATCATGACAGCGGATGCCGAAGCGCTGTCGGCAAAAGTCCGCAATGCCGGCGCGATTTTCCTCGGGCCCCATACGCCCGAAGCGATCGGCGATTATGTCGGCGGCTCCAACCATGTCCTGCCCACCGCGCGCTCGGCGCGGTTTTCGTCCGGGCTCGGCGTGCTAGACTTCATGAAGCGCACCTCGATTCTCAAATGCGGGCCGGACCAGTTGCGCGCGCTGGGGCCCGCCGCGATGACCTTGGGCAAGGCCGAGGGTCTGGATGCCCATTCACGCTCCGTCGGATTGCGCCTCAATTTGCCATGAACAAACCGCCACCAGACGATGATCAGCACAACCGCATCGTCGCGGTGACGCTCGACGAGGAATCGATCGGGCGTTCCGGTCCCGATATCGAGCACGAGCGCGCAATCGCGATCTACGATCTGATCGAGCAGAATTTGTTCGCGCCTGATGGCGCGGAGCAGGGGCCGTTCACGCTGCACATTGCAATTACCGGCAACCGCCTGATGTTCGACATCCGCCACGAGAACGGCACGCCCGTGGTGGCGCATCTGTTGTCGCTGACGCCGTTCCGCAGAATCGTGAAGGACTATTTCATGATCTGCGACAGCTACTACCAGGCGATCCGGACAGCTACGCCCGACAAGATCGAGGCGATCGACATGGGCCGCCGCGGCATCCATGACGAAGGCTCGCGCACGCTGCAGGAGCGGCTAAAGGGCAAGGTAAGAATCGATTTCGAAACCGCGCGCCGCCTGTTCACGCTGATCTGCGTGCTGCACTGGAAAGGGCAGGACGCATGATCCCGAAAAGTGCGCAGCGGTTTTCGGATAAGATCATGCGTAAAAATGAACGCATGATGTCGCGCAGCCGGATCTCGTAACGCATGGATGCGCCCGGCGCGCGCAACCCGCAGGCCGTGCTGTTCGCATGCGGGCTGAACAGCGTGCGTTCGCCGATGGCGGAAAGCCTGCTCAAGCAGATGTTCCCGCAGGCGCTCTACGTGAAATCCGCCGGCGCCAGGAAGGGCGAGCTCGATCCGTTCGCGGTCGCCGTGATGGCCGAACTCGGCCAGGATATTTCCGGCCACAAGCCGATGACGTTCGAGGAGCTCGAGGACTGGGAAGGGCTCAATTTCGATCTCATCATCACGCTGTCGCCGGAGGCCCATCACAAGGCGCTGGAGCTGACGCGCACCATGGCCGCCGATGTCGAATACTGGCCGACGCCGGACCCGACCGGCACCGAGGGCAGCCGTGACCAAAAACTCGCCGCCTATCGTGAGGTCTGCGACGGCCTGTTGATGCGCATCCGCCGCCGCTTTGCCAAGGTCGGGGCCGCGAGCGGGTAAAGCTCTTTCCGTCGTTCCTGCGAAAGCAGGAACCCCGAGCGTGAGCGCACTTGCGCTCATCGCGGCCCTGCGGTCGGGTAAGTCGAGAAAGTGCCAGCCACCCACTGTCATCCCCATGACAACCGCCTGTGGTTATGGGTCCCTGCGCCCCGTGCGCAATTGCGCACTAGGCAGGGACGACGGAGAGATTCGCAGTCGCAACAATCACTTGTTCCCCGGTTGTGGAAAGGAGTGCCTTCCGATAGGTTCCGCGCGCGCGTCCATCCGAATCCCAAAATCCCGACACATCAAGCATGCTTGGCCGTCCCAAACTCGTTCTTGCTTCCGGTTCGCCGCGGCGGCTCAGCCTGCTCAACCAGGCCGGCATCGAGCCCGACGCGCTACGCCCGGCCGATGTCGACGAAACGCCGAAGCGGGGCGAGCTGCCGCGCGCCTGCGCCAACCGCCTCGCCCGTGCCAAGGCCGACGCGGCGCTGAAATCGGTCCAGCTCGACGACGAGCTGCGCGGCGCCTTCATCCTCGCCGCCGATACCGTGGTCGCGGTCGGCCGCCGCATCCTGCCCAAGGCCAATCTGGTCGATGAAGCCGCGCAGTGCCTGCGGCTGTTGTCGGGCCGCAACCACCGCGTCTACACCGCGATCTGCCTGGTGACGCCGAAGGAGGCGTTCCGCCAGCGCCTGATCGAGACCAGGGTGCGTTTCAAGCGGCTCAGCGAGGACGACATCCAGGCCTATATCGGCTCCGGCGAATGGCGCGGCAAAGCCGGCGGCTATGCCGTGCAGGGCATTGCCGGCTCGTTCGTGGTCAAGATGGTCGGCTCCTACACCAACGTGGTCGGCCTGCCGCTCTACGAATCGGTCACGCTGATGGGCGGCGAGGGCTTCCCGATCCGGTTCGGCTGGCTCAATGCCAGTTGACGGCCCCAAGGAGGCCGGCGGACCCAAGCCGCCGCCAAAGCCTTGCCCGGTCTGCGGCAAGCCGGCCGACCCTGCCAAACTGCCGTTCTGTTCCAGCCGCTGCCGCGACGTTGACCTGAACCGCTGGCTCTCCGACACCTACGTCATCCCCGGCCGCCCCACCGACCCCGAAGACGCCGAATAAGGGATATCCACCAATAACTTGGGGATGGGGCACCAGCCGGGCCCGCCGCGCCGAAGCCGCAGGCGAAGGCGGGTGGACATGGCCGCCCGACCTCTCTATAAACCGCCCGCTCGGTGCGGCCTTTGGGCCTTCGAGATGCCCAGGTAGCTCAGTTGGTAGAGCATGCGACTGAAAATCGCAGTGTCGGTGGTTCGATCCCGCCCCTGGGCACCATTTTCATCAATGATTTCAATGGTCGGTGCCGAGTATGCCTGTGGGGGCGGACACGAAATCGTGATGGGGACGCACTGGGGACGCAAGTAGGCGATTTGATATCCGCCGCGGAAAAATTCGAATTTCCGGGTATTTTCTGGTGAATTATTCGGCCTTTGAAATCAGGCACAACTCTCGATATCGGCCGATAATTCAAATTCCGCTTTTATGGGATGCGCAACCCGCAGCATGGCCCGAACCCCACCAGGTCACCTCGGCCGCTCAATCCGACATCGACCCGACCGCCGCGTGGGAATTGCGCTCCCGCGGCCGAGGCCACATCGGTGTGGATATAAAACGTGGCCCACGACCATCCGGGTGTTCCGGGCGTTGCCGCGAGGCTACCGAACGTGCCCGGCAGCCAGAAGCTGAGACCTCCTTCGTCGGCCCGGGCAGACTTTGGCGTGATGACCAACGAAAAAATGGTCGCAGCCAGGGTCACCTTCGCGATGGTTGTTGATCGCATTGTCCGCTCCTCGCTAGGTTTTCCGAACAGGAACATGGTCCAGCGGCGCACCGGCCGGGATCAGCGGCTTTCATGTGATACCCCGGAATGAACGTTGTATCTGGCTCACCTCATGGCGCTACGGCTTCGAACGCTGCAGGAACTCCTGGACAACGTTCGACATGTCGAACGACGTCCCTCCCTGCACGGACTGGGACTGATTGTTGATCCGATCGCCTGCAAACGCGGTACTTCCCAGGAACGAAGCGATCTCGCCAGATCCCGCGGGCACCTTCAAGAATCAAAACCCCTTCTTCTTGCTCTTGTCTAAGGTCACTGTCCGGTACCTATAACGTGGCGGTTTCCTTGGGAGCTTCACGATTGGCACGCGCTCCTCGCTGCCGTCGGCGTACCCCTTCAGCAGAAAGCGCTCGTCGCCTTCCTGGATAACTCGATTTTGATTGGCCTTTTCGGCATTGTCCGGTGGCTTAGTGATCCGTCGCCAGATCAAACTCATCGTGCATCGTGTGGCCAACCGCGATTGCAGCACGGCGGACGTTTTCAGCATCCGCTGATCCTGCGTCGGACACCTCGAATGACCACTCGCCGTCGTCGTCCAAGGTTAGCGCTATTCTCGCGGCTCCGCGGCATCCCGGCCAAGCTCGGATGCGCTTGAGTGCCAATTCCTCAAGTTCGTCTTTTGACTTGCTCAACTTTCCCTGCACGAAACCCGCCTTTTGCAAATTCGTAGTCGGAGCCGTGGGGCCCCAAAAGGGTGGGGGTACTTCTGATAAAAAATCAGCGCTTTTACTTCATCATCCTCACGCCAGCGCCCCCGCCATTCTCGGCGATGAACTCAACACCGGCCAGCGGTCAGAAGAGGGTGCCTTGGCTAATATCGTCTTGGCGCACCACGCCGTTGATCAGCCATGTATCCTGATGCACCGAATGGGTCCCCATCGCCAGCAACATTCCGTTTTCAGGGTATTCCTTTCCAAAAACCCGCTCCATGTCCGCGAGCGTCCTCTGCTCGCCGTACACTCGCGACCAGTTGTGATAGGTCGCCTCAATTTCCCAATCTTGGCAGGTGCCTTCGCGGACGCCATCGTCGGTGCGATATCGATATTTACAATTGAACGGACACGGGTTGTAGTTGTTCGTCACCTGCTTCGAGAAAAGATCGTCCTGGGCGCGGATCGCGTCGAACATTTGCTTTTCAGCCTTGACCTCGTCGGTGTCCTTTTTCTCGATTTTGAACGCGATTATCTCGGGCTTGAGCAGGGCAAAGCTTTTCCCGGCTTCCCGTTCCCGCACTAGGCTGGTGACGATCGCCTTACCGAGAAACTTCTCGCGTTCAGGCTTCCGCAGCTTTCCGACAATTTCGATGGATTGCTGATCAACGCGCCGACTTTCCAAACGCCTATCATCGTTCGGCAGCCGCCAGTTGAACTTGATTCGGTCCCAGCGACCGAATTTCTTCGACTGCTCTAAGGTTCGGAAAGAAACCGGGTAGAGGCGTAGCCAATTGCCGTACAGATCGATTCCAGCGCAACAGACGGTTTCACCGTGTCGGCGACCGACCTGAGGGGCGGCCTTCACGATCACGACGGCCTCAGTGCTACCCGATGTAGGCGGGTGTCCTGTCATCCGAGGAAATTCGAACCTTCGAGGTGCGGGCAATGAGCGGCGCGGCGGTCAAATGAACCAAACTGAATTTTCCGCGCTTGGCCATCGACTCAGCGACGATGCAGCGGTGGCAATTGGTATGATCCTGTTCGAAGCAAAGCAAACACGCAATGGATTTTGAGGCGGCGGCGACCGCTTCAGACAAGCCCTGCTGCGCCGCAGTAGTCATCATATGGGCACCGAAAATCCGCCGGAAGTCTGAGAAACGCCCCTCACGTGCGGCGATCCGGCCCGGCTTTGGATCGCCAAGGCCCTTCAAGTGCAAGTACCGGATCCCGGCTTCGTCCAATCCTCGGGCGAGGGCGGTCTTCGAAAACCCGGGCTTGCGGGAGATCGGGACGTCACGAACATCGATCAGCAGGGAAACGCCGCTCTCTTGGAGGCTCGCAAATAGGTCGGAAGGTTTGCTGCCCTCGTATCCAACCGTAAAAAGCTTCTTCATGTGCATACGCTCCTGCGGTGCTTCCACCATGTTCGGCAAAGGTTGACAAGCGGTAAGGACGCCGCTGTCTGTGTAGACTCTGCGCGATGAAACCGAATTGTCGGCCTAGTGCCCAGCCGCGGCCTCCCTCATCTCACGGATCAGCGAGGCAATCTCGCGCCTTAGCTGGATCGACTGTGTCGAATACCTGCCATGCTTGAGGGCATTCTGATTACCTTTAGGCGCTCCCGGCGATGGCCCGCCGTGCATCCGGCAACGTCCGTTTGCCATTCCTGGCGACTGGCAGGGCGAGCCTGCTCGGGTCTTGGCACCGCAACGGGGCGCTAGGCGCATGTCCAATAGCATGGGGTTGAACCTCCTTAATTTTTGCCACCCCCTCCCCGGGGGCGCCGGTGGCAATGAAGGCCGCTTGGCCGCCCTGATAGACGTGAACGTGCTCGATGACGATTCTCTGCTTTCCCTTGTTTCGATATTTCGTCAGCGCTTCCACAACAGACGCATTCGCGCGGGTGAGCTTTGCTGCCTGTACTAAGTTGGCTGTGCGACCTTCCAGCGATTGATCGGGCAGCATCGCCCGCCGGTAACATTCCATCGAGGCGGAATGCGAGGCAAAGAGTTGGGCAGCCATCATTCCTTCAATCACGTCTTGAGGGTTAACCCCGGTCAAGAACGCGAGGTGCGAAAAATATAGCTTTGCCTTGTCCTCTGGTGTGGCGTTCTTTGGGTACTTAGCCGCATTCAAAACCTGATTGCAGAGCGCCTGATTCCAATCATCGTGTATCGATCCGCCCAAGTGCTTTAACAGCGGTACAGTCTCGTCCATATCTGGCGGGACCGGACACTTTGCAACGCTTTCCGTCGGCTTCGTGTCGGGTGGAGTCGTCGGCGACAATTTTTCGACGAGCGCGGCTTTCGAAGTCGCGGCCTTCTTGATCTTGGACGCGGCGGGCTTCTTTGCGGCTTTTGTCATTCGGAGGATCCCCGGTTATCGCGCCGTTGCCAGCGCCGGCAGCAGCGGCTCATCGAAGCGTCAATGGGCAGTTCCATTGAGCGCAGCCTGCAATCCTGAACGATGCACCACCAATCAGTGGGCCGCGCTCGAATTGGAGTAGCTCCGCCAGGAAGTTCGAGAGGATCGCGGCGGAGCCGCTTCCGCCTTGCGAGTTCGACCACGGAGCGTACTGCGAGGTAGCATTCGCGCCGTTCTGCTCAAGCGTCCCGAGCGCGCTGTTCTCCGCACCGGTCAAGCCAGTGTTGTTCAGGTTCGTGCCGACTTGGCCCAGGATTCCCGTGAGGGCAGGCTGGGCTGCCTCCCGCGGTGCCGTGGTCGAAGATTGGGTCTGTTGCTGCGTGCTGGTGCCTCCCA
This sequence comes from Bradyrhizobium sp. CCBAU 051011, assembly GCF_009930815.1. NCBI lineage: Bacteria > Pseudomonadati > Pseudomonadota > Alphaproteobacteria > Hyphomicrobiales > Nitrobacteraceae > Bradyrhizobium > Bradyrhizobium sp. CCBAU 051011. The sequence continues at coordinate 1,546,281 of NZ_CP022222.1, read as the reverse complement.
TCTCAAGCGACTCCCAAAGCCGGATCGATCCCGTCAGCCTTAAGGCGATCGATCACACTTCGGCGCACGTATTCGCTTGAGGTCATGCACTGACGTTGTGCTGCTGTCTCAACCGCAGGCGGTAGCACTGCCGGGCAACGTACATAAAGATTTCGCGTGAACCGGGATGGACGGGCGGTCTCGCTTGCGTCTTTTGAGTGCGTAGTGACAGCAAGAAAATCTTGGGCTGCCTGTTCGGTCATCGACTTTGCTCCGTTGCGCGCGGACAATGCCAGCACGGTGTGTTGGAGCGTAGGTACGATGTGCAGACGGATTCTTTTACGCAGAGACCGCTGATGTTGGCGACTTCGTTGAAGTTGTGGGATTTAATGGCGATGGGTTCGCCGATACGGTCGCTCAATGTCCGTTCTTGGGGCCAAGGCAGACGTGGGCCGGCCGCCTTCAAAGGTCGGCTTTTGACCCTGGCTGTGTAAAAACTCAAAAATCGAACCGCGACGAAGAAAGATATTTTTCAGTTCGATCTCTAAGTTGAATCCGCTTGCCTGTTGAGCGACTAAAGCGGTCTTGGACGAATAACTTCTTCTACCGCGATTGAGCGTCTTCGCGTTTTCACACAGCCAAGACCCTGAACGGACATCATTGATCTAAGTCAACCACGCGAATGACCCCGCGACCTTGGCCGGTCCTCACGACTTCGCACAAGTCGTTTTAGCGGGCGCTCTGACCCGGATTTGATTTAGATCAGCTATGTCGCGAACCAAGCCTGTACAGATGACACAAGCGCAAATGCGGAATGTCCTCTTTGAGGCGAGGTAGCATTATGCTTATCAAGACACTTACGTTGCATTCACTTACCTATGTCGTGGGCATTACCAGTTCACTAGCGGTGCACCACATTTCCTCGTCGGGTACAGAGGCAACTTTTCAGTCGGGTAGCCGCACCAAAGTTTCAATAATTGCTCCTCAGATCGTGAATCGCACGGCTAAGAGTGACAGGTTGCCGATCAAGCAAGCGGAGCCTGAGGCCAATGGCAAAGGGCCTCTACGGGTGCCAGTACACATCGCGCCAAATCCGAAATGGAAAACCGATTGTAAGCCGCCAATTGATGTCCCTGGCCGCTGCTTTGCAGGCGCTAGGGTGGACCACAAGGTCGCGTAGTCCGTTCGTGGCACTTAGCCGACCTACCGCCGCCTCGCGGCTCGATCATTGGCTAGGATAATTCGGATTGAGCCATCAATGCCGACCGGGAACCTGTCGCCCAGATTTGCGGCAAATCAAAGCAGTCCCTTGGAAGCCATTCTCAATATGTACCATGGCTCATGTTACCATCCGCTGCCCGCGAACTGGCTCAAACGTTCAAGTTTGGTTGCCCGACGACGCGTCGAACGATAAACCAGATGCGTATGAGGCCGTGACATGTCCTGCCTGCATGCGGCTCCATTTCGTAAATAAACTCACCAAAAAATTGCTAGGCAACAAGTAACTGCACCTGCGCCGTCTTAGGATTGCAGGTGCGGGTCGCGACCACCGTGCTGGCCAGATTGACGCTGCACCTGGGCTGTCACATCTTCTACGTGATGCAACAAGAAGATCAGGTGCCCATCCCTGTCGTGTATAGGCGTATTTATCGGCTGCCAGTGACGTTCAATGAAGTTACCGCCAGGGTCCCGTATGTCGTAGCGCTGGACCGACATGGCATGTGCGTGGCCAGTTTGCGCTACGATGCGTAGGGAGGTGAACAGATTACTCACGCCGTCGGCGAATTCGTCCCCTGGATTATCCGGGAATACCTCAAACAATGATTTCCCGACGACATCGCTCCGACTAATAAAAGTCGCCCGTGCATATGCATCATTGATATCGACAATCCGCAAGCCGGGGCCTGGGTCCAGAAGCATGTAAGGGTGCTGTGAATTTTCAAATTCCGGTTGGAATTCCGGCGGGAGCCGCGCGCCGTTGACGTGAGAGCGATGGATGTCGCGGCGGAAAGAGACCAGGATCGAGCGACGATCTTTCAAGTAGCAGCCGCTGCACTTACCGCTTCAGCCAGCTGAGTTGTCAGCCACAGCTTGGATGAGCGCAATCAGGGTATCCGGGTCAACCGGCTTCTGAACGACTTTGAGATTTGCAACATTCTGCGCCTCGATATGGCGAAGGGATGTATCTCCGGTCATCACAATTGCGGGGGTTGTGCGGCCGAGCACCTGCCTCAACCGAGCGACGACGACTGGGGGTGGAACCGGCGGCGACTGGTCGGCCATCGTACCACCCCTCGGTTCTCCTCAAGCTTTACATCTACGGCTATCTGAACCGGGTGCAGTCGAGCCGGCGGCTCGAACGAGAAGCCGGACGCAATGTCGAAGTCATGTGGCTATTGGGCCGGCTCGCTCCTGATCACAAGACGATCGCGGACTTCCGCAAAGACAATGGCCTGGCGCTGCGCAAGGTATGTGCGCGTTTCGTCGAACTCTGCCGTGAGATGGGCCTCCTCGCGACGGCGAGCGTTGCCATCGATGGCAGCAAATTCAAGGCCGTGAACAATCGGGACAAGAACTTCACGCGGGCGAAGGTGGAACGGCGGCGTGCCCAGCTGGAGGAGAGCGTCGCGCGCTATCTGAGCCAACTTGACACGGCCGACCGGCAAGAACCGACGGAGGCACTGGCCGCGAAGGTGACGAGGCTTACCGAGAAACTGATGAAGCTGAAGGAGCAAATGGGCAAGCTTGCTGTCTACGAGAAGCAGATGCTTGCTTCGCCCGACAAGCAAATCTCTCTGACCGATCCCGACAGCCGTTCGATGGCGACAAGCGGGCGCGGTTCCGGCGTCGTCGGCTACAACGTGCAGGTCGCCGTGGATACCGAGCACCATCTGATTGTGGCGCACGAGGTAACGAACAGCGGCTCAGATCGGGCACAGCTGGCCAATATGGCCAAGCAGGCGAAGGTTGTTCTAAAGACCGAGACGCTTGAGGCTGTGGCCGATCTCGGCTACTTCAGCAGCCCGGAGATCCTCGCGTGCCACGAGGCCGGCATCACGGTAACTCTGCCCAAGCCGCAGACGTCAGGCGCCAAATCGGAGGGACGCTTCGGTAAGCAGGACTTTGCGTATTTGCCAGAGGAGGACGCCTATCGCTGTCCAGCCGGGGAGCGATTGCCGTATCGCTATACGAACGAAGAAGACGGCAAGATGCTACGGCGTTACTGGACCACAGCCTGTCAAAATTGTTTGCTCAAATCGCAATGCACGACCGGGCCAGAGCGGCGGATTACGCGATGGGAGCATGAGCATCTGCTCGAGGCTGTGCAGCAGCGCCTTGATTCAAACCCACAAGCCATGCGCCGGCGTCGCGAGACAGTCGAGCATCCGTTCGGCACGATGAAGGCCCGCAAGGGAGCGACACACTTCCTCACCAAAACGCTTCCAAAAGTAGCTGCCGAGATGGCTCTCTCGGTCTTGGCCTATAATCTGACACGGGTCATGAACATCGTCGGGACCAAGCCGCTGATCGCTGCGATCGCGCCCTGAGACAGGCGCGGTTCCTAGCTTCTCACCGACTCCCCGGGGAACGGCGTTTTTACACGGCCAAGACCCTAATCGGACTTCGGCTGCAGATCATAGGCGGCCGAGCCCGCAGCGGCGAGAAAGCTGCGAACTGCTGTTCGAACCGCCTCTTGGTGCCCCACCAAAAGATGCCCGCCGGTGTCGTAGATTATCAGCTTCGCGTTCCGGATCTTGCTCGCGGCGAAATCCGCCGCCGGCAACGTGTTGAACCCATCGTCCCGCGCGGAGATGATCAGCGTCGGCGCGGCAATTTTTCCCAACGGCAATTCTCGCAAGTCGGGACTGCTATCAATATTGATACCGGAGAAGCGCAGCGACAAGGGCTCAATGGCCCTCACAACGTTCATCACGCGATCTTGTTCTACCTTGGGCGAAGCGGAGACCAATTCGGGCCGAACACCAACAAATCGGATTAGCACCGATGGTGCGATCTTTTCGAGGGTCCACCAGGCGAAATCAGCGCCGTGATTAACTAACCAAAGTGTAAACTTACTGCCGCGGCTTGCATCCACCGAGACGGGACTAGTCGGTGAAAAAGTGCCGGGACTGATCAGGACAAGCGCGGTTACTCTATTCGGGTGCCGGAGGGCCAACTCGACTGCAGAGCGGGCTCCGGCCGAAACACCGAGCACGATAGCATGGGAAATATTCAGGTGGGAGAGAAGCGCTGCATGCGCATCAGCTTGCGCCGCGGGAGAGGCGTCCCGTGGAACAGGCGTGCGGAGATACCCGAAACGGGACGGTGAGATGATCCGAAAGCCTTCATCGACAAGTTCAGCCGCGTTGGCGAGACCCTGATCAAAGCCGCCGCCGGCGCCATGGATTGATATTAGCGGAATGCCGGCACCACCCTTTTGGGCATATTCGATCGGCCCCGCGTCAGTGTTGGCGACCAGACTGCCTCGGCCAGCGGCATCGCACGCGCGGCCAAGCTCGTTCTTATAAAGTAAGAACGCGACACTGACCAATGCCGTGACGGCAACGGATGTGGCAAGCAGGAGTGCAGTGCTACTCACTGAGAAGGCTCCACCAACGGAATGGCCGATAATGGACGTCCCACGAACCAACGCAGAGGCAGACAAGCTCGGCCGCAAACTCGTTTGCTCAAGGACGCGCGTGGGCGGCCAGCCTGAGAGGGCGGATCGCGGCGCTTCCTAGTGGAGGTTCTGGCGATCTTTAATATCGTGGTGAAACAATGCAGCCATCTTTCTGGCGCTTGAAAGAACCAGATAACGGTGACGAGCTGCGCGAGATCTATCGAGGTCAAAATTGACGAATCGCTTCTTCGAGGACGGACGATCCGTGTCAGTGTGTGAGCTGCTCTGCATGCTGAGAGCACTTGAAAGCGTCGAGATCATGCTGGCCTCCTGAAGTAAGTCACTGGTAGGCGCGATCAACGGCGTGATGCTCTTCTTATATCGCACGACGCCTGCTTTCGAAATTCCGGTCGGTGCCTTAAGGAAATTTACGGATGATAGCGTGGGTCGGGCGGCTTTACGCAGCTGGGGATGCAATTGAGCAGCCTCCCCCTGCTTCCTCCGTATGGCCCCTTAGGGTATCGACACGAAGTTACTGATGGTTCTTCTCCTGCTATCAGTGACCATGCCCTTGGCTAACATCGGAGTCGGAGCATGACGGACGTCTATTTCCATTACTCCAATGCACGCGGCATGTTGATTGATCGAAGCGGCACTGCCGTGGACGACTTGCTCGAAGCATGCGAGTACGCAGATCGTGTCGTGCGGTCGCTCATCATGACGGCGAGCGCGGAAGATTGGCGCGGCTGGGTCCTTCACGTTACCGATAATGACGGCGATCAAATCTTTGACGTGCCATTCGCAGCAGTGCTCGGCAAGCCGCATTAGGAGGGCAATGCCCGCGCCAATCATGCCCTACTCTGAGTATCGGAGTTCGACTTGAGCGGCACTTCCGAAAATGGCACCTTTGAGACATGCCCGCCCATCCTGAGGATGTCTGTTCACCGGGGTAGACCGGAAGTCGCCGCGGGTCGGCCAAACCGACGCGAATGGACCCATCTCGGACATCGGGCCAGCCCGCACGGCAATCTAAACGGGACCGTGGGGCATTAACGCCGGGCAGCTGTTCTCTATTGGCGTTTGGGGGTCATGGGTTTCCAGCCGCCGACCAACAGGCTGAATAAAGCTCGGTTGCCCTGATATCTGGCCTCAGCGCGAGTCTTTTCTCGGCCACGCAACATCTCCACTCCGTCACTATTGCACACTTGCCACTTCCAATGGGTCAGGCCGCGCTGGATGATGACAACCTCGTACATAATTGAGGACAATATCGCTACCCTGAGAGCATGCCATTGCGATGGATCAAACACGCTTAAACAAAAGCGCCATTCTGCTTTGCGTTTTTGCCGACGTTTGGATGCATTGCAGTAAAAGGCACCAGCTCAGACTTGGCTAAGTGCTTTGGAGCTTCGCAGATTGGTCTAAAAGCGTTTGATAACACTCACACGACGTCTGCTCTAGCTGATGGCGATCCAGTATGTGAATCACGCCGTGGGAGTAATCTAAAACTCCCTGATTATGAAGTGTCTTGGCGACTGCGGTCACCGACGTCCGTCGTACGCCAAGCATTTCTGCCAGAAATTCTTGGGTAAGCGCAAGCCTATCGCTGTTTGCTCTGTCTGCTGATTCCAGCAACCATCGGCAAAGTCGGGCTTCTACCGAGTGGAGCGCATTGCACGCTGCGATCACGCGTGCTTGTGATAACAACACTTCATTATATTCGATGCAGAGATTTCGCAGTTGTTCGCTTGTCGCGACCACAGTCCTAAACCTGTGCGAAGCGATCTTGCTTACACGCGTCGGCATCTGCACAACGACGCGAACAAACGACTTATGCGGCCTCAGCCCAGCCATTGCACCGACGACGCCTTCACGGCCTACCGTCGCGGTTTCAACTGCTTTCCCGTCGCGCATTACGGCAAGCAATGACAACATTCCCGAATGGGGAAAGTAAACGTGGTCCACCTCATCGCCAGGTTCAAAAAGCACAGCTCCTGACGCAAGCGAGACGGTCACAAGGTGCGGTGCCAACAGACTGTATTGAGCACGCGGCAAAGCTGACAGAAGTTTGTTGTCCAGGGGACGGGCTGGAATTGATCGCACGCAATACATCCGTCAATTACTGGCTGACGCCAATGTGAAGGCGGCAATTATATATCATACCTATAAGTGGTCCGATACCGGACGAAGCCTTACTCAAATGATTCCGCTATGAAGCGCAGGCGGTAAATGAGCTTGCCCGCTTCGTCGGTAACCTCCATCCGCCAGCCAGCGCCCGGCTGCAAATGACCATCGATTGTACGGATCATTTCACCGCAAGCCATCGTTGCTTCTTCCCATGCGGCTTGGTGATCCAGGAAGGTCAAGCCGGCGATATCGAGGGCCGCTTTATCGTTCCTATTCAAATGAAAAGAATAGCGGGGCATCGCGAGGCTCCAACTATAGCTCTCAGATTCTAACCCCTCACCAGCTTGAACGTTCCGGCCCGATGGAGGCTCCTGCGCTGCCAGCCGGGCTCGCCCGGCGCTTACGCGCCCGTCGAGCGGGATCAGGTCGCGGTCATACCGGGCCGTCTGCTTGGTTGACGGTAGTCGCGCTGGTGGTCCAACTATTTTCGCGATTTTTGTCGGGTACCAGACTCGCCTTTGGTATTCAGGCGAGTTTCATAGCCTTACCTTATCGAACGCATTGGCCTGGAGTGTCGCGTTCCCGGCTGAACCAGGGAGAGCACCATGCCCCAAACTCAATGCAGCCAAGTTCAGCGCAGCCAAGAGCCTATCCAGTTGATGTGCCGCTTCGAAATGACGGCAGTAGACGCGCCTTCAGGGCATGAGTTCTGCCTGTTTGATTTCCCCGGGTGCAAGGGATGCCCGAAGGCACTGCACATGGTCCAGATGGTGGGAAGTTCGGAAGACCCCATGAAATCGGAGGCGTTGCGCGCATTGGTTGCGCGCGTTTACCCCAACCCCAAACACTAGTCCTGAGCTTTAATCAGGGAGGTCAGTCCATGGAGAAATTCATTCACAAGGAGAACCTCGCGCTGTTCAAGAAACGTCTCGCTGAACCGCAGACGGACGCGGAGCGCGAAGTACTCCTTAAGCTGCTGGCGGATGAGAAGGCGAAAGAACCGCTGCCCAAAAATAACATTCTCAAGCCGCAATGATCTACATTAAGGAACCGGGGCACAGGAAGCTTAAATAGAGTAGCGCACTCAGACCTTCGAGGGGACCCGCCTATACGATTATTAGGACGATTAGTGTTGTGACCATGTGATGCGGAGGAGGAGACGAGTGCTTCCACTCAGAACGAGGTTTAAGCCCGACGAGATCAAGCTGATGAGATCCGTACTAGATGAGGCGTCAATCATCCTGCCTAAGGCCGAGCGCACATCTGCCATGAAGGCAAAGTTGGCTTCGCGTATCCTCGCTGCGGCAGCGAAGGGTGAACGCGACCCGAATAGGTTGAGAATTGCGGCACTTCTGGAGGAAGCGGATGTTCAAAAGACCTGACACATTTGCCCGCATCTCGTTGTTCCCGGAGCGACCAGCCACGAGCAAATCATTTGTAGCGCTCTCAACATGCGTACCACCAATCAACATTGAACGAGCCTATCAGCAAGTACAGCACCTACGGACACTGGTGGTGCAAGCCGAGCACTCACCCAATGCACGGTGGATTGTAAATCGTACGAGAGACAAGAGGCATTCGTCATGAATAAGCGGGACGACCAGCGAGCGCAAGAAGTGAATAATCTCAAGCTTGAGTTGGCGACCTTCGCTTTGCGGCTCGATGCCTTCGAAGCGCGCATGAGGAATCAGCTGACTAAGTCAAACGCCGAACCGTCGAAGCTGGTCCTGCCGGATATCGGACTTGCGAAGCAGTCTACCTAGCCGATGAAAAATCACCTTGTCTGATTGATTAATCTCGACGGGCTGCAGCCGTAGCCAGCAGCAACGATGCGAGCTGGCGGGCAATGTCGCCGTTTGGCACAAAGCGTCAGTTTGCGCGGTGCAAGGCGATGTCCGGAGTGGGGGGTAAAGCCGACCTGCCGATTGAACGCCCCGACTTCTCGGTTTGACCCAACTCGGACATCAGCCCTCAGGCACCCCGGCCAACCGCATGCCCTCAATCGCGCGGTCGCTCCAGGCAAGGAAGGTCGGATTGTCGCTCCGTGCATGGGTGGCATCACGAAAGCGACGAATGGTGAAGCTTGGATCGAGCGCAAGTCCCGCTTGCACCGCGGCCCGCGCTTCGTCCAGCTCCCCGAGCCGCGCTAGCACAGCCGCGAGAAGGAAATGCGCGGCGGAATAATTTCGGTTTGCGTCAAGGCCTAGGCGCATCCAGAGGACTGCTTCGGCATCGGCACCGAGCTGAGCCTTGGCCATGCCGACCCATGCCATCCATCGATCGGCAAGGGTGTCGCGTGGAGAAAGGCGGAATGCCTCGTTGATGTGAGCTTCGGTTTCTGCGCCTCGACCAAGTAAAAACTTGGCGAGACCGATGAGAGCGTGAGCGCCGGCCAAATTGCGATCCCGCGCCAGTGCCCGCTCGCATTGAGCGATGCCTTGAGCCACGCGTTTCGTAAATATTTGCACGAGGCCCAGATACACGTGTGCCAAGGCGTGGTTCGGCGCGAGCGATAGCGCTTTGGTTAAAGTCGCCTCGGCCGAGGTGAACCGCGCTGAATAATCGTCGGTCATAAGGGCACCTCCGAGTACGGCATCGACCCGCGCCAAACCGACCATGACCTCGACATTCTCCGGATCGAGCGCCATGGCCTGCTCGAAAAAGCCGCGCGCTTGTACCATGTAATCGGGGGTCAGCCCCTTGTTAAACCAAGCCCTACCTCGGAACACCAAGTCCATCGCGTCTGGATGCGGTGAACGCTCCGCTCGCCGGGCCTCGGCGGCAACGAGTTCGGCATTTAACGAGTTGGCGAGCCTCGATACGATTTCGTCCTGCATGTCAAAGAGGTCGGCAACGGGCTTGTCAAAACGCTCCGCCCAGAGGTGGTTGCCGGTTTCGGCATCGACCAGCTGCACGTTGACCCGAAGGAGGTTGCCACCACGTTGCACCGACCCTTCGAGCACGTAGCGGACGTTCAACTCACGTCCGAGCCTCACTACGTCGACTGCCTTGCCTTTGAAGGTGAACGCGGTGTTGCGCGCAATCACGAACGCGCCATTGATCCGCGACAAGTCGGTGGTCAGGCTCTCGGTCACGCCATCGACGAAGTAGTCTTGCTCGGGATTGCCTCCGATGTTTGCGAACGGCAAAACAACGATGGACAAGCGGGGAGTTGATGATGGCAGCGAAGCAGCTCGGTCGGTTTTCGCGTTCAGGCCAACGGCATAGGCCCGCACCGGGTCGTCGATATTCTTGAGGTTCTGCTGACCCAGATCGGCGAACTCAAGGCCGACCTTGCCTCGGACTTGATCGTAGGCAGCAGACGAGATGCAGATGCCGCCCGGTTCTGCGATGCTTTCAAGCCGCGCAGCAATGTTAACTCCGTCGCCGAAGATGTCGTGGGGTTCAACGATTACGTCACCGATATTGACGCCCACGCGGAATACAATGCGTCTCTCTTCCACGTCACCGGTTGTAAGCTCGCTAACACGCGCTTGGAACTGCACCGCAGCTCGGATGGCTTCGACCGCGCTCGGAAACTCCGCCAAGAACCCGTCGCCGGTGTTCTTCACGACACGGCCGCCATGTTCGGCAATTGCCGGGGCGACGGCGTCGGTTAGGAGCGCGGCCAATTTGGCATGGGTCGCCTCCTCGTCATTGTGCATCAACCGCGAGTAGCCAGCTACGTCAGCGGCCAATATCGCCGACAACCTCCGCTCGACCCGGACTGGCCGCTCCTGCACCATGGCCCACGATCCAACCTAGATGCGATTGTACGACAGATCAGATGGGATGCCCACTAAGGCTGATGTCGCATACTGGCACAAAGCGGCGGTTCAGGGCCGGGCAGAGCACGTCCGCTCTGCCCGGGTATTTCAGACATCAACTTGTTCCGCTATACCGAGGGCGTCATCCACCTCAATGCCGAGATACCGGACCGTGCTTTCGATCTTGATATGCCCGAGCAAGAGTTGGACGGCCCTGAGATTGCCCGTCCGCCGATAGATCAGGGTAGCCTTTGTGCGTCGCAACGAATGCGTCCCAAACAGCCTCGGGTCCAGCCCGACGCTTCCGATCCAATCGGACGAGCCGCGCATATTGGCGCGTTGTCATGTTGCGGTCTGGACCACGACGGCCCGTGAACAAGAAATCCCCGGGTTTTTTGTTGGCGGCCTTTAGATAGTCATCGACCGCCTGGCGGGTCTGCTCACTCAATTCAAATCTGACAGGTCGCCCGGTTTTCTTTTGTCGGACCGTTGCGCGATCCGCCGTGTACCCGCCGGCAGCGACATCCTCGACGCGGATGGCGACGACATCACAGCCGCGAAGCTTACTGTCTATCGCCAGATTGAACATGGCGAGGTCGCGAGTGCGGCCTTCGATCTGGAGTTTCGTGCGGATTGACCAGACGTGTTTGGGTCGCAGTGGTGGCTTTGCCCCTGTCAGCTTTCCCTTGTTCCAGGGCAGCCGTTTACCAGGCGTCAGGGCAGCTTTTACTTGATTCTGCATGGTCATACTCCTCGGTTACAGAGGACGAGAGCATGTGTCACTGGTTAGGCATCCTTGACCCGGCCAATCTGCTCCTTTTGCGTAAGTCGTGTATCTTTAGCCGCCGAGAAGCTCGTTCACCATCTTTGAAGGGTTCGTGGCCGTGGTCCGTAGCAAGAATGCGTCACCAACTTGGGGCGACGTTAAGGCCGCGCTCCTAGATTTCGATCGCGCGGGCCTTCGGGGACTAGTGCAAGACCTCTACACTGCGAGCAAAGACAACCAGGCATTCTTGCACGCCCGCTTGGGCTTGGGCCATGATCAACTCCAGCCCTTCAAGGCGAGTATTTCGAGATGGATATCCCCGGACCTAATGAAAGGCCAGTCGGTATCGGTTTCGAAAGCCAAGAAGGCGATTGCGGATTACAAGAAAGCCATCGGGCGCTCGGATGGAATAGCGGAACTGTCGATATTTTATTGCGAGGAGGCATTCGGCTTTCTAGAATCCTACAGCATGGAAGATGAAGGCTATTTTGCTGCTTTGATCCGCATGTACGAACGGTCTCTCGAAATCGTATCAAGCCTAGCTCCTGCCGAGCGTATGATCTACCTCGGGCGTCTCGACAAGCTTAGATCACGCGGGAGGAACGTCGGCTGGGCGATCGAAGAAGGATTCAATAGCCTTTGGTTCGCCGCTGCTCTGGACGAGCGCTAGGGTGAATGAAGCCTCATCCTGTCGCACGAGGTAATCGATTAGGAGATGGTCGCCGGTAGTGGAGCTTGCGCGGCAGGCAGGTCGCCACCGGATTAGGTGTTAGAATCAGGTCAGTTTTTGGGTCAAAGCGGACTTCGCATCGAGCTCGGCGGCAAAGGACCTGTAGCGATTGACCCGGACGGACATGGCACTCCGTTCCAAATTTTTCCGGAAAAGCTAAAGCGACGAAGGTGTATGCACTAGAAATGCAGCCCAGCTTGGGAGTAGGCGAGCTAACCGAAAGGCTTACAGTACATTTCGCAGCACATGGCGGATGCCAGCCATCAGGAGGCCTCCATGAAGGAGATGAACACCAGTTTCTGTTCACGCTCGCTCTCGAAATTCAGGTATCCAGTCTCGGCGATACTCCCTATGGCCGCCGACGCATGTTTCATTTTGATGGCGGAAGCTTCGACGGGCCGAAGCTTAAGGGCAAGGTGTTGCCGGGCGGCGGGGGTTGGTCGCTGATCCGCCGCGACGACGTGATGGAAGTGGACGCGCGGTTGATCCTCGAGACCAATGACAACCATCAAATCTACGCGGCTTGGAAGGGACTTCGCCATGGTCCGAAAGAGGTCATGGATCGCCTCTATCAAGGCGAGATTGTCGACCCGGGAGCCTACTATTTCCGCACCACGCCTTACTTCGAGACGAGTTCAGAAAAGTACAGTTGGATGAACCGCATCTGCTCGATCGCCCAGCGGCTCGCTTTTTGCGAATGCAAGAACGCTAGATGTTTTTCAGGTGTTGTAGTCGCGATGCATCAATCGTCCACTGCCGGCACTTTTCGGGCCTGACAGGTCTGGCTGACGATGCCCGTTGTTGAGGGCAAAGCGGACTTCCCATTTGCGCGCAGGGACTTCCGACGTTGACCCAACCCGGACATCTCAGGCTGAAGTAAACTCCTCACATTCTCAAAAATTGCCTAAGCTGGTTTTGGCCTTCGCAAGCGCAGCCTTCCGATTTGACAGGGGATAGTCATGCTGATGCAATTTTTGGTGGGCGGGATCGTCAGCATTTGTAACATTACCATACATGCACTGGTGATGACCTTGGTGGTGCGCGTAGCACGAGCATCTGTTTCAAAAACAGACCATCCGACGCTACTGCTGATTGTCACCATGATTGGAACTGTTTCGGTCTTGATGGCGGCGCATGTTCTCGAGGTGTTTGTTTGGTCGCTGGCCTACCTGATTGTAGGGGCTGTGCCCGCCGAAGGAGGTCTCGTGTATTTCGCGTTCGTGAGTTACGCCACGCTCGGCTATGGCGACGTCCTGCCGGTCGAGCGCTGGCAGTTGCTTGGCCCCATAGCGGCGATGAATGGTGCGCTGATGTTTGGATGGTCGACCGCCGTCATTTTTGAAGTGCTACAAAAAACAATGGCGATTGTTTCCACCGGCGAAGGTCCTGAATAAGCTCCAAGTCCGCCACTCGCACTTTTCGGACCTGACAGGCCGGACTGACGAAGTCCGTATATGGGGGCAAAGCAGACCTCGCCGATGCGGCCGTCGACTTCCGAATTTGACGACCCGAAGCGGACATATCCTAACTCGATTGTTGCAGACTAACCCTAGCCCAAGCTACCGGCGAAGCGTTCGGCCAGACGGTCGCGCTTGAATGCCTCAACAACAAAGTCGACGAAGACGCGGGTCTTCGCAGGCAGCAGCGTACGGCTCGCGTAATAGATGGAGATCGGCCCACCGTCGATGTACCATTGGGGGAGGAGGCGCACGAGCGCACCGCGCTCCAAATGCGGTAGCGCGTGGCTCATCGCGATCAACGTCACACCGAGGCCAAGCAGGGCTGCCCGGCAGGTGGCTTCCGGATCGTCGAAGACAATCGTCTCCGCCAGTTTTGCTGGAATTTCGGTGCCCGCCGCATTGCGCATCAAACGTTCGCGAATCCGGCCGGTGCGCGATGAGCGCCATGCGATTCCTTCGAATGCAGCAAGCCCGGTGGGGTCAGTCGGCAATGTACGGTTCTTGAGATATTCCGGCGCGGCGACCGCGATCAGGTGTAGCGGCGCCAGCGCGCGTGAGACAACGCCTGGCGTCCATTCAATGCCGCCTCCGATCGCGGCATCGTATCCATCGGCGATCAAATCGATCTGACGCGTGGTGAATTGCCAATCGGGTCGAATGCCCGGATAGCGCGCCAGGAACGCTGGCAACAGCGGAAGGATGTAATCCGCACCGAAGTTTAAGCCCATGCTCACCTTGAGCACGCCCGCCGGCTCTCCGCCATCCGTCGCCATCCCCGAAATCGCCTGCTGCAGTTCGTCCAGATTGCCCTTGATGGCGAGCAGGAAGCGCTCACCGGCGTCGGTGAGCGTTAGCTTGCGTGTGCTCCTGTGAAACAACCGGGTGCCGAGATTGCGTTCCAGCATCGCCACGTTCCGGCTGACTGCCGCTGGGGTGAGGGCAAGCCGACGCGCCGCAGCCGAGAAACTGGCGGTTTCGGCACTGCGTACGAACGATTCGAGGTTAGCGAGGGTTTCCAGCGGATTGCCTTCAACGAATACTTGAAAGTAATTCCATCAATTCCCGGCTAATCATAGGCGAATTTGTCGCCATTATCCATCGCAGAAAGCGCAGCTTCTCGGCCAAAAAGGCCGGCCTTGCCGCCCAAAGTCACGGCGCCAAGCAACCGCAGCGCCCATAACTTTGGAGCAACATCCATGACCAAGATCAGCGTGAGCGAAGCCGCGAAGGCGGTTGTTCGGCGGAACACCGCAGAAGTGCAAGGCGGCGGGAATTTCGAGGTGTTCGAGGAATTGTTCGCGGACGATTTTCTCGACCATACGCCGCAGCCGGGACGCTCGCCTGACAAGGCTGGCGCGCGCGAACTTTACAAGGTTCTGCGCGCTGCCTTCCCGGACTTCCACGCGGACATCCACTGGCAGCTAGCCGATGGCGACCGGGTGACGACCTACAAAACTTATCACGGCACGCACAAGGGTGAGTTCTTCGGCATCGCGCCAACTGGTCGCAAAATCCAATTCGAGACGGTGGACGTGATGGGCGTGCGCGACGGCAAGATCACCGAGCACTGGGGCGTGGCCAATCTGTTCTCTCTCATGCAGCAACTCGGCGCGCTTACCGGCACGCCCAAGCCTTAAAGCCGAGTATAGGAGGACAGGACATGAGCATCGGTATCATTGGAGCGGGCAGTATCGGCCTAGCCGTCGCACAGACGCTGTCGCGAGTTGGAATTGCCGCAACTATCGCCAACAGCCGAGGACCCGACTCGCTCAAGGAGTCCGTCGCTGCTCTGGGCCCGACCATCAAGGCGGGAACGCGCGAGCAGGCCGCCGCCGCAGACATCGTCTTCATCGCGGTCAACTGGTCGAAACTGCCGCAGGCCGTGTTCGGGCTGCCGGCTTGGGGCGGGCGGATCGTCATTGACGCCAACAACCCGATCGAAGCCCCGCTGTTCAAGCCGGTCGATTTGCAAGGCCGTATTTCCAGCGAGGTGGTCGCCGGTCTGGTGAGTGGTGCGCGCCTCGTGAAGGCATTCAATCATCTGAAGGCAGACGTACTGGCAAGCAATCCACGGCCAGACGGTGGCCGTCGCGTGCTTTTCTATTCTGGCGATGATAGCGCCGCGAAGGCGGAGGTTGGATCGTTGATAGATCGCGTCGGATTCGCCGGTATCGACCTTGGTCCACTCGCGCTCGGCGGCAGGCTCGCACAATTTCCCGGCGGGCCCTTGCCGAACCAGGATCTCTTGAAGATCGATAATCCCGCTAACGACCTTAGCGCACCGAGTCACGAGACCGGCAGCTTTGCCATGGCAACGATCTAAGAATGGCCGCTGCTGGCACTTTTCGGACCTGACGCACCCGGTCGGCGGTGTCTGCTGTTCGGGGACGAGCGGAAGTTCGCTGCGTGCTGTCAAAGTGACGCGATTGACCCATCTGCGACATTGGGCAGCCACTCAAGAAAGTGCACGATCTCACTTGATTGGCGGAATGGTTCGCCCAGGCAGCGATGTCCTGAGCCTACGCGCTTATGTTCAACTGCCGCAGCACGTCAGCGATGAGTTGCTTCACGTCCTGATGGCCACCGTTGTTGAAAGTGATGCGCGTGCCTTGTCCGTCGGGCAGTGGTGTGGCGGTCACGATTCTATCCGTGTTGATGACGATAGGCTGATCGTCCGGTTGCGTGAACTGCACGAATGCCATGAAAGATCGATCCTGCCTGTTGGGCGCGCGAGCCGCGCGGCGCCCCGAAACCTGCGACGCGGGGGCGTCAAGGTCAAGCCTTTGTACCGAAAACGTAAAGGCGAGGCGCTTCAGATGGCTTGCGGCGTTGCCCGCTCCACCCGACGCGCCGCCTCGCTTCCCGGTGAGAGCAGCGCTCATCTACGCGGTTGCGGAATGACCGCTGTTGGCACCTTTGAGACATGGCGACGGCCCTGACGATGTCCGTTTCCAGGGGAGGACCGGAAGTAGTCGGCCGACGGCCAAAGTGACGCGATTGACCCGAAGCGGTCATGGACTGGGTTGAAATCCGGCAGCGCAGCGATCTAACGCGACAGGCACAGGCGCCGATGCGGCGCGTCTGCCCTGACGTGGCGATCAGGGCGGAGGTTTGCGTGGGGTCGCAATCGGCGGCGGCATCCCGGTGCCCGGCCTGACAAGTATCTCGGCCGAGTAGCGTTACGCGAACAGGCCGAAATCGGTGACCACGGTGTATGGCCGCATCATCTCGTTGTCCTCGTGCGAGAGGATATGGCAGTGCCACACGTAATCGCCCGGCTTATCAAACGTTGCGATCACTGCCACCATCTGATGGGGGTCTACCTCGATTGTGTCCTGCCATCCGGTCTCTTCAGGTCGCAGATCGATCTTGTCGCCGATCCAGATATCCGCGACGGCATAGTTGGGGGATGGTCCGGTACCGTAGGTAATCTCCCCGTCACTATTCGTATCGTCCGGGATACCGTTCTCATCCTGATCAAGGAAATCGATGTGCCACTTCCCCAGTACCTGGAATTGAGGGAGGTGCAGATGGATGGGATGGCTGTCTGCCGTGAAGTTGAACATGTCCCACTGCTCAGTTGAGCCCAGCAGCGGCTTTTCGGTCGTCGGCGCATCCCACGCTAGCGGTCCAAAATCACCAGACGACATCTTATCGGTGATGACCGTGCCGGCTTCAGCCTTGCCAAGCATGGGCGTGACGCGGCCATACTCGTCTTCGCCTTCAAACAACCCGACCTTCCGAACGTTCGTCGCGAGATCAGCAACATCGTCGTGGTTGGCGTCCTCGGTAAGGCTCACGAAATCTTTCACCAGGACAATCCCATCCTGAACCGTCGCGTCGAACGGTTTGATCGCCGTATCGACCGCGAATTGCATGATGTCGCCGACCGGATTGTTGGCATTAGCCGCCTCTATGTCCCCGAACAAGAAGCCGTCAGCCGAGATCCCTTTGAAGGGGTCGAATGCCGGGCCAACGTTCAGCAGAGTTACAGTATCGCCATCGTCAAGTCTGCTGAAGTCGAACACAAGCTCGACACGGTCGCCAGGTGCGAGAACGAGGAATTCATTGCTTTCCTGAACGCCGTCGCCGTCGCTGATGGTAATGGCATTGGGAAGAAGTCCGCCGTCTGTTCCAACAAGATGCACGGCGACGTCCGGATCGCTGACCTTGAGCACGTAGAAGCGGGAATCGGAGCCGTTCAATAGCCTGAACTCATAATCGCCGGCTGCGACGTTCAGCTTGGGCCACGCCATGCCGTTGACCAGGATCGTGTCGCCGAAGAACTCTGGGACGGCCGACGGCGCATCCTCGCCGAACGTGTCGTAGAATTTTTGGGGCACCACATCGCCGACAGTCATGTCGGTGCCGGGAAGAGGATCATCCTTGTAGGCAGGATAATAGAGTTGACCATCGCTCGTGAATGCGCGGTCTTGGATTGCCATACCGAGGTCGTAGTTCCCGCCTGGAAGCACGCCGTTCTTCACGAGATCGAGGTGGCTCTCGTCTTGAAGCACGTAGAACCCAGCAAGACCCGCATAGACGTTGAGGCGTGTTATCCCGAGCGCATGATCGTGGTACCAGAGAGTGGCGGCTTGCTGGTCGTTGTAATACGTCATTGTCGAGGTGACGAAACCAGGGCCGACGCCTCGCGGCCCATTCCCACCCCCCGACTGGGTAAACCACTGATCGGGCAGGCCGTCGAAAATCGAGTCGTTATGCCCACCATGAAGGTGGCTCACTATCGGCACGTAACCGCTGCTCAGCGGATGAGTTAACGAGTTGGCGAAATGTAGCGAGGTATCAACTGGTAACAAGTGACCGGTAAGAGGAAGCTTGTTCTGCCAATGAACGGTTACCGGTACGTCTTCATAGGCAAGGATCGTAGGGCCGGGGTAGCTCGTCTTTCCCATCCCGGTCCCGTAACCCCAAACTGTCGTGTAGAGCAAGTTGCCGTCAGGATCATACAGCCCAAGGAACTGACTGATCTGGCGTGCCTGGAGCGTGATGTCCCTACCTTTGGTCGCGTCAATCACCTCAGGTATGGGTAAGGCATTCTCGAACGCATGACTTTCAAACAACTCCTCAGAGTCCAGCAAGCTCATGCTACCCTCCCCGGAATAAACCTCCACTTCTGGCGCGCCACACGCGCGGAACGTAATGGAACGGATAAAGTGTCCTCCCCATTCGGATCCGTTACAAGACAGCCTGCCTTCCCAAATCTCACTGCCTCAGGACAAGGTCGGCTGTTGGCACGTCTCGGACATGGCGTGATGTCCGACTTGTGTCCGCTTTCGGGGGAGGAACGGAAGTCGATTTTCAGGGCCGTCAGGTCCGTTGATGACCCGATTCAGACATCGTGTGCGGACCACTCACTCGATCACTTCGGGGGGACCGAGGCTTGGCTTGCCGGTCGGGGGCCGAGTTCTGAAACCAGTGCCCGCGGCGACGGATTGACCAAAAGATCACTCGGTTGCGCTTGTCGCGCGTTTCAGAGTCACCACAGCAGTACCCCCACCGGTTGCCGGTGTAGGATTCTTATACGTGAGCACATCGCCGTTGATCGCGATGAAACGCTTCTGATTCGTATTGTCCCACGCGGGAAAGCTGCCGCCGATAATGTGTAAGGATATTGATTGTTCAGATTCGTTGACTTTGTAGTCGCCAAACATCACGACTATCCCCTCCAGAGCGGCTCTGCTTTCCCCCGGCAGCGGAAAGTCGCGGCGGGCATATTTTGGTCGTCCCGGACGCAGGAGATTGATTGAGAAGTGATCTGCCGCATCGAACATGAAATATCCCTTCGGATCGGAACCAAATACTTCGGTTGTTTTCCCGGTCCTTTCATTCACGTTTACAAATGAAGTGACCCTCCAAGTGCCTACAAGCTGCTGTTTGAGCGACTCTGCGGCTCCCGCGGATAAGGCGGCACATGTAAGAGCTGCGGCTATCGGAATTGACAATAGTGCTTTCATGGTGCTCCCTCCGGTTTTCAGGCACGTTCCATCTATGACGGGTTCTGGGCTGGCGCCAGCCAAGTCAGAGCCTCGAAAACATTGCACGGGGCGCTCGGCGGTCAATGGGGCAATTCATCCCACAATACCGCACCGACGGCCAGACTGGATTGACCACACCAAGACGTGGGCATGCGTTCGAAAAAGGCAATCGGCCAAAACGCTACAAGCCACTCCGGAGGTTGTGCCAGGTGGGCCCACGAGATCATGGTCGGCGTGCCTAGCGTTGCTTGTGACCGCGAGAAAGCCTGCAGCGAAGGTCCGGTTCTGGCCCCAAGCCGACCACTTCGTCGCCTGCGGCTGGTCCGGTATTGAGAACAGTCCGGACTGCGCATCAGCGATCCTTATACCGCTGCTTGTGACCCAAGGCCGACATGGCAGACTTACGCTGCCATTGTCACAAAGGCGCGCTCATTCTTGCCCCCGCCAATTTAGTGGGCCATGATCCGAACCTATACTGAATGCAAATTTGAGGGGCAGCCAATGGCAAAGGAGCTCGCGTATCACGACGAGGCCGCAGTTGGGTATGATCGCGCGTTTGCACATGTATCACGCCACTTTTTGCCGTTCCTCCTGAGTGCCGCGCGTGTTGCGTCTGGCATGAAGGTACTCGACATCGCAACGGGCACGGGACTGGCAGCGGCAGAATCCTTGCTCGTAGTCGGACCAACCGGGCACGTCGTCGCGGCCGACGTATCGGAAGCCATGGTTGGACAGGCGCGGCAGCGCCTGGGCGCAGCGGCAAATGTCACCTTCGCGGTGGAGGACGGCCAATCTCTCTCGTTTGCCGATTGCAGCTTCGATGCTTTGACTTGCAGTCTCGGGCTAATGTTCTTCCCTGATCCCTCGCGCGGATTGTCGGAGTTCTTGCGTGTCCTTCGGCCGGGCGGACGCGCAGCAGCTTCCGTTGCCACGGTGCCGGAACGAACCTACAATGGCAGGATCAACACCGCTATGGCCAAGCACTTGCCAGCGATCAGCGAGGCAACGGCAAGGACGTTTTCATTGGGTGACTCGGCTCGTCTGCGACAGTTGCTCGAGAAGGCCGGATTCCAAAATATCGAAATAACGAGCCAGGCGCACCGATTCAAAATGCCTTCTTTCGATGCCTACTTTGGCCCATTTGAACGCGGCGGCGGCTCGACTGGACAAGCCTATCTGACACTCCCTCAATCGGTGCGCGATATTGTTCGCGAGGAAGTGCAACGCAATCTCGGAGGTACAGGCGGGCCCGTAGAAATCGAAGTTGAATATCAGTTTGCAAGCGGCCAACGCTGCTAATGAAGGTGGTCTGCCGCTACTGCCGCACCCGACTCCGCGTGATGTCTGCTCTTGGCAGATACTGTTGCAAAAGTCGAAAGTTGCAGGGCTCAAGATTTTTAGCGAAAACACTAAGCAGCGAGCGATCGCTGATTCGTATGACCTCAATCGCGTTACCGAAGTCGCCTGTGAATTTTGCGTGAGGCCCTGAGGTCCCTCACATCTTGTACACGAACGTCGCGCCCACGGCCCGCAGAATTTTGGTCATCGGCGAAAATCGACTTTTGCAACACAATCGGCACCAAACAGACATCGCGAACGCCAGCGCTAATGTCCGTTCGTGGGGGCAAACAAGACCTCGTCCGGTCGCCGGCCGATGTTGCCTTTTGACCACCACCTCACCTCAGACATTCGAATTAGGACATCGATCTGGTTCGGAGCAGAGCCTGTCGCCTTCTGGCACAAAGCGAACATGCCAGCGTAGGCTGACGATGTCCGTTCAATCGGGGTGGTCTCAACCGGTCGCCGCAACACTTTATCTTAGAGGGAAAAGATGGAGTGTGGGATGGAACGAAGGTTTCATAGAGGTTTTACTGCGGCAGAGAAGACGGAGTTATGGGATCGCTGGAAGCGTGGGGAGTCGCTGAAGGCGATTGGACGAGCTTTTGGTAAGCAATCATCGTCGATCTATTTTTTGGTAGCTCCGCATGGTGGAATTCGTCCTGCGGAGCGGCGTCGCTCCAGGCTGGCGTTGACGCTCGCGGAACGCGAGGTGATTTCCAGAGGCGTTACGGCACATCAATCAGCACGGTCGATCGCCAAACTGCTTGGCCGCTCACCCTCGACGGTGAGCCGGGAAATGAGTCGCAATGGCGGCTATGATCGCTACCGAGCGACACTTGCGGACGAGAACGCCTGGGCGCGATCTCGTCGTCCAAAATGTTGTAAGTTAGCGACCAATCCGCGGCTTCGGCAGGCGGTGGCAGGGAAGCTCAGATTGGATTGGTCACCCGAGCAGATAGCCGGCTGGCTGAAGAGAACGCATCCTGAAGACGAGTGTAATCAGGTGTCACACGAGACCATCTATCGCAGCCTGTTTGTCCAAGCGCGCGGCGTGCTCAAGAAAGAGCTGCTTAGCCATCTTCGATCGAAGCGCTTGATGCGTCGCTCCAGGCCGGTTGACCCGAATGGCGATAAACGGGGGCATATCAAGGATATCGTCTCAATCCGTCAGCGACCGGCGGCGGTTGAAGATCGGGCGGTGCCTGGTCATTGGGAAGGCGATCTCCTGTCCGGGCCGAACAACACCTACATCGCGACCTTGGTCGAGCGTCATACCCGTTACGTGATGTTGGCCAAGGTGGCAGGCAAGGACACCCAGACAGTGGTCTCCGCGCTCATCAAGCAGGCGAAGAAGCTACCAAAGGAGCTATATAAATCCCTGACCTGGGACCGGGGCAAGGAACTTACGGATCATCGTCGCTTTACGTTGGCGAGCAAAATCGACGTCTATTTTTGCGATCCGCAAAGCCCGTGGCAGCGCGGGTCGAACGAGAACACCAATGGCCTGCTGCGACAATACTTCCCGAAGGGCACCGACTTGTCGGTGCACTCGCAAGCCCATCTGAACAAAGTGGCTCGTCAGCTAAACGAACGACCACGTGAGACCTTGCAATTTGAAACACCAGCAGAGAGATTTAACGCCTGTGTTGCGTCGACCGGTTGAGCCGGCACGGGCAAAGCGGACATCCGTCCGCAAGCCGTGGTCCCACAGAGCGTGAAAGGCCTGATCTTTCGAAATACTGTGTAACTAGTGGACTGCTACGATCACCCGCATGATACGCCCGCAGCGCTTTAATGTCGCCGTCCAGGAACATAGAGAGCGCAACACGACTCACGCTCCACGGCCCCTCGCCGACGCGCCGCCCAAGGCCGTGTTCGACACACCACGAACGCATGGTGGATTCGGATTTATTTGCCCGCTGAGCAGCGAGCCGAAGGGAAAGCGCCTCCCTTGCATCGAAGGGTATTAGAATGCATCGGCGATCCGGAAGTGAATCTGTCATATGGCCTCCGCGCTTCCTCTGCTTGGGCGGTCTCATGCTTGCACCTTTGCAAGTAACGTTGCTAAAGGGCCAGCGGAGCCACTGGCTCTCTCCAAAGCATGCCGAAGGGTGTCCATAGGGCACCCATGCTGCAATGCCAGGGAAGCAGCGATAGCCGCGTCCTGGGCATTCGTTTCGGCTGCCGTCCCGACCTTGATAAAAACCTCGGCGACACGACCGTCCTGAAACCGCCCAATGCCCCCGGTGTACACCTGTCCGTCGCATTCGAACCGGTAGAGCAAATGGGCTCTACGGTCCTGCAGGCGTTGTCTATTGGCACTCATGCTGCAGCTCCCGTGCTGCTAAGATGCCCTTTCTGATCTATGATGCCCTCCCCCGGGGAGAGGGCATCATAGGGTTCTGAGGGCATCTTAGCGCCCACCGGCAGCTTCCAGACCCACTGGCCGCTGGCTCCTGTTCCACCGCGGCGCTCGGGTTTGATACCCAACATGTCGCGGGCGGACCGAAACGATTTGTTCTGGCTGATGGGCTGGTCGGGGCCGAGGAGACCCGCGCTTCGCGCCTCAGCCTCGATCTGCAGAACGGCGGTTTCGCCTCCAGCCAGAACCTGGGCCAGGAAGTCGGCTGCCTCGTCCTTACTGGTCCGCCTATCTCCGTTGCCGCCTTTCTTCCCTTCCGAGGCAGAGAGGGCCTCGTCGATCGACTCGTTGATATGGTCGCCCTCGAACATGACGTTCGATGACATGACGTCATCCCCAACCAGCCGTTGCTCGAGACGGAAGGCCAAGCCCTTACATTTCTTGCCAAGGTTATTCTTGGCCTGGAGAAGGAACCGGCGTTCGTCGTCCTCAGGATCCTCAATTACTGCAAAGGCGGCCCGAGCCGCGGCGACGAATGCGATCGAGCCGGCGAACCGGTTCAGAGCGCTTTGATTACCACCGCCGCCGCCCTTGTTGAGGTGAGTCACCGCAACCACTGCGATCCGGAGACGGTTGGCCATGTCGGCCAAGGGCTCCAAGACCTCGCGCGTCTCGACGTTCCCATTGCCGTCGCTGCCACCCATGTAGGCGGAGATCGGGTCAACGATGATGAGGCGAACCGTGCCGATCTGCTTGGCCATCTCCTCCAACAGATCAACGTCCGTCTTCAGGCTGAACGTCTTCCTGCCGGTACCATCCGGCTTGGTCGCAGCGGAAACGATGTGAACTCGGTCACGGTCAGCGCCGGCTGCCATCAAGCGTGGGATGATGGTGTCCTGCACGCCATCTTCTGCGCTCATGAAGATGACGTCGCCCTTCGGCGCGAAACCCTCACCGCAGGGCCAGTGGCTTCCGTTCGAAACGGTTGCCGACATGAATGCGGTCAGCTGACTTTTGCCGAGACCGGGCGGGCCTCCCAACAGAACGAGCTTCCCCTCCGGGATCCGGCCCGGCCAAACCCAGACGAGCTTCTCCGGTTCGAGGTCGCTCGCGCGGTGGCTGATCAGCCGCCGCTTGGCTTTCTCGGAGCCGGACGACGGGGCGGGCAACTCAACCGCGACAGAGGTGGAAACTTCCGCCGCGTACTTTCCGATTAGGTCTTCGATGTCTTGGCGATCGCGGCCGAAGTAGCTGTGAGCTAGGGCCATCTCATCCAACCTATCGACCATCACGCTTTTCGGTACCCATTGGCTTACAACGGCGTCCGCAAGCGTTGCTGCCGCTTCCTTGAAGACGTCGAACTTGGTCTCCTGCGGGGCCAGGGCAACGCCACGCATTGCGTCACGCAAGACTTTCGCCGCCGTAGGTCCAAATTGCCGCTCGTCGCTCGGCCCAGAGCGATCTGCCTCGATGCCATCCATGGGATGCTGGACCGCGGTTAAAGCCGCGGCCCGCCTCTTCAGTTCGTCTGCCGTCAAAGGCGTGCGGGCTTGATGAAGGTTCATTATGCAGCCTCAGCGACAACGGTGACGGGAGTTTCGAGCCGATAGCGTCCGTGCGATCCCGGGAACGGCCCTGAGTGACGCTCGTACTCGGTCGAGATGACCAAGCCGGCCTTCCGAAGGCGGAAAATATATTGGCTCCACCTCGGCGCCGGATGTCCGAGGGTGGTCACACCCCTGACGCCGGCCTCGATCAGACGACACAAGGTCCAGGCGTCACGCCCAGTGAAGGTCCGGAGCGTACCGCTCGGCATGCGGATGGTGATGCGATTCATTGCTCCACCCCCGATCCGATGCCGGCGAGGCTCGCAACCAAGTCAGCAACAGCGGGGTGAACCCGATATCGGCGCGCAACGAAGCTGCCGGCCCGGGTGTTCGGACACACCACGACGATCCGCCAATTGAATAGCGGAAGGTCGGAAGCCGTTTGTGTTTTGGGGCGTCGTTTGATACAACTTTTCAAGTTCAAGACTCCTTGGAAGCCCGGTGCGCACGACTGATCCTCGCAAGACTGGATCGTGCTGCCGGGTTTTCGTTTGAGAGGTTAGGCGGCGTGCCGAGCGGAATCGACGCGGGGCAGGTTGGCTGCCCATGCGTTGAGGTCTTCGACGTTGATGAGGGTTCGTTTGCCGAGCTTCCGGGCGATGAGCCGCTTCTCTCGGATTTCTTCCCGCAGCTTGGTCAGGCCGATCCCGGCCGCCTTGGCTGCTTCATTGACACTGTAGGAAATTCGTTCCGGCATCTGGGGTCCTTTCGCTCTCTAGGCCCGGACACCGTGCTTTCGGCGGTGTTGGGCGTTCGATGGCGAAGGATTGATCGTTGCCAGTTTTGCCAACAGCGCTTGCCAAATTTGCCGAAACCGCCAAATTTGCCGTAGCAGCGCTCTATTTTTTGAGGCCTAGGGCCCGGCGAATGTTGTCCGCACTCGCTCCTCCAGGGTCGCCCAGGCGTTTAACCACGGGGTTGATTTGTTTCTCTATGTCCGCAATTGAGAGCAACCGGGGTACTCTCCCGTCCGGCCACACCGATTTGATTGCGCTGAAGACAGCCTGTTGTTTCTTCCCGGGGAGTGGGACCAGATCATAATAACTTCCCGGATCCGCAAGAGCCGGGGTAGGTGGTTCCGAAACCTCACTTGTTGGCTTCCAAAGACCATTTAGGTAGGTGTGCAGGCTCTCATGGGTCACGAAAATCCAACAGTAATCCTTTCCGGCAAATCCTGCTCCGAATGGGTCTCTGGGATTGATCTGACATCTGAGAAATCGATTTGAAATTTTTTCTGTGTTCCACCACCATGCAGGCATGTCGGTGAATTGCCCGCCGTCTGTTGACCGAAAAGCAGTGAATATCTTGCCCGACTCGGCTCCGCTCAGGAGCGCCTGCTCGACGCCCTTAAACCGATCTACGCTCGGGCGTACTGCCGCTCGCTGTTCCGAAACCACGTCCCGTGCTGCACTCCATTCCTCTTCACACAGCTCTCTTGATCTTGATGTTCCTCGTGGCGTCAAACCACGGTCAGGCCTGTGCTTTACCAAAAGATCGTAGGCACGGTTTCTCGTGCTTATATCGGTATGCCGCATCGAGATCGGGAGCGAAGGCGGCAGTTCGGAAGTTATATCCAGTACTCCATGCCAATTTTCTCCAAATAAGACCTTCCCGATGGAGTCCATGGCTCGTGCGAGAAATATGTGTGATGCCGTGTCTCTCGGCCAGTCATTCGATTTCAGCCAAAATCCAAAAAGATGATCTGCCATCATGTCGTTGACTGACCCGATTTGAGAATGGAGCCTAAGTGAATTGCCCACATATCCAGAGCGCGACGTTTTTCTAGTGCGCGCTCATATTGGTCATAGTGCCTAGAGCCGACGTCGGTCGGTGTGTGATTGAAGCAGGCGTCGCGGTCCTCTTTGGAAACGCCCAAAGCAGATAACCGAGTTGCAGCCGTTCGACGTAGATCATGGGGTGAGGGCGGGTCGGCCGACCATGTCGTCAACGCGGCGCCTTCAATCTTCTTACCCATACGGCTCATCGCCACGGTGAGCGCATGGCCGGTGATGGGGCCGCCAGCTTCGACAGGAGAGGGGAACAGGTAGTTGTCGTCGTCCGAAATCAACTCGATGGCCGAAAGAACCGTCGCGCGAGCCATCTCGGACAGGGGCATCAAATGGGCCCGGCCATTCTTCGATCGATCGGGTGGCAGAAGCCAAGCGGCGTTGTCGGCCTGATCCAGGTCTGACAGTTCTTTTCGATCGATGCCGGCGGCTTCCCCCGGACGGCAGCCTGTCAGTAACACCAGCCGAAGTGCCAGCCCCACCCGCCGTGTTACCGGGGGCAAGACCGCCCGGCGCCAGAATTGTCGAATTTCATCGTCCGAAAGGACCCTGGTTTCCTGATTTTCTGCCCCGCGCTTTCGTAGGCGCGAGCAGGGATTAGCCTCCATGAGATCGGAGTCCACCGCAAAGCTAAAGACCATCGAGATTAGGGCTTGAACCCGGTTGGCCTGAACCGGAGAGCCGGCCTTGACCATGCCCTCTACCAATTCGATCACGTCGCTGCGCCTAATGTGATCGTATCGGCGCTTGGCCCATTTGGGGAGAACGTGCAGCCGAAGATTTCTCTCATCAGCGTCGGCAGAGCGTTTAAACCTCCGGGCATGCTCCTCCATGTAACGGTCGGCCAGGGCCCGAAAGGTCTTGCTGCTGGCGTCGCGTCGATCCCGGCGCTTCTCAGAGATCGGGTTGACGCCCTTGGCGACCTTGCCTCTGAGCGCATCCGCGGCCTCCCTGGCCGCCCCCAATGAAATGTCAGGGTAGTGGCCAATGGTGGATCTTGCGTCCTTGCCCGACTGCGGGTCCCGAAAGCGGAAGCTCCAGGAACGAATCCCTGCAGCTGTGATGCGGAAGGAAAGGCCGGCGCAGCGCAGATCGGCGACTTCAACTCGCCCGGCAGCGGGAGGCTTTATTCCTTTGATCGTGGTGTCGGTAAGGGCGCGGGCCAATGGAGGCTCTAAATGCGTCCCCGAGGCTGGCCACCATCCCCTTTACCCTTGGGGACGCGCCGGGGACGAGAAACAGTCCGGTTTATGCCGACCGCAGGCGACCTTGAGCGACCGACAAAACCCTTATAAACACTGGCCTTCCGATGACAACAACTTGTCGCCTATCATCGCTGAAGAACGCCCAAGATTTTTGTAAAACGACTGAAAATCGCAGTGTCGGTGGTTCGATCCCGCCCCTGGGCACCATCAAGCAGGCACCGATGCCAAGCATGCCTAACGGCTGAATTGCGCCCAGGGCAAATCTTTATCAGCCAGAGGATGCGGCGGTGAAAACCGCCAATTGAGCGTCGAAAGCACGCTTGAAGGCCGGCCGCGCTTCGCCGCGGGCGACATAGGCGGAGAGGTTCGGATATTTGTCCAGTAGGCCCGATCCGTTCAACCTGCGCAGCACCGTCACCATTAGTAGGTCACCGGCGCCGAACGCGCCATCGAGCCAGTCGGCATCGCCAAGCCGACGGGAAAGTTCGTCCAGCCGGCCACGGACGCGATCCTCGAGGATAGGCAGGCGCTGCTCGTACCAGGTCTTGTCGCGCTCCACGAGCGTGGCCATTTCGCGATCAACAATCGGCGGCTCCACCGTGTTAAGCGCGGCAAACATCCATGTGATCGCGCGCGCCCGGGCATTCGCATCGTCCGGCAGCAGGCCACTATGGCGCTCCGCGATATGGAACACGATCGCTCCCGACTCGAACAGGGAGAGATTGCCTTCTTCATATGTCGGAATCTGCCCGAATGGATGAAGCGCACGATGCGCGGGTTCCTTCATATCACTGAACGAAACAAGACGAACGTCGTACGGTTGACCTACTTCTTCGAGCGCCCAACGAACACGCAGGTCACGTGCCTGTCCCTCACCGCGGTCGGGCGACCGTTCAAAGGCTGTGATGGTGGGAATCATTGTGGGCTCCGGGTGATTGCATGACGCTCTCGAAAGTGATGTGGGTGATTGCGATCTTTCCCATGGTTCGGTATCCGGTTCTCGCGCTTTGCATCTGGAGGACGAACGACCGGCGCGGCTGCCGACAACTTACCTGGCTTTCTTTAGCCATGGGATTTCGCGGCCGCCACCGGCGAGCGACCTGGAACACTTCCGCCAGCGAAGGCGCGAAGCAGATGCAGCAAGCCCGGACGAGCCAACGGGTCGCGCGAATGCGCGCCCGATGACAGGCTCCGCGATATCCGGGCGTTTCCGTTGATATCCCATTCCCGTTCCCGCATGGGGTTCTTCCGGCAAATATCGGTGCCCGATTAACGGTATCAACTTCGGCGCACGCGAGACGACTGATCGCAAAATCTCCTTGCGGGCATCTGCGTTGGTTGGCCTCGTTCCCCACTCGGGCCACCACAGGTGATTCTGTTCAACGTCGAACAGAAGTCCTTCAAACGGCCAAGCCAGCGCTCGCCTTATGTCAGCGTCGTTCGTCCAATCGCGTCCTTTTGCCGGACGTTTCTCCTTCAACAAGGCAATCAAGTCCGGGGGAAACTCCAGATCAAATCGACGTTGGGCGCTATCAAGCTCAGCCTGTGTGTAGCCCTTAAGCCATTGAACCGAAGTCATCGCTCCTCACGCCGCTGGTGGTGTCGCGGCCGAACCGTGCTTGCAGATTTCGAAAGTCTTTGAACGGCACCGGCATGCCATCGAGTTCAATAAAAACGCTGCCGCCGCATGTTCGCGTTGCTCACGCATTTGATCAGTTGCCGGTCGCAGCGCCAACATTTTCCCTGACTTCCCCAGTCGCTTATCCCTGCCGCCCTGTCGGTGCACCTGCCCAGGCAATTCGCGGCCCTGTCCTCACATCGCCATTCCTGCGCGACTGCCGGTGAGTTGAGGAACGCGCCTGCGCCTATGAAGATGATCGCAAAGAAAAGCTGCCGTGCCATGTTCGAACCTCCCGAGAAGGGCGCATTTTTCGCCCGCCGCGCGATGGACACAAGGAACGCTATTTGATCGTCGCGTTTACGGTAATGACCGACGTGCCGGAGGCCGACGGCCCCTGTCCCGTTGCCTTGATGGCAAACGTATCGCTTCCCGTGTACTTTTTCTTCGCCTTGTATTCGTAAGTCGTCGGGTTGAGCTTTTTCAGCTTGCCGTATTTCGGCTTTTGCAGAATGTCAGAACTGCTTACCGTGCCGCGCATCGGGATCGGAAATTGGCAACTCGCCCCCGGTGCGACGCTGATGTCGCCGGTTGAATTCTCGCCCCAATCTATAAGTCCTATCAACTTTGGACAGTCAGGCGCGGCAAACGCTGGAGACGCCGACATTGTGCTTGCTGCTCCAGCGATCAGCGCGAAAGCAGCGACTTGAGACAACCGCATGGTAGGATTCCTCGTCTTCGTGCAAACACTGTCCAAACCTTTATCGTCGCCGGGGCGGTCTATACTTTGGAGGGTCCGCTCCGGTAATCGCTCGATACCACGCGGCGTCTGATTGCTGCAGTGCTTTGGCCGCGGCAAGATCCGATTGTGCCCGATAGTACTGAGCGAGGCCGAGGTAGCAATCGGTGCGCGCCGGTCCGCGAGGTATCGCCTCGCAGTTCACCTGCGCACTCGCTGGGCCAGGGCAGCTCACCAGAAATATTGCGACGACACTCGCGCTCCAACGTGTCATGCCGCCTCCAAGTGCCAAACAGAGGGACCCTAAGCGAAGTCTTTTCCTCCAAAGGAGTGGTGGGAAAGAATTCCAGCCTTAATCGCTGCTCGCGCATTGCACTGCGCATGCTGATGGGCGGTATACAACTCCTAAAGCGCGGGTCTAGCAAGGGTAACCCGGATGAGCGACTTGTCTGCCGTAGCTCAGCGAGCAAAGGAGGAAGCGACATCCGGATTTTAGTTAGTGCCCATCCCCGCATATCCGCTTTGCTCATGCGGGCTATTTGCTAGTGGCATTTGGGTGTGCCGTGCCCATCACGAGCATTTTATTCCTTCGTTACCACCAGCACAGCTTCAAAATTGGAATTGAGATCCTAAATCGAAATGGAATGATTATCATCATCCAAAATCCAACTCGTTCTCTAAAGGATCGGAGTGAAAATGGGCGAAGTTGTTCGATTTGTGCCAAAATCTGAGCGCGAGCGAGCGCGCTTAGTTCGAGAAGCCCGCGCGATATATGACAGCATCTTCCCGCAGGCTGATCCGGTCAGGGCGCCGCAGGACAAGGCACCGATAAGTCGTGCGGTCAGCGACACCAGAGCCTATCGCAGCGACGGGGGTCTCCTGTCGTGATCAAGATAATCGCCGTGCTCTGTAGTCTCTCGTCTCCGACAATTTGCCACGAGCAGACCGTCACCACCTCGGACTTTGCCGATGTCTCGATGCAGTCCTGCTTGATGGGCGCGCCGCAGCTCGCCGAGTGGATGAACCAGCATCCGGCCGAGCGCCTGGCGGCATGGCGCTGCGTGATTGGCAAGCAGGACGGCAGGGGAGCTTAGCGGAAAGCAGTAAGCGTAGCCCGGATGAGCGAAGCGATATCCGGGCATTGGTTGAGCCGATCTCCGCATATCGCTTCGCTCATGCGGGCTATTCGCCAAACCGCAGTGCCCGTTCGACATTTTTGCGAAAGCTGTCGCGGTCGGTCCCATGGCGGTCGAGCGTGTTCGAAAGTCCGATCAGGCCGCTGCCAGCCGACGAGGGATCAAAACCAAACGGCCTGATTGCGATACAAGCCGGCCTTTCGCTCTCGGCGAACGCCAGCATTTGAGAGGCCAAATCACGTAAGACACGTTGTGCCTCGCGCGCATTTTTCAAGTCTGTATCGTATTGCCGTATCTGCTCGGAAGTGACGCAGGTCTCGCGAGGTTGTGGCGCTGCGACGTTCGCTAGAAAAGGCATTTGATGGCGCACAGTCCGTCGTAGATCGAAGAAATTTCGAATAGGCCGACCAACGAGTTCGAGCGCAAACCACCCAAATGCGCCGATCGTGGCGACCGAAACCAGGATCACGTACCACTGCATTCGCTGACCGCATCTGCTCTGCTGGCGACGATCTAAGCATACTGGAAATGGTTTCTGCCAAAATAAGCATGCTTATCGCCAGATTTTTAATTTGCCTTCGGCCAGACGTCTCAACAGTCTCTTTTCGCGCCGCGTTGGGATCAACATGAGCAAAGTAGCCCGGATGAGCGCTTGTCGTCGCGGGCGCGCGACCGTTGGCTCATGGGCTCATGCGGGCTACCCGCCGAAAAGCAAAAGGCCCCTGGCGCGAAACGCCATAGGCCTTCACCTCAATGAGGGCTACATCCCTCATCGATACCACTGGGAAGCGCAGCGGTGCGCTATGACTTCGCTGCCTCGCGAGCGAGGCGTTCGGCTTTCAGTCGCTCGAAGTTGACGCGGAAAGCGTCGTCAGCCGCTTTGCGTTCGCGGAGCGCCTGCTCGACGTCCCAGCGGCGCTGCTCTGCTTTCGCCGCACGCTCTTCGGCTGAAGCCGAGGGCTTTTCTCGTTGTTCAAAAGGGTGCATGCATATCAACGCACCAAGGCAACCAAGGTTTCAACGCACCAAGGCAACCAAGGTTTCAACGCACCAGGCAGCCAAGGTTCCCTGATGGGGACCGGCCTCAATCCTCTTCCGCTGCCTTTGAGATGTGCGGCTGTTCAACCCAGTTGGCCTGCTGGCATGCGCAAGGCATGGCGCTGTCAGCACTGACAGCCGGTCTCTTCGCTCCATGCGCGCGTGGGGTGGTTCTCGCAAACCCATCCCAGGCCGAAACACAGGACATTTTGGGGCGATCACGAATGAGACGTACCCAACAGGCCAAGCTCCTTGCGAACGGCAGCGGCTGAATTCCCGACCTTGTCGACTGCCTTCTGCAGCTTTTCCCTCGTCACGCCGAGCGCCTTGGTCCAGTGCTTGACCTCGTAGTCTTCGTGCATGTTGATCTTGCTGCGGTCGGGCTGGTTTCTCTTCGTGAGATTGTCCATTGCACACCTCCGAAGAGCAAACGCGCTTGGAAATGGCCTGTTCCTACGAGGCCAGGGATATCAGTTGCTCCGCCCTGAAGCGCTGGTAGGCGCTGATGGCATTGTTCGAGAGCAGCAGGCGTCGCCGCTCTCCACACTTGATCATCATTTCAATCGTATCGAGCAGATGATTGGCCGCAATGTCCGGGCTGCCCAGCTCGCCGGTTGCCTCAAGGTAGTCCCAGGCGATCTGAAAGGAGTCTGCGACAAGGTTTGCCAGCGTCTCGCTCATGACGGGCAACGATATGGCCTCCCATTCTGTTCCGTTCAAAGACGCGGCTGGTAGATGTGGACGCGGGCTGAGATGCGGGCTACGCGCTGCCGCTGATTTGCCCTTCAATGCAAGCGCAGATTGTCGCCCGCGAGGTGCGACCAATTGGCACGACGGGCAAATCAGTAAAACCTGTCCAGTCCTTGTCGCAAAAATATTCCGCTTCACGCGCGACCCAAATCAACGCCATAACTCCGCGCGTCTCACCTACCCAAGGGGCGTTGGCCACGTCACGAACGCGCGGTGAGATGCGGTGGACGCTGATAGCGCTAGCTGACGTTAAGCGCCTGAAGCGGACGGCGAAGTCGTGTGGTTCTGGCGCCGCGGTGCTGGCGTTAAATTCTTGAGAAGCGAAGCTTCTTAGGGATGACGGAGGCAAGAAAGCCGTTCTCCGGGAAGAGCACGAAGTAAGCCGTAAACCATCGCGCAGGGAAAGCCGGGATGCCTCCGCTGCCCTGTATGCTCGTGTGCGTTTCCTTATGCGCAAAAGCACGCGAGACCGCGGGTGCAGCGTGCACCCGGCTTTCCCTGCGCCCTTGGCTTTTTTGAGGGCGGAAGTTCCAAGCAAAGCTCGGGCCCCTACGCCGCGAGAATGCGGACGTATACGTGCTCGCTGTTCGAGCCAGCCACGCGGCTGGGATCGCAGGTATCTCCGTGTTCCTACGGGGGTTTTAACGAAAACATTGAGCCCGAGCGAAACCGTAAGTGCGGGCTGATCGTCGAGCTCGGCAATCTGGTGCTCGCCAAGTCGTGCCGCCATGCCATGATGATGCCGGATGATATCAAGGTTGCGGTCAACCTGTCCGCCTGCAATTCGCCAGCGGCAGCCTTGTCGATTCCGTGATGTACGCGCTGGCGGACAGCGGGCTTGCCGAAACGCGGCTGGAGCTCGAGATCACCGAGAGCGTTTTCCTGGCCGACAGCCAGGAAAATCTCAAGACGCTCGAACGCCTGAAGCGGCTCGGCGTTTCGATTGCGCTCGACGATTTCGGCGTCGGCTATTCGTCACTGTCCTATCTGACCGCGTTTCCGTTCAACAAGGTCAAGATCGACAAGTCTTTCATCGACAGGATCGGCCGCTCCGAGACCGTCGCCGTCCTTGGATCGATCGTCCAGCTTGCGAAGACATTGAACCTCTCGATCGTCGCCGAGGGCGTCGAGACATACGAACAGGTCGAAAAGATCCGCTCGCTCGGGATTGCCCTGGGGCAGGGCTATTTCTTCAGCAAACCCGTGCCGCTCGGCGAACTACTGCTGCAAGGCCTCGCCGAGAGCGAACGGCAGGCCGTGGCGTAGCGCTCAGGTGCCGAGTGCGCAGAGCGCTGCCACCGCAATCCCGATCTCGTAAATGGGGGCAAGCATGTGAGGCAGTTCATATCGGGTTGCGATCGGAAAGCGCCTAAATAGCGAATTCAGGAGATTGCCACAGGAGGTTGTCATGTATCTCCGTAGTCTGATATTCGCATCCGCATTCGTTATTGCATTTTCTGGAATCGCCGGCACCGCTCTGGCGCAAGGGGAAAACTTCTCCCGGAACATCGATCGACCCGGCAACGATTTCCGCACCGTCCCACTAAGGGGCAATGCAAGAGATTGCCAGAGACTTTGCAACGCGGACAGCGGATGCCGCGCCTGGACATTCGTCAGGCCCGGCATCCAGGGGGTGAATGCCCGTTGTTGGCTGAAGAACGTGATCCCGGCCGCGGTCGCCAATTCATGCTGCACGTCTGGGGTAATTAGAAGGAATTTATGACCTGTGAAGCCGCGCAGCTAAAACCCGAACACGCTGAAAATCGCGCCGAAGATCGCCGCGATCACGGCCACGACGCCGAAGATGACGGAGGCCACCGCATCGAGGATCATTTCGACCACGTCCGACGCGGAGCTTGCCGCAACGATCACAACGCAGCAGCCGGCGCCGATCAGCAGCGAGATGATCATGTTGAACACCATGATCCACAGCACGGTAAAGACCAAACCGCCCAGGATCAGCGCCACGGCGATGCGGCGGGCAGGGCTGTTCGATGCGGGTTGGGCAGCTGGCGCTGGCGAATTCATGACCGGCAATCCTCTGGGCAATCACCCGGATTGTCGCCGCCGGGCCTGAAAAGGTTCAAGCGAAGCCCGCTGCGCCTCATTCTGGCGCGGTTGAGCGCAGCGGCCACGGGCCGCCGGCCTGTTTCGCGTGCGAGGTCTGCGATATCATTGCATCAACGCCACAACCCGGTTCCGGTCCAAAACCTGATCGGAGGCCCCTGAGGTGCTGCAATGACGGAATGGTATTTTGTCTGGGTCGAAGGCCTGCGCGGGCCGGCGGCGCAGAAATGGTCGTCGGAGGGGCTTTGGGGGCAGATCGGCCGTCAGGATGTCATCGTCCGTTTCGCGCTGAGCGACGAGGAGGCGCATCTCACGCTCGACGAACTGGCAAGGCGGCATCCCATTCCTGACGGAAGATAGATTGGCGCGGATGGAACGTTCCGCTTGGTTCCCCCCGTTCCAGCAGATGTGCAAAATCTCAAAACCTGTCTTTCTGCGGAACATTGCGAATTTAATTCCGTTGCCGGCTTGAACCGCCGCAAAGAGGCACCACTGTCCCGAATTCAATTCGGCTTGTTTGCGGAATTGAAAGCGAACCTGCGGACCGGCGTGCGGCGCCGGTGGGGACGAACGTTCAGGTTCGATACGCCTGACGTCATTTCCTCCGCAGGAGCCGCGTGTGGTCAAGGCCATCACGCGGTTCTCACCAACCAGAAGCCAGGTAAGGAGTCGTGCATGAAATTGAACTCGGCACAGGTCGAACGCGCATTGTCGCAATTCGAAGCCCAGGCGCTTCCCGATGATCATCCGGTGGTCCCGCAATTGGCCAGCATGTTTGGCGATCACACATTCTTCATCGACAGCGGCGGACTCAACGTGCTGGAGCCGACCGAGGCTTCCGAGCCGGAATCGCCGATCGGCATGATCGTGAACCTTGCCTATTGGAGCGATGAGACGCTGACGAAGCTATCGCCTCACGAGCCGGAGCCCACAGGCGTGATCGTCAACCTCGAATCCAGGCACTGACCGTTCGGTTGCGAGAACTCGCGCTCTCAGCCACGCGATTTGTCGTGCGCGGCCGCGTGCCGCGCGCGACGCCGGCTGCGCCGGTCAGGCTTCGAAATGAACCCCGATCCGCGTCTCCTTGCGCCAGACGACGTGACACGGCACATGGACGTGATCAGGTTCGATCACCAGCGTGAAGCGTTCAGGAATGCCGACGGGGGAACTCACCTCGAGGGCGGCGCCGGTTTCGGAGAGATTGCGAACGGTGCAGTCGATAGTGCCGCCGCCAAACGAAATCCTGCCCGCCTTCAGCAGGCGCCGCCGTGGTGCTGTTCTGTGCTCGTCCACCACATGGACCTCCACCTGAACAGGGAATTTCCCACGGGCGAGGTTACTATCCCGTTACTGAGCATTGCAGCTCCAATGCAACTAAAGGTGGCTGGCAAGCCGAGCCGGCCGATCCGTTTATCGGGTATGGCTATCCGTCCGCGCCCGCCGCCCCTCGATCGGGTAGGCCGGATCATTGAACCCCGGCGTCGAGGGATGGCCGCTGACCACCAGGCGGTCGATCAGCGCCTCGTCTTCCGCCGTGAAGCGATAGTCGAGCGCTTTCACGTAATCGTCCCACTGCGCTTCCGTGCGGGGGCCCGCGATCACCCCGCTCACGAAAGATGAGTTCAGTACCCAAGATACCGCGAACTGTCCGGCGCTGATGCCGCGCGCCTCGGCGTGGCGCTTGATCTCCTGCGCGAGCTGCAGCGACTCCGGCCGCCATTCGGTCTGCATCATGCGCTTGTCGGCGCGGCCGGCGCGCGTCTCCTTGTCGGGCGCCGCGTCAGGCCTGTACTTGCCGGTCAGCACGCCGCGCGCCAACGGGCTATAGGGCACGATGCCGAGGCCGTAATAGCCGCAGGCAGGAAAATGCTCGACCTCGGGCATGCGGTTCATGGCGTTGTAATAGGGCTGGCTGACGACCGGGCGATCGATGCCGTTGTTGTCGCAGATGTTGCAGATTTCGGCGACGCGCCAGGCGCGGTAGTTCGAGACGCCGAAATAGCGGATCTTGCCCTGGCGCATCAAATCGCCGATGGCGCGCACCGTCTCCTCCAGCGGCGTCGCATGATCCTCCTTGTGCAAATAGTAGATGTCGATGAAATCGGTGCCAAGCCGCTTCAGGCTCTCTTCAGCCGCCTGCATCACCCAGCGCCGCGATAGCCCGCCGCGATTGGGATCGTCGCCGATCTGGTTGGCGAGCTTCGTCGCCAGAATCCAGTTCGTGCGATTGTTTGAAATCGCGCGGCCGACTACCTGTTCGGACTGGCCGCCATTATAGGCGTCCGCGCTGTCGATGAAATTGATGCCGGCCTCGCGGGCCTTGGCAATGATGCGCGACGACGTGGCCTCGTCGGTCGGGCCGCCGAACATCATGGTGCCCAGACAGATCGGCGAAATCTTCAGGCCGCTGCGGCCGAGTTGGCGGTATTGCATGGGATGGGTCCTCTATTCTGGGCCGTCATTCCGGGATGGTCCGAAGGACCAGACCCGGAATCTCGAGATTCCGGGTTCGATGCTGCGCATCGCCCCGGAATGACAGCAACTCTCAGCTCTCGCTCTTCAATATCTTGAACACACCGCTCGCCATCGCGATACAGCGCTTGTCGACGGTCACCTCCGTCGTGATGAAAATCAGGCTGCGGGTCGAGCGCACCACATGCGGTTTCGACACCAGGATCTCGCCGATCTTGCCGGCTTCGACAAAATGCGTATCGAGCTGCACGGTCGCCAGCGTCGGCTTGCCGGAAACGAAGCGGGCGGTCATCCCGCAGGTGCGGTCGGCGAAGGTCATGATGACGCCGCCCTGCACCAGGCCGCGGCGATTGTGGTGCTTGTCCTCGGTAGCAAGCGCGTATTCGTGGCTGCCGTCGACGACGCGTTGCCACAACGGGCCGATCAGGTACAGGAAGCCGGTGGTTTCGACGATCTTCCAGCCGTCGGATTTGAGTTTGTCCGCGGCCTTGGTCGTCATGTCGTGCGTTCCGTTTCCTGCGGGTTGTCATGCGGTTCGGGTCATTTCATCGGCTGCACTTGTGTTGTAGTCAAGCGGGATGGGCCGGTCATTTGACGATACCACACGGCGGAATATCGCAAGCCTCTGCGCGGCCTTCACGCGGGCGCCCTCAGATGGCGCAGGGTCGGAGCTGAAGCGCGCCGCAGTAGCCATTGCGCTGACGGAAGCCGAGGGCGGCGGAGGAACGACATTTCTCCTGACCCGCCGCGCCGCGACCTTGCGTTCGCACGCTGCCCAATGGGCGCTGCCGGGTGGCCGTTGCGACCAGGGCGAGACGCAGGCGCAGGCGGCGCTGCGCGAATTGCACGAAGAACTCGGCGTCGCGCTGGGGGAGGGCGATGTGCTCGGCCTGCTCGACGACTACCCGACGCGCTCAGGCTATCTGATCACGCCCGTGGTGGTCTGGGTGAGCACCATTGCCGATATCGTTCCCAATCCGGCCGAGGTCGCCTCGGTGCATCGCGTCGCGCTCGACGACATCGAGCGCGCGGACGCGTTCAGCTTCACCACGATTCCCGAAAGCACGCGGCGCGTGATCCGCTTCCGCCATGCCGGCCAGCACATCCACGCGCCGACGGCGGCGCTGATCTATCAGTTTGCCGAAGTGCTGGCGGGAAGAAGCACCCGCGTCGCCGAGTTGGAGCAACCGGTGTTCGCCTGGCGGTAGGGCCGTCATTGCGAGCCAACGGGTCGCGCGAATGCGCGCCCGATGACAGGCTCCGCGAAGCAATCCATCTCGCAGCCAGCGGAGGCGTGGATACCTTCGTCGCTTCGCTCCCTTGCGCAAACGCTCCGCGTTTGTCGCAGGCAATGACGGCATGCGCATCACGCTTGCGATTGTGTAACGTTTAAGCAACGATACCAGACCAACAAGAAAAACAGTCCTGGGAGCACGCTCAATATGGCCACTCGGAAAGTATTGGCTTGCGCAGCCACCGCGATGATCGCGCTGGCGGCGGCATTCACCGGCGCGTACGCCCAAAATTATCCCGCGCGCGCCATCACGCTCGTCATTCCATTCGCGCCGGGCGGCAGCACCTCGATCGTCGGGCGCGCGATTGCCGACAAGATGAGTGAGCTGCTCGGCGAGAAGGTCGTGGTAGATAATCGTCCCGGCG
The DNA here is from genome assembly GCF_009930815.1 of Bradyrhizobium sp. CCBAU 051011. NCBI lineage: Bacteria > Pseudomonadati > Pseudomonadota > Alphaproteobacteria > Hyphomicrobiales > Nitrobacteraceae > Bradyrhizobium > Bradyrhizobium sp. CCBAU 051011. The sequence continues at coordinate 1,507,054 of NZ_CP022222.1, read as the reverse complement.
CCGGCGGCACGGTCGGCACCAAGGCGGTCGCCAAAAGCGATCCCGACGGCTATACACTGCTGCTTGGCTACACCGGCACGCTGGCCATCGGTCCCTCGCTCTACAAAAATCCCGGCTACGATCCGCGCAAGGATTTTGCGCCGATCGGCATGATCGGCAACGCGCCGAATTCACTGGTCGTGCATCCGTCATTCCCCGCGAAAAGCGTCGCCGAACTGATCGCCTATGCCAAGACCAATCCCGACAAGGTCAATTTCGGCTCGGCCGGCGCCGGTACCGCCAGCCATATCACCGGCGAATATTTTGCCCGCGCGGCAGGGATCAGGCTGGTGCACATCCCCTACAAAGGCACCGGCCCCGCGTTGACAGACCTGTTGGGTGGCCACATCCCGATGGCATTCGCGCCGATCCCGGCCTCGCATGCCAACGTCGCCGCCGGCAAGCTGCGTGCGCTGGCGGTGACCAGCACCACGCGATCGAGCCTGCTGCCGGAGGTGCCGACCATGATGGAGGCGGGGCTCGCCGCTTTCGACGCTTCGCTCTATTACGGCCTCGTGGCTCCCGCCGGCACGCCGCGGCCGATCGTCGACCGGCTCAACAAGGCGCTGCGCGACGCGCTCGCCTCTGAAGAGGTGAAGAAGCAGCTCGGCAATGACGGCACCGAGATCACGCCCGGCACGCCGGAAGACTATGCTCTCTCCATCGACAAGGATGAGAGGAAGTGGTCGCATCTCGTCAAGGCCAGTGGTGTTGAACAGGAGTAGCCGAGAATTCTTCCCTTCTCCCCTTGTGGGAGAAGGTGGCGCGAAGCGCCGGATGAGGGGTTTGTATCCGCGGAGACAGACCCCTCATCCGTCTCGCTGTCGCTACGCGTCAGCGATCCACCTTCTCCCACAAGGGGAGAAGGCAAGTAAGGCAGTGCCGCCTAATGTCGCGCCGTTTCGGGGCTGACTTCGCTTGTATGCTTGCTACAACCGAGCCATGCGCCTGCCATTGATTCGCATAGGTTCCGGATGTGTCACGCTCGCGTTGCTTGCGAGTGTGCCGCCTGTCGTGGCGATCGAGCCGCTCCCTTCCTCAACCGCCGATGCGATGGCGCAAGCCGCCTCGCCGCAGGCGATGGCCGAATATCGCCGCAAGCTTAGAGAGTATCAGGAAGCGCGCGCCGCGTTCGAAGAGGAGGCGGGCGCCTACTGGGCTTCGATCTCGGAGAAGCGGAAGGGCCGCAATGCCAAGCGCCGGGAACGCCAGACCATCACGCTCGACGATTACGTGCTGACGCAGCCGCCGGTCTACAGCGGTCCGAAGCGGCCGGTCAGCCCGGAGCCGGAGGAAGAGAAGCCGCCGCGCGAGCGCAAGCCGCTGCCGGTGGTCGCCGATTTCCTGAAAGCCGCCGCCGAGCAGTTTCAGTTCACGCCGCAACGGCCCTCATCCGAGCTCGAGTTCAAGCGCGCCTATGCCCGTTACGCACTGGCGGCAGGCCTGACACGCGAACAGGCAATACGGGTCTACTCGTTCGAGACCGGCGGCAACGGCAATTACGACATGCAGTCGGGGTTGAATCCATCGAAGCCGGGCTCGCGCGCGATCTCGACGGCGATCGGCTACAATCAGTTGCTCACCACCAACAGCGTCGAACTGCTGGCCGAGCAGGGTCACGAACTCATCAAGGAACTGACGGCAAGGACCGCGACGCTGTCGGGCGCGCCGCGCAAGGCGATGGATCACAAGCTTGCCGTGTTGAAAAAGATGGTGGCGTTCACGCGCACAGTGCCGGACACTTGGTCCGAGCATGAGAAGCTTGCCAATACGCCGCAAGGCTGGGCGGTGCACGCCATGGTGCTCGATGTCGACGTCGGGCCGATGCTGCAGACCCACAAGCTGTTGACCTCGGTCCATTTCGCACGCGCCAAGGGCTATAATCGGCCGCTGTCCGCCGCCGAACTCGAAATGATGAACCTGACCGGCGATGGCACCGGACTCGACATGGTGACCATGCCGCAGGCGATGCGCGAGCGGGTGCCAACTTCAAACTTCTTCCAGCGCGGCGGCTACGAGCGCAACCCGGTCGCGATCCGCCACAACACGGTGGCGAAGCTGCTGGCGGTGACCGACGAGCGGATGGATTTCAACAGCAGCAAGCCCGGCGCGAAGGAACTGGCCGGGGCGTTTTGATATGCTTCGTCCCTTCTCCCCTTGTGGGAGAAGGTGCCGGAGCGAAGCGGAGGCGGATGAGGGGTTCTCTCCGCGGACACAGACCCCTCATCCGACGCGGACTGCGTCCGCGCCACCTTCTCCCACAAGGGGAGAAGGGAAGAGTCCTCCTCAATTCGATCCGAACATGAATCTGCCATCGCCCTCGAGATAGGGGCCGGTCCGCATGTAAAGCTGGCCATTCTCGCCAACGAAGAACAGCGTGCCCTTCGGCACCTTCTTGGCGCCCTTGAGCAGAAGGCCGGCATTATTGGTGCCCATCTTGTAGGACACGGTCTTGCCGTCCCTGCCATAGGCATAGCCCATATCCGACTTCAGCTCCCAGGGCGTGGGTGCCGCAGCTTGTGCGAATGCCGATGTCGCCAGCCCCGTCAGTACGGCCGCCACCAAAACAGTTTTTGTCGAAACTCTCGTCATCATCCATCCTCCCCGCAAGCCATTCGGCTTCCCGTCCCACGTTTTGAACAAATCACGAACGATGTGATGCCGTCAATCTGCACCTTCGACGCATCACACCGCACTTGAGACTTTGTGATTTCCCGCGTTCGACTTCGCGACTATGTTCGCGTTTCCGGCTACAAGCATGCATTGCGAAAAACGTCATAGGGATGGTCAGGATGAACGTCGTCATGAAGATCGGTCTCGGTGTTGCGCTGTCGATCATGACGCTGGCTCAAGCGGCAGAGGCCAACGACTTCAAGCTCTCCCAAAACCAGAGGATCGCCTGCAGCCGGGGATTGAGCGCGGGCAAGCTCAACACTTCGACCTGCAAATCCTATGCATACGTGTTCAACACCAAAACGTCGGAATATTTCCGCTGCCAGGTCTCACTGGCCCTGACGCGCGACAACAAGGAAGTCATCAACGTGCAGGCCGACGGCGGCTGCGCCAAGAGGCCGCGCATCTTCGATACCGACGGGAACTATTCGTTCGATGCCACCGAAACCGAGGGGCCAAACACCAATTCGTTCTTCGGTCCCGGCGGCTACGCGGTGTGGGCCAGCGACAACAATGCGCTGAAAGTGCGCGGCTGCATCATCATCTCATCCGGCCTTGGCTCCGACATCTCGAAATGCATCGACATGAAGTTCGAGTGAGCCTGGTTCAGAGAACTTTCTCGGCGCCGGCAGCGAGTTGAGGGCGAGACCGCGCGAATTTCCGCACGCCCACCGGCTTGCCGAACAGGTGGCCCTGGACCAGATCGAAGCCCATGTCGTGCGCGGCGAGGTAATCGGCGCGGCTTTCGATGCCCAGCGCGGTGGCACGGGCGCCGTTGTCCCGGGCCAGTTCGACGATCCGCCGGCATACCGTCTGCTTCAACCGGTTGTCCGCGCAGCCATTGATATATTGCTGATCGACCTTCAGCTCGGCGAAGGGGAAGCTCCGAAGCTCCAGGAGCGAGGGCCATTCCGCGCCGACATTGTCGATGGCGATGGCGATATTGTGCAGGCGCAGCCGTCTGGCGGCGTCTACCGCGAGATTCGGATGCTCGACCACCTCGCTGCAGTTGATTTCGATGAGCAGCCCGCCGAACGCGGGGTGGGCGGGCATGGCGCTGCACAGATCGCGCACCGCCGCCGCATTGCCGAAGAACGATACCGGCAGGTTGACCGAGAGGTCGACCGGACCCTGGCTCTCCAGCAGATAGCGCCAATCCTCGATGGCGCGGCCGACCACGAATTCGGAGAGACTGCGAAAATGCGGATCGTTGTCGTCGGGAATGAAGTAGGCCGGCGGGACCACGCCCCAGGCCGGATGCCGCATCCGGACCAGCGCCTCCGCGCCGCTCGGCATCAGCGTGCGGGTGTTGATCTTCTGCTGATACCACAATTCGAGCCAGCCGGCCTTCAACGCCTCGGCGACGTCGACGGCGGGGCTTGGCGCCGGCTCGGCCGGCAAAAGCTCCGCGACGGTGGCGCGCAGGCTCGCCGCACCGAACGGCGTCGGCAGGGAAGGCAGCATGGCAATGCCGTATTCTTCGCCAATTTGCCGGACGGCCTTAACCATAATCGAGTCGGGTTGACCGATCACGAGAACCTTGCCGCCGAAATTCTTCCGGACGATGGCCTCGAGAATTTCGCCGACATTGATCCCGTCGACGCACACGCTGAGCACGATCAAATCCGGCTGCTCCGCCTGCAGCACGCCGGCCAGGTCCCCGGCCTGACCGCATTCGGAGGTCACGAACCCAAGATCCTCGAGAGCATCGGAAAGGAACAGCCGGAGGTGTTTTTTGCTGTCGATGACGCAGGCCCTCGGCGTCAGCTTCCGGTGTCCGAAGTGAACTGCGCGCGAATGCTCGCTGAAGTTGATCTGCTCCATGCCGCCCTCCCGACAAATACCCCGGCGCCATTGGTACATCCGCGTTGAGGTCGCAATAATGGAATTTTGCGGAAGGTCACATGATTACTTCAGTAGGGTTAAAGCCGCCGACAAGAATAAAATTTTAGAGGAATTGCCGGCCGCGACGGCGCCAATAGGCGCGCGGGCAGTCCATCCTGCCGAATTGGCAGACTTCAATGCGTTGATGTCCGGCTTGGGCAATATCTGTTCAGCCTCGCGTGTTAACGCTTGTGGTCGCGCGCCGGCGCCGCGATGGTCGTGGCTTGCAAGCACCGCGAAAAACGCTTTCGCGGGAGCAGCCATGCCGCGACGCACACAAACCTTTGCTCGGCAAAAAAATGACCGCGGTCCCTGGCAGGCCGCGGTCACTGTACCTTCCGTCCGAATGTCGCTTCCGCTTCATTCGGATAGCGAATATCGAGGCCCTAGCCGCCGACGCCCTTCTCCTTGAAGTATTTCAGCGCGCCGGGGTGGAACGGGATCGGCGAACGTTCCTGCACCTGGTTGTCGAGCGTGAAGCTCTCGGCCTCCTTGTGCACGGCGACGATGTCGGCCTTCTTCTCCACCAGCGTCTTGACGATGGTGTAGGCGTCCTCGTTGCTCATCTTGTCGCCGGTGACGATCAGGTTCCAGACCTCGGTGATGGAATTGTCCTTGTCGTAGCCCGGATACGAGCCTGCCTTGATCTTGCTGGAAGAATAGAGCTTGCCGTACTTCGCGTTCATCTTCTCGGCCAGATCGCCATGGTCGATCAGCTTTATCTTCAGGCCGGGCGTCGCTGCGAGATCGGTTACCGCGGCAGTGGGGATGCCGCCGACCCAGAAGAACGCATCGATCTTGCGATCCTTCACCGCATTGACGGATTCGGCGACGCCGAGCCGTTCGCGCTTCATGTCCTTGTCCTTGTCGAGACCGGCCGCCTCGATGACGCGGAACGCCATCACTTCCGTGGCGCTGCCGGGCGATCCCGTCGAAACGCGCTTGCCTTTCAAGTCTGCCATAGTGTTGATACCGGTGCCTTCCACCGTCACCACGTGCATGCGGTTCGGATAGACCACGAGCAGCGCCTGCAGCGGCACCTTGCCGCTCTTGAACTTGTCCTCTCCCTTCAGCGCATCGAGCGCGGCATCGGCCATGGTGAAGGCCATCTCGCTCTTGCCGGCGCCGATCAGCTTGAGATTGTCGACCGAGCCGCCGGTGACCTCGGCGGTGGCCTGCACGTTGGGAAGGTTCTTCGACAGCACGTTGGCAACCGCGCCGCCGAGCGGATAATAGACGCCGCCGGTGCCGCCGGTGCCGATCGACATGGTTTTCTGCTGCGCATGAGCTGCGCCGGCAAAGGCGAGCCCCAGCGTCATCGCCAATATCGCTGTGGTCTTTTTCATTTTTGTCTCCTCAATCGCTTTTCTATGTTGTGAGCGCGGGTCGCTCTGGCGACCGCGTTCTGGCCTGCCACAGCAATACGCCGAAACCGATGATCAGGCCCGGCACATAGGTGTAGCTGATATCGCGTCCGGTGATCCATTCGACGATTGCCTCAATCAGGCTCGGGAACACCAGCAGCAATCCGGATAGCAGAAGCAGGCCGCGCTCGACCGCTGTATTTTGTCGCAGCGCCCAGTTCTGGGCAAATGCAGCCAGCGCCAGCAGGCCCAGGCTCGTCTTGATCGTGATTTCGATGATGTCGACCCACGATCCGCCCTTGGGAATCGACATCAGCAGCCCCGCGCCCTGCGGGTCGAGCACAAACACGAACGGCACCAGAAACGCCGGCAGCGTGTATTTCCAGGATTGCAGGGTGGTCCTGTAGGGATCGCCGCCGGTGATGGCGGCCGCCGCGAACGGCGAGAGCGCCGTCGGCGGCGAAACCTCGGACAAGACGGCATAGTAGAAGATGAACATGTGCGCAGCGTAATCGGGCACGCCGAGCTTGATCAGCGCGGGCGCCGCGATGACCGCGCAGATGATGTAGGACGCGGTTACCGGCACCGCGAGGCCGATGATCCAAACGATCAGCGAGGTGTAGATCGCGGTCAGCAGCAGGCTACCGCCGGCATAGGCGATGACGATCGACGAGAACTTGAGGCCAAGACCCGTCAGTGTCACGATGCCGACGACAATGCCCGCGCAGGCGCAGGTGGTCGCGGCATTGAGCGCGCCGATCGAGCCGTCGGCCAGTGCCTTCACCAGTTTGCTCGGCACCAGCGCGGTCTCCCGGCGCAGGAAGCTCAGCGCAAAGGTAACTACGATGGCGTAGAACACCGATAGCGACGGCGAGTAGCCGATGACCATGAAAAAGACAACGGCCAGCAGCGAGATGAAGTGGAAGCCATACCGCATGGTCATCTGACCGAGCGACATCTCGGGCGTGAAGGCCACGTTTTTGGCGTGGAATTTCTTGGCGTCCAGTTCGACCATGAACAGCAGCGACATGTAGTAGAGACAGGTCGGGATGGTCGCCATCCAGATCACGTCGAGATAGCTGATCTTGAGAAACTCGGCGATCAGGAACGCGGCGGCGCCCAGCACCGGCGGCGACAGGATCGCGCCCAACCCGCCGGCGGCGAGTAGTCCGCCCGCGGCATTCCTCTCGAAGCCCGCCTTCGCCATCATCGGATAGGCCACGGTGCCGATCATCACGGTGGTGGCGACGCCCGATCCGGAGGGGCCGCCGAGCAGGAACGACGACAGCACCACGGTGCGGCCGGCGCTGTTCGGCTTGCCGCCCATTAGCGCCAGCGAGAAATCGATGAAGAACTTGCCGGCGCCGGAATGCTGCAGGAATGCGCCGTAGATGGTGAACAGGATGATCAGCGTAGCCGACACGTCGACTGCGACGCCGAAGATGCCCTCCAGCGTAATGAAGAGATGACCGACCAGGCGGGCCAGATCATAGCCGCGATGCGTCCATGGTGCCGGTAGATACGGACCCAACATCGCATAGGCGATGAAGAACAGCGATACGACCGGCATGATCGCGCCGGTGGTGCGCCGCGTCGCCTCCAGCAGCAGCACGATGAAGACGATGCCGACGATCACATCCCAGCGGTCGGGCGTGGTGGCGCGGTCGGTAAAATCCTCGCCGCCCCACAGCGCGTAGACGATGGTGGCAACCGCGACGATCCCGGGGACGACATCCCACCAGCGCACGCGGTTGCGGAAGCGCGTCGCCAGCGGAAACAGCAGGAAACTCAGCACCAGCGTGAAGGCGACGTGGGTGTAGCGGAGCTCCTGGGTCGGAACGATGGCGTAGGCAGCGTAGAGGTGGAACAGGCTCATGACCACGGCAATCGTGGTCGAGATCCTGCCTGCCCAGCCCATCAGGCGGTTGGCCGCGCCTTCTTCCGCCTCGATGTAGGCTTCTGCCTTGTGCAGCGCTTCGTCGGATACCGCGACGACCTCATCATTGGGCGGCGTTGTCTTGTCTGCTGCCATGCTTTCCCCGGGGACCCGTTAATTCTCAAGACCCGGCTTCCGCGGGTCGTTCGCGGGCGCATTCAGTCCAATTTGGGTAACCGTGGCAAGGGCCTTGTAGGCGAATATCGGGGCGATTTATTTAGCTTATCGGACGGCTTGACCCCAAGCCGCCGCCAATCCGTGGCCCGGATGGAGCGAAGCGAAAATCTAGGGCAACTGCCAAAAAAGAATCCCGGGTTGCGCTTCGCTTCACCCGGGCTACAAGAAAATGAGTACCTAACAGGGAGAAGAAAGTCGATGGAACGGCTCAAAGGCAAGGTGGCGATGGTGGTGGGCGCGGGCTCGATCGGGCCCGGCTGGGGCAACGGCAAGGCGACCGCCGCGACGTTTGCGCGCGAGGGCGCGCAGGTGTTTTGCGTTGACCGCAATGCGGCCGCAGCCAAGGAGACCGTCGACATCATCACGGGCGAGGGCGGCAAGGCTGTCGCCTTCACCGCCGACGTCTCCCGCGAAGCCGAGGTCGAGGCGATGGTCGCGGCGTGCCTCAAGGCTTACGGCCGCATCGACGTGCTCGACAACAATGTTGGCATCGCCGAGATGGGTAACGTCGTCGAAGTGAACGAAGCGAGCTGGGACCACGTCTTCGCGGTCAATCTCAAGAGCGCCTATTTCGCCATGAAGCACGTCATCCCCGTGATGCAGAAGCAGGGCGGCGGCTCGATCATCAACATCTCCTCGATCGCCTCGATCCGCCACCTCGGCATTTCCTACGTCACCTACGGCGCCTCCAAGGCGGCGATGAACCAGATGACGCGCACGACTGCCGTGCAGTTTGCGAAAGACCATGTCCGCGTCAACTGCATCCTGCCCGGGCTGATGAAGACGCCGATGGTCGAGCATTCGGCGGGACTGGCGGCCAGCTATTCGGCCGGCGACGTCGAGGCGATGTGGCGGGCGCGCGATGCGCAGGTGCCGATGGGGCACATGGGTGACGCCTGGGACGTCGCCAATGCCGCGCTGTTTCTGGCTTCCGACGAATCCCGCTACGTCACGGGAATCGAATTGGTGGTCGACGGCGGGATCACGAGCAAGTCGGGCGCCTGACGCGCGATCGCTCCGTTATGCCTGTGCGCTCAATTCGGCGCGATCGAGCTCTTCTTCCACCTGGTGGAAGGCGTCGTCGCCGATCTCCTCGAACTGGCGCATCCTCAATAGCGCCGCTCGTGCCGCGCCGATGGCGCGGCGGCGCAGCGGATCGGCCGGCAGCTCGCGGGTCGCGATGCCGATTTCGGGTTCGGCTTCGGCCCGCAGCAGCACGGCGCGGTATTCGAGCCGCAGGATCTCGGCCTCCTCGGACGGATCGGCTTCGATCGCCTCGAGCGCGGCGCGATAGGCGGCGCAGCGGGCTTGAGCGGCCTCGCGCGCGACCGGATCGTCCTCCTCGAATTTCAGCGCGAGGATCAACGGCCGCAGCGTCACGCCCTGGATCACGAGCGTTCCCAGCACCACGGCAAAAGCCGTCAGCAGGATAAGATCGCGATACGGAAAGTTCTCGGGCAACGCGAAGGCGGCCGCCAGCGTGACGATGCCGCGCATCCCGCACCAGGACACGATGATGCCGCGTTCAACCGTCGGCACCGCGGGAGACACGTGCGCAGGAAGCAGGCCGTGGGTGTTCAAGGCGCGCAGCAATGCGCCATATGGCATCACCCAGGCGATGCGGGTGAGGATCACGACGGCAAGGATCGCGGCGGCAAAGCTGCAATACTTGAACCGCACCTCGTCGTCGAGCCCAGACCAGATCGGGTTGAGCTGCATGCCGATCAGCATGAACGCCAGCACATTGAGCACGAACACGACGGTTTCCCACACCGCGTAAGAGGCCACGCGCAGCCGCGCCGGGGTACGCTCGGGCGCGGTGCGCGCGATCGTGATCGCATAGGCGACGATGGTGAGAATGCCGGACAGCCCGATATGCTCGGCGACGATCCACACCATGAAGGTGCCGGCGAATTGCGTGATGATTGCGCTCGGCGCCTCGGTGATGCGGCGCGTGATCTGCGTCCAGACCCGCGCGAACAGGAAGCCGGCAATGAGGCTTCCGAACAGCGCCAGCGCAACTGAGGGCACGAACTCGTGCACCTTCATGTGCTCGGCGGCGACCAGGCCGACCGCGACGCGGTAGATCAGGAGCGCGCTGGCATCGTTGAGCAGGCTTTCGCCCTCGAGGATCTTCTGGATGCGGTAAGGCAGGTTGACCTGGCGCAGGATCGCGGTGGCCGCCGCGGCGTCGGGCGGCGCCACGATGGCGCCGAGCGCGATCGCGACTGCCCACGGCATGTCCGGGCGAAGCCAGTGCGCGACCACAGCTACGGCGGCGGTCGTGACCCCGACCGCAACCAGCACCAGTGTCGAGACCGGCAGCCAGTTGTTCCTGAGGTCGCGCAGCGAGGTATCGAAAGCCGCATCCAGCAGCACCGGCGCCACGAACAGCGCCAGCGCCAGCTCAGGCTGCAGCGTCCACGACGGGCTCCCGGGCGCGAAGGCCAGCAGCATGCCGCCGATCGCAAGAAATGTCGGATAGGGTACCTTGAGCCGCCGCGCCAGTGCGGACAGCATCACCGCGCCAAGCAGCAGCCCGATAATCCATTCGAATGCTAGCAAATTTGGGATTCCCTGCCGGTCGAGATCGATGTCGCCATCAATCTAGCACTAACCGGCAAGAAGGTATTCCTCCCGTACGCTACTGCGCCATCGCCAGGATGCCGCCCGCGAAGGAATGCCAAAGCGGCATGATGCTGATCGGCCAGTTCAGGAATTTCACGGCGATCAGGGCAAGGCCGCCATAGACATAGACCGGATGCGGCCGGCCGCGCGTGCGCCAGTCGAACACCATGGCGACCACCAGCAGCAGATAGGCGACGATGGCGGGCGGGATGGTCACCGGCACCGGGGGCGGGCCGAGCGGGCCGGGAGGCGCGAGGAAGGTGAGAAACCAGCGTGCGACCGCGGCGTCCAATAGCGAAATGCTGGCCAGCAGCATCAGCCGCTTGTGCGTTTCCGGCTGACGGATGGCGGCGATTGCCAGCGTGAACACCACCGCAAAGAACAGAATTCCGCTGAGCGGGACAATCGCGAATGCGATTCCGTCCTCGGTCATTCCAGCAGCAGCCGACCGCTTCATCGCGTTGACCGCGACCAGGAAGCCGAAGATCGTCATCGCGGTCGCCAGCGATACGCCGATCATGCCGATGGTGCGATGCCGGGCGACCTTGCCTGATGCGGCGAGCCAGCTCTGGAATGCGAAATAAAGCGACCAGGCGAAGAACAGCATGCCGTGGAAATGGACGATCGGCGAGGCCGAAAACGATCGCTTTGCCAGCGGCAGCCAATAGGTCGGCGCAAAGCCGAGAAAGGCAACGGCCATGCAGGCCAGCGCCATGTAGAAGTAAAAGTAGCCCGTCCGGGATTGCGCGATGGCACGCGGCGAATTGAAGTCGGTTAATGTGGTCATGGATATTGAGTCCGTGTGACCTGCAAAAGGTTCAAGACAAATTTCGTGACCAAAAATATCCGTTTGCGTGCGGACGATGGTGTTTTCGCGCATGTCACGTTTCGGCCAAAATCTGTCCCCGTACGAAAACGGATACGCACACGCGCCCGTTGTCGAAAAAGCGGACGGCTTGCTAGGATCGCGCGCCACTCCAAGACTTCCTGGATACAAGGCTTCCCGGGTCAATTGATGCGATTCTATTCCGACATCCGCGGGCTGGTCGCGGCTTCCTTGCTGTGGATCGCGTTTGCGCAGGGCGTATCGGCGACCACCGTCGAGCCGGCCAAGGACTTGCGCGTTGACCCGGCGCTCTGCCTCGCCGCCGCGCTCGCGCGTGACGACGACAAGACGATCGCGGCCTGCGGCGCGCTGATAGACAACGCAAAGACCGAAAAGGCCGACCGCATCAAGGCGCTGATCGCGCGTGGCGCCGCCTATGAGCGCAAGGACATGGCCGACCGCGCCATCGCCGACTACGACGGCGTGCTGCGGCTCGATCCCTCACTCGCCGATATCCACAACGCGCGCGGCGAGCTCTGGCGCAAGAAGGGCGACCTGCCGAAGGCGGTGGCCGATTTTGCCGCGGCGATCAAGCTGAACCCGAACCACGTTGCGGCCAGAACCAACCACCGGGCGCTGGCGCTGGAACTGGAGCGGTTGGGCGCGCTGAAGGCGGTCGCCGGGAAGCCGAGCTTCAATTGCGCCACCGCCCGCCGGAAGGTTGAAAAGGCGATCTGCGCCAATCCCGAACTCGCCGATCTCGATCGCGAGATCGAAGGCTCGTATGTCAGGGCAGCCGCTGAGAAGATGACCCCACAGCAGGCGCGCAAGCTGCGGCGAGAGCAGGCGGAATACATCGCCCGCCGCAATGCGGAATACGGCCGGCCCGGCTACGACCTGAAAAAAGCGATGCGCGACCGCCTGCAACAGATTAACGGGATCGATGGATACTAGGTCGTTTTCGGCCCGATTGGTGGAGATGCCCGGAGGCTTTCGAACCTCAGAGAGATCAGTGACGACACAGTGATCGGGCGCGGCATTGCCGCGCGTACTTCAGTCATTTGACGAGCCCGATCATGCGATCATTCATTTCGCCTTTTGCCGCCAGCGCGGCGGTTGCCATTGCGATCCTGACTTCCAGCGGCGCCAGCGCCGAAACAGCAGCCGAGCAGCCGGTCATCTGCACGGCGCTTTCGGCTGCCGAGCCCGCTGAGCTGATCGAGACTTGTACCGCGCTGATCGATAATCCGGCGACGCTGGAGGGAGATCGGCTCGACGCCACGATTACCCGCGCCGTCGTGCTGTATAACAGCGACCAGACCGGCAAGGCGTTGGCCGAAATCGATACCGTGATCTCTCGGGACCCCAACCGGGCCCGCGCCTTTCGTGCCCGCGGTGAAATCCTGCGCCAGACCGGCAGGATGGAGGCCGCGTTCGAGGCGCTGAACCAGGCGATCCGGCTCGAGCCGGACAATGCCACCGGTTACGCAAGCCGCGCCAATGCTTTCAACAACACGAGGAAGTACGACCGTGCCATCGAGGACTACAACGAGGCGCTGCGGCTGAAGCCGGATTTCGCGCAAGCCTTCTCGGACCGCGGCGCCGCCTGGTATTTCAAGGGCGAGTATCAGAAGGCAATCGCCGATTACGATGAAGCGCTCCGCCTCGAGCCGCACCGTGCCCGCACCTACAGCAACCGTTCCGCGGCCTACCGCAAGCTCGGCCGAACTGAAAAAGCGATCGAGGACGTGACCACGGCAATCCGGATCGATCCGACACAGCCGGAATTTTTCGACAATCGCGGCCTCGATCTCGCCGGTAACGGCGACTATGCGCGCGCGATCGCCGACTATGATGAAGCGATCAAGCTGCGCCCCGAGGCAAAATTCCTGACCAACCGCGGCGATGCTCATCAGGCGCGGAAGGATTACGACCGTGCGATTGCGGATTACGATGCGGCGTTGAAGCTCGATCCGAAATTCCAGCGCGCCTACAACAATCGCGGTGCGGCCTGGGTCAAGAAGGGCGATCGCAGCCGTGCACTGAAGGATTATGTGGAAGCCGTCCGCCTCAATCCCGCGGACAGTACCGCCGCCGCCAATCACAAGGAGATTACGCAGGAGATCGAACGGCTGGGTTCGCTGAGCTACCAGAAGAACCTGCCGAGCTTCAATTGCGCCACGGCGAAACGCCAGGTCGAAAAGGCGATCTGCGCCGACGCTAGTCTCGCCCAGCTCGACCGCAATATCAACGATGTGTTCCTGCGGGCGATTGCGAGCGCGGAATCCGACAGCCATCGCGCCGCGCTGGCGCTGACCCGGCAGCAGCGCAACTTCATCGACAAGCGCAACGCCTCGTTCGGCAAGCGGGGCTATGACCTCCGTCAGGCGATGGAGGACCGGCTGGAGAAGCTCAACACGATCGCCCGGCAATAGGGGTTTTGGCCGAACGGCCAAGCTATTACGGCTTGATCTGGCGCAACTTCGCGTGACAATGCCCCTGAAATAATGTCGCTCAGCTGTCATGGCCGGGCTCGTCCCGGCCATCCACGTCTTGCTTCCTTTGACCTGAGGCAAAGACGTGGATGCCCGGCACAAGGCCGGGCATGACGACGATGGGCGAACACGCGGGGAGTGCGCCATGAATATCCAGAACAACAGCCGCTACCACGAGGTCCATGCCCGCTCGCTGGCTGATCCGGAAGGATTCTGGGCCGAGGCCGCGCGTGAGATCGACTGGATCGAGCCGGCCAAAAAGATCTTCGATCCCTCGATGGGTGCCTATGGCCGCTGGTTCGCCGGCGCCGTGGTCAACACCTGCTACAACGCGCTCGACCGCCATGTCGCGGGCGGGCGCGCCGACCAGGTGGCGCTGATCCACGATTCGCCGCTCACCAACTCGATCTCGAAATTCACCTATGCCGAGATGCTCAAGGAGGTGCAGACGCTCGCCGCCGTGATGGCCGATTTCGGCGTCGCCAAGGGCGACCGCGTCATCCTCTATATGCCGCTGGTGCCGGAAGCGGTGTTTGCGATGCTGGCCTGCGCGCGCATCGGGGCGGTGCATTCGGTAGTGTTCGGCGGCTTTGCTGCAAAGGAGCTTGCTAGTCGGATCGACGACGCCAAGCCGAAACTGATCTTCTCGGCAAGCTGCGGCATTGAGCCCGGCCGCATCGTGCAATACAAGCCGCTGCTCGACGAGGCGATCAAGCTTTCAAGCGCAAAGCCCCAGGCTTGCGTCATCCTGCAACGGCCGCAGCACCCTTGCGAACTCACAGCGGGCCGCGATCACGACTGGGCAGCGCTCCGCGACGCCGCGCTTGGTGCCGGCAAGGCCGCGCCCTGCACGCCGGTGCTCGCGACCGATCCGCTTTATATTCTCTACACCTCCGGCACCACGGGAATCCCGAAGGGCGTCGTGCGCGACAATGGCGGGCATCTGGTTGCGCTGAAATGGTCGATGTTCAATCTTTACGGCGTCAAGCCTGGCGAGGTCTGGTGGTGCGGCTCCGATATCGGCTGGGTGGTTGGCCACAGCTACATCGTCTATGGCCCGCTGATTCATGGCGCGACCTCGATCATGTATGAGGGCAAGCCGGTCGGCACGCCGGATGCCGGTGCGTTCTGGCGCGTCATTTCCGAACACCAGGCGGTCGCGCTGTTCACCGCGCCGACCGCGTTCCGTGCCATTCGCAAGGAGGATCCGGACGGCGCGTTCATCCGGAAATACGATCTGTCGAAATTCCGCACGCTGTTTCTGGCCGGCGAGCGCGCCGATCCGCCGACGGTGGAATGGGCGGAAGCGCAATTGAAGGTGCCGGTCATCGATCACTGGTGGCAGACCGAAACCGGCTGGTGCATCGCCGGCAATCCGGTGGGTCTCGGCATGCTGCCGGTCAAGCACGGCTCTCCGACAGTGCCGATGCCAGGCTATCAGGTCGACGTGGTCGACGAGGCATCCAAGCCGGTGCCCGCGGGCACCATGGGCTCGATCGTGATCAAGCTGCCGATGCCGCCCGCCTGCCTGCCGACCCTGTGGGAGCAGGACGCGCGCTTCAGGGAAGCCTACCTGACGGAGTTCCCCGGCTACTACAAGACCTCGGACGCCGGTTACAAGGACGAGGACGGCTATGTCTGGGTAATGGGCCGCACCGACGACATCATCAATGTTGCCGGTCATCGCCTCTCCACCGGCGGCATGGAGGAAATTCTGGCCTCCCATCCCGATGTCGCTGAATGCGCCGTCCTCGGCATCAAGGACCCTATCAAGGGCGAAGTGCCTTGCGGCTTCCTGGTGCTGAAGGCCGGCGTCGCGCGAGCGCCTGCGGAAATCGAAAAGGAGATCGTGGCGCTGGTGCGCGACAAGCTCGGCCCTGTCGCGGCGTTCAAGCTCGCGATCACCGTCGGGCGGCTGCCGAAGACGCGCTCCGGAAAGATCCTGCGCGGCACCATCAAAAAGATCGCCGACGGCGAGAGCTGGACCATGCCGGCGACCATCGAGGACCCGAAGGTGCTGGACGAAATCGGCGACGCGCTGAAGGGCAGGGTGTAGGGTTCCAAGCCAGCCCTGCTCGTCATGCCCGGGCTTGACCCGGGCATCCATCATCGTCAAAGCAGGCTGCCATCTTTTCGATGGATTGCCGGGTCAAGCCCGGCAATGACGAGATGGAACAATGGGAGCCCCGCATGCAGTCTGGACTTGCAAAGCACGTCATCACCCTCATGCTCGCCGCCCCCTTGCTCGCTGGCTGCCTGGAACGCGGCCAGCCGACCATGGTCGATACCAGCGCGGACGACGATGCATTCTGCCGTGCCAACAATGTCGCGGTGGGCTCGAACGAATACGTCAATTGCCGCAAGAACCGCGACGTGCAGCGTGGCAACGCCAACGCCCGTGCTGACCGCGCCCAGCGCAATATGGCCGAGCAGATGCTGAACAACCCGGTCCGGCCGTGATCAGGAGGCTCTCATGAACGAAGATGTCTTCAACGCCAGCCTGCGCAAGTTTCTGAAGCAAGTCGGCGTCACCTCGCAACGCGAGATCGAAAAGGCCGTGCGCGACGCGCTCGACGCCGGCAAGCTGAAGGGCCACGAGAAGCTGCCGGCGAAGATGGTTTTGACGATCGGCAGTATCAGCCTCTCGCATGAGATCAACGACGAGATAGAGCTGGGCTAGTGGTACGATCTTGCCGTTCCTGTGGGGGCCAGACGAGCGAGGCTTAACGAGCGGAGCGCACCAAGCTCCCGGACGCTCACACATGAAATGCACGGAATGGCACTTGTCAGGCTACTTTTGGCATTAAATACTGAGCGGGCGAGTTCTTTCATTGCAGCAATCGGCCGACGCAGTGGTGCGGGCGGTCTGAATTTAGCCGAGTTGCGTAGCCAAGCGGATGTGTCCGATGAGCTTGGAGGCGGCTACAACTAACGCACCTCCAGCGCCATCGTCCGCAGCGTGGCCGCCTTGGACTGTTTCAATTCTCGTTGCAATCGTCTTTTTCCTCGCCGCGCGTCTCAGCCTCGCTCTGCTCGAAAAGTCTGATGGCGTTGCCGTGTTCTGGCCGGCCGCGGGCGTGGCCACCGGGATTCTGGTGGCGTTCGGCCCGGCGGTGCGGTGGCCGGTCGTCGTCGCGGTGGTCGCTTCCACTTTTGCGGCCAATCTGCTCGGCGATCGCAATCTTGCCAGCACCACGTTTTTCGCGGTGGCGAATGCCAGCGGTCCCCTTATCGTCTCAGGGCTGATCCAGCGATTTTGCGGCGCTCCATTCGAACTCGATGAGCTGCGTTGTGTCCTTGGATTATTCGCCGCCACGGTCGTTGCCGCCATGGTCGATGGTTTGGTCGGCATGCTCGGGTTTGTGTTGTTCCATGCCCCGGCCGCATCGCCTGTGGCGGTATGGAGTCATTGGCTCGTTTCCGACACGGTGGGTACCATCGCCGTTGCGCCTCTTGTGGTCGGCCTCGCATCGTTCCTGCGCAAAGCGCCGCCGAAGCGCGAAATTGCGGAGGGGGCTTTCGCGCTTGCGATCGTGGCCACCCTGTGTGTCCTCCTCGTCATTCTGCCCAACAAGCCGTGGACCCTCGAACTGGCGATTGCCTCGCTCGCTCCGCTGTTCGTGTGGATCGCTGCCCGCGTTCGTCCGGCCTTTACGGCGATCGCAACGTTCCTGTGCGCGATCACGATCGTATGGACGACGATATTTGCCGTCGGTCTTTTCGGCGACCCGCGGTCGCCGATCGAGGAACGTATCCTGTCCGCTCAAGCCACCATTCTGGCCACGTCGTTCGGCGCGCTGGTTCTTGCGGCGCTGTTCAGCGAGCGTCGGCAACACGAAACTGCGATTCTCGAACGGGAGCGTCGGCTTGAAGAGGCGCTTCGGGCCGGCGGTGTGATCACCTTCGACTGGAATCTACAGACTGGTCTGATCGAGGTGAGCCGGAATGCCGCTGAAATCCTAGGTCTTGGTCCACAACAATTTATCGACGGTGCGAACTGGATAAGGCAAGTCCATCCCGATGACCGCCCGTCCGTCACCGCTCGCTTGGGCGCGGTCCGCCCGGACGACCCCTCACACTCGATGACGTTCCGATTCATGCGACCGGATGGGCGCGGCGAAGTTTGGCTGGAGCAGGTCGCCATCACCCGCGTCGACTCGACCGGGAAACCGATACGCATCAGCGGCCTGACGACCGACATCACGGAGCGCAAACGGTTTGAGGGAGAGATTTCTCGCGCCTGGAAATCAGCCGCATTGGCAGATCGCGCAAAATCCAGCTTTCTGTCCGCTGCCAGTCATGATTTGCGCCAGCCCCTGCAAACGCTGAGATTTCTGCAAGGTTCGCTTGGGCTGCACCTCACGGGCGGCGAGGGGCGCGAGCTTGTCGACGGGATGGCGCGATCTCTCGACACCATGTCCAGCATTCTGTCGAGCCTGCTTGATGTGAATCGTCTTGAGGCGGGAAGTCTTCGTCCGTCGAAGAGCGACTTCGCGATCAAGGAGATATTTGATTCCCTGGCGGCCGACTTCTCCGGTGCCATCACCGACAGAGGCTTGCGGTGGCGCATGGTGCGTTCGGGACTGCTGGTCCGCAGCGACAAGCGCATGCTCGAAACGATGATACGAAATTTGCTTTCGAACGCGCTGCGATACACCGATCGGGGAAGGATTCTGCTGGGTTGCCGGCGGGTGGGCAACAAGGTCCGGATCGAAGTCTGGGACAGCGGCATTGGCATTACGCAGGATCAGCTCCCGCATATCTTTCAGGAATACTATCAGGGCTCGCCTGAAGCAGAACGTGGCGGCCTCGGATTGGGCCTGGCGATCGTCAGGCGTCTGGGGGAGATGCTGGATCATCCGATCGGTGCGCATTCCACACCTGGCAAGGGCACCGTCATTACGATCGAGGTCCCGCGCGGCGACGGGAATGGCGACAGGTGCGAACGGACGCAGAAGCCGCGATATGAGAAGGGCGACTTCCGCGGGACTATTCTTGTCGTCGAGGACGAGGCGAGCGTGCGCGCATCGATCAGCCGCCTGCTGAAAGAGCGCGGCATAGAGGCGATCGTGGTCGCAACCGCAGACGAGGCACTGGCGCGCGTCCGCCGTCAGGAAATCCGCCCCGATGTGCTGCTATGCGACTACAATCTTCAGGGCTCGACAAACGGCGTGACGACAATCGGTGATTTGCGAGCGGCTCTCGGCCGAAACGTCCCGGCCATTGTCATGACCGGAGACATCCGGTCGGAAATCGTGGAGCCGATTATCGCGCAGGGCATTTTAGTACTACTCAAGCCGTTCCTGGCCGACGAGCTTCTGCAGCACATTGCGCGGCTCTCACGTGAACAGGCTGCCGCCGGTCCGGCCAACCCGACCACGCGGTGATCGCGCCCTCACAAACGCGGCAGGTTGCCCCGCCGCGTTCGGCATCGGCCGCAGCTGACAACCTTACTCGTCGTCGTCCTGCTTCTTGCCGCCGATCGTCTTCAGCTTGGCGAACACGGCGTCGAGGTTGAGGTCGTCCTCTTTCTTTTCGCTCGGCTCGAATTCCGGCTCCTTCTTCGTGGTCTCGGAGGCCGGAAGGAGCGTGGCGCCGCCGTAGGCCGCGGGCACCGGCTTTTCCTTCGCCGCGCGCTGCACTTCGAAATCGAGCTCGATCTGCGAGCACAGGCCGAGCGTCACCGGGTCCATCGGGGTCAGCGTCGAGGCATTCCAGTGGGTGCGGTCGCGGACCGAGGCAATGGTGGTCTTGGTGGTGCCGACCAGGCGCATGATCTGCGCGTCCT
Organism: Bradyrhizobium sp. CCBAU 051011; assembly: GCF_009930815.1. NCBI lineage: Bacteria > Pseudomonadati > Pseudomonadota > Alphaproteobacteria > Hyphomicrobiales > Nitrobacteraceae > Bradyrhizobium > Bradyrhizobium sp. CCBAU 051011. The sequence continues at coordinate 1,487,244 of NZ_CP022222.1, read as the reverse complement.
TCAATTCGGGATGGTTGCGGACCAGCCACAGGATCGCGCTCGGGCGCTCGTGGCGGCGCGACACCGGGGTGTAGCGCGGGCCCTTCTTCTTGGCAGCCGGCGGCAGCACGACCTTGCTCTCGCCGAGCTTAAGGCGGTAATTCGGGTCCTTTTCGCCCTTTTCGATCTCGTCGCGGGTCAATTGGCCCGTCGAAATCGGGTCCATGCCCTTGATGCCCTGGGCGGCGTCGCCGTCGGCGATGGCGCGGACTTCGAGCGGGTGCATCTTGGTGAAATCGGCCACTTGGTCGAAGGTTAACGCCGTATTATCGACCAGCCACACGGCCGTCGCCTTGGGCATCAGCGGTGCATTGCTCATGGCAAATCTCCTTTGTGCCTCGCCCACCTCTTTTTGGAGGCGAAGCCTATGGTCATCGGGGATGACGGGAATTAGGGCGCTATATACGCCTTCCAGCCCCTTTGGCGCAATGGTCTGCTAAAGTGCCTTGACAGAGGGCGAAAGCAGTCCCAAGTCCTTATGCGAATTGGCCGTTCCCAGCCCGCCGGCTAGGGGTGATTCGGTCCCCGAGATAGCCCCAATGCCTTCTGTGTCAACGTCAGCGAAACCAGACCTCAGAATCGTGCTTTGTTCCCCCCGTGGCTTCTGCGCCGGGGTGGTGCGGGCCATCGATACCGTCGAACGGGCGCTCGCCATTTATGGCGCCCCTGTCTACGTCCGTCACGAGATCGTGCACAACCGCTACGTGGTCGACAGCCTGAAAACCAAGGGCGCGATCTTCGTCGAGGAACTCGCCGAAATTCCCGATAATACCAACGCCCCGGTGGTGTTCTCGGCCCATGGGGTTCCCAAATCGGTTCCGGCCGACGCCCGGGCCCGGAATTTCTTCTCGCTGGATGCGACCTGCCCGCTGGTCACCAAGGTGCACCGCGAGGCTGCGATCCATTTCAAGCGCGGCCGTGAAATCCTGCTGATCGGGCATTCGCACCACCCCGAGGTGGTCGGCACACTCGGCCAGTTGCCGCCGGGCGCGGTGACGTTGATCGAGACCGCCGACGACGCCAAGACCTTCACGCCGAAGGATCCGAACAACCTCGCCTTCGTGACGCAGACGACGCTGTCGATCGACGACACCGCTGAGATCGTCGCGCTGCTCAAGGAGCGTTTCCCGAACATCAACGGGCCGCACAAGGAAGACATCTGCTACGCCACCACCAACCGCCAGCTCGCGGTCAAGAAGGTGGCGCCGGTGGTCGATGCGCTGATCGTGGTCGGCGCGCCGAACTCGTCGAACTCGCAGCGCTTACGCGAAGTCGCCGAGCGCGAGGGCTGCCCTGTTTCGGTGCTGGCGCAGCGCGCCTCGGATCTCGACTGGTCGCGCTTCGAAGGCATCAAGAGCCTCGGCATTACCGCAGGCGCTTCCGCGCCGGAAGTGATCGTCGAGGAGATCATGGGCGCTTTCGCCGAGCGTTATGAACTGCATGTGGAGACGGTTTCGGCCGCGGAAGAGAACGAGTTCTTTCCGTTGCCGCGCTCGCTGCGACCCGACGCCGCCTGAGGTTTCTCATGGCGGTTTATACCGACGTCGCCGCCGAAGACCTCGCGGAGTTCATGAAAGGCTACGACATCGGCGAGTTGCTCTCCTACAAGGGCATCGCCGAGGGCGTCGAGAATTCCAACTTCCTGGTGCATACCAGCAAGGGCGCGTTCATCCTCACGCTCTATGAAAAGCGCGTGGCGGTGGACGATCTGCCGTATTTCCTGTCGCTGATGGCGCATCTGGCCGAGCGCGGCGTGCGTTGTCCGCAGCCGGCGAGGAATCGCAAGGGCGAGGTCTACAGCGAACTGGCCGGGCGTCCTGCGGCGATCATCAACTTCCTTGAAGGCATGTGGCCGCGGCGGCCGAACGCCGCGCATTGTGCCGGCGTCGGCGAGGCGCTGGCGAAAATGCATCTGGCCGGCCACGACTTTCCGATGTTCCGCAAGAACCCGTTGTCGGTCGAGGGCTGGCGGCCGCTGTTCGATCTCGCCGCACCGCGCGCCGACAGCGTCGCACCGGGCCTGCAGGACTTTATCGCGCGCGAACTCGATCACCTCGAAGCGTGCTGGCCGAAAGATCTGCCGCTCGGCGTCATCCATGCCGACCTGTTTCCCGACAACGTCTTCTTCCTCGGCGACAAGCTGTCCGGCCTGATCGACTTCCCGTTCTCCTGCAACGACATTTTGGCCTACGACGCCGCGATCTGCCTGAACGCGTGGTGCTTCGAAGCGGATCATTCCTTCAACGTCACCAAGGCGCGCGCGCTGCTCAATTCTTACGGCCGCGAGCGGCAATTGTCTGATACCGAGCAGGAGGCGCTGCCGCTTTTGGCGCGCGGCGCGGCGCTGCGCTTTTTGCTGACACGGCTCGTCGACTTTCTCAACGTGCCGCCGGGCGCGCTGGTGAAGCCGAAGGACCCGCTCGAATACGTCCGCAAGCTGCGCTTCCACCAGAGCGTTTCCAGCGTGCGCGACTACGGACTGATTCAGCCGGGATGCGTCGCTTGAGCGAATTGCCTCACGTCACCGTTTTCACCGACGGCGCCTGCTCGGGCAATCCCGGCCCCGGCGGTTGGGGCGCGATCCTGCGGTTCGGAGAGACCGAAAAGGAATTGAAGGGCGGCGAGCCGCACACCACCAACAACCGCATGGAGTTGATGGCGGCGATCTCGGCGCTGGAAGCGCTGAAGAAGCCCTGCGTGGTCGATCTCACCACCGACAGCCAGTATGTGCGCCAGGGCATCACCGGCTGGATCCATGGCTGGAAGCGGAACGGCTGGCGCACCGCGGACAAGAAGCCGGTCAAGAATGTCGAACTATGGCAGCGGCTCGACGCCGCGCTGAAACCGCATCAGGTGCGCTGGCACTGGATCAAGGGCCACGCCGGCCACGCCGAAAACGAACGCGCCGATGAGTTGGCGCGTGAAGGCGTGGCGATGGCGAGGTTGCAGGAGAGAGTGGGGAAGTAGGCTGGGCGGTCAGCCACGCCCAACAGCCGTCATCACCCGCGAAGGCGGGTGATCCAGTATTCCAGAGACATCAGTGATCGATACGAGAAGCCGCGGAGTACTGGACCGCCCGGTCAAGCCGGGCGACGACAGTGTGGTTTGCGGCGAGGGTGCCGCAGCTTACAGCTGCCCCAGCAGCGTATCGCCGCCGGAAACCTCCACCTTGCCGGGCGCCGGCTCGAGGTTGAGCTTCTTCACCACGCCGTCGTCGACCAGCATCGAATAGCGCTTGGAGCGGATGCCCAGGCCGTTGCCGGAGGCGTCGAGCTCCATGCCGATCGCCTTGGTGAAGTCGGCATTGCCGTCGGCGAGGAACACGGCCTCGTCGCGCTGATCGGTGTCGCGCTTCCAGGCGTTCATCACGAAGGCGTCGTTGACGGAGACGATGGCAATGGTGTTCACGCCCTTGTCCTTGATGGCATAGGCGTTGAGGAAGATGCTCGGCAGGTGCATCTTGTGGCAGGTGCCGGTATAGGCGCCGGGCACCGCAAACAGCGCCACTTTCTTGCCCTTGAAAATATCGTCGGTGGTTTTGACCTGCGGGCCTTCCGCCGTCATCACGCGAAACTTGGCTTCCGGCAGCTTTTCGCCAACTTGGATCGTCATCGTCAATTCTCCCTCAATGAGCGGTTTGTTTCTTAGACCGGTCGGGTGACCGGCACAATATTCAGGCGAGACGAAACGGCAACGGCCAAGGCCATTCACGCTTCCGTCATCAGGGCGAAAAGCCACCTTCGTTCAAAAAGGCCTGCTCCTCGGGCGTGCTCGCGCGGCCCAAAATGTGGTTACGGTGAGGGAAGCGGCCGAAGCGGCGGATGATATCGGCGTGGTGTTTTGCCCATTTCAGGTTTTCGGCGTGGCCGGCTGCACGTGACAGCTCGATGCAACGCAACTGGTCGGGCAGGTGCTCCGAATGCATCAGGGGCAGATAGAGGAATTCACGTAAAGTGCCATCGATCCGCGCGTCGACCCCGTGCGCGATAGCGCGGTGCGCCACCGCACGCGCCTGGGCGTCGCTGGCATAGGTTCTGATATCGCCACGGAACATGTTGCGGGGAAACTGGTCGAGCACGATGACGAGCGCCAGCGCGCCGTCATCGCTCTCTTCCCATGACGACAATTCGCAGGCGGCTGCCTTCTGCCAAAGGCCTAGATAGCGCCGGCGCACTTCCGCATCGAACACGTCATCGCGCGTGTACCAGCGGCTAGGGCCGGCGTCGCGCCAGAAGGCCAGAATGTCGGCCGGCGCGACGCTTGTTTCGGTCATGTCAGGGGTCCGCGGGCCCTCTTTAGGCCGCGGCCTTCTTCTCGTCGCGAAGTTCGCGGCGCAGGATCTTGCCGACATTGGTCTTCGGCAGGTCGGTCCTGAACTCGATCTGCTTGGGCACCTTGTAGGCGGTGAGCTGCGTGGTGCAGAACTTGATGACGTCATCGGCCGAGAGGTTCTGGTCCTTCTTGACGATGAAGGCCTTCACCGCCTCGCCGGACTTCGCATCCGCAACGCCGATCACGGCGCATTCCAGCACGCCCGGATGGCTCGCGATCACTTCCTCGATCTCGTTCGGATAGACGTTGAAGCCCGAGACCAGGATCATGTCCTTCTTGCGGTCGACGATTTTGGTGTAGCCGCGCTCGTCCATCACGCCGATGTCGCCGGTGCGGAAGAAGCCGTCCGCAGTCATCACATTCGCGGTTTCTTCCGGCCGGTTCCAGTAGCCGGCCATTACCTGCGGGCCCTTGGCGCAGATCTCGCCGGCTTCGCCGAGCGGCACTTCCTTGCCGTCATCGTCGCGGATCGAGATATAGGTCGAGGGCACGGGGATGCCGATCGAACCGGAGAACTGGTCAGTGTCTGCGGGGTTGCAGGTCAGCGTCGGCGAGGTCTCGGACAGGCCGTAGCCTTCGGACAGCGCGCAGCCCGTCACCTTCAGCCATTTCTCGGCGACCGGCTTCTGTGTCGCCATGCCGCCGCCGAACGAGGTTTTCAGCTTGGAGAAGTCGAGCTTATCGAAGCCAGGCGCGTTGAGCAGGGCGTTGTAGAGCGTGTTGACCGCCGGGAAGCTGTTGACCTGGTACTTCTGCAGCTCCTTGATGAAGCCCGGTATGTCGCGCGGGTTCGGGATCAGGAGGTTGACGCCGCCGGCCCGCATCGCGAGCAGGAAGCACGCGGTCAGCGCGAAGATGTGATAGAGCGGCAGCGCGCAGACGATGAAGAGCTGCTCGACATGCGGCGGCTTCTTCAGCGCCGGCTGCAACCACGCGTCGTTCTGCAGCACGTTGGCGAGAATGTTCCTGTGCAGCAGCGTCGCGCCCTTGGAGACGCCGGTGGTGCCGCCGGTATATTGCAGGAAGGCGACGTCGTCGCGGTTAAGCTGCGGTTTGCTGAGCTTCAGGCTGCGGCCAGCGCCGAGCGCCTCGTTGAACGGCACTGCGCCCGGGATCGACCAGGCCGGCACCATCTTCTTCACCTTGCGCACCACGAGGTTGACGATCACGCCCTTGAAGCCGAGCAGGTCGCCCATGCTGCCGACGATCACGTGCTTGACAGACGTCTTCGCGATCACCTGCTGCACCGTGGTGGCAAAGTTCTCCAGCACGATGATCGCCTCGGCGCCGGAATCCTTGAGCTGATGCTCGAGCTCGCGCGGGGTGTAGAGCGGATTGACGTTCACGACAGCATAGCCGGCGCGCAGCACGGCGGCGGTCGAGACCGGGTATTGCAGCACGTTCGGCATCATCAGCGCGACGCGGGCGCCTTTTTGCAGGCCCTTGCTCTGCAGGTAGGCGCCGAGGGCTGCGGACATCTCATCGAGGTCGCGGTAGCTGATCGACTTGTCCATGCAGATGAACGCCTTGCGATCGGCGAATTTCTTGAAGCTCTCTTCCAATAGCTCAACGAGCGACGAGTACTGGTTGACGTCGATATCGGCTGGCACGCCGGCCGGATATTGCTTGAGCCAGATCCGCTCCATGGTATTTCCCCTCTGGTTCCGAGCCCGCTCTGATTGCATCAGATCCGCGCTCTCTAATCTTTGTTTTGGCGCGTTTTCCTCGTGCGAGGCGGTAGCTGCTTCGCTCGAAAACGCTATGGCGCCCTGTTTCTCGGCCGGGCGCACCTTGTTTTGGGCAGTATTGTGAATGCCGCCGCCGATGGCAAGCGGCTGCGCGCTATCGACGCATTGGAGTGAGCTGGAATAGTTCGGCCGAACGGCAGCAAAACTGCCTAATTGCACCAGTTTGCAGGCCGTTAACCAGCCGGCTTGGTTTCACCCTTGGGTTTAGCGGCGGCGTTCGGCTTGGCCGGCTTCGGCGCCGGCTTGTCCCCCACGGCTGCAGGCTTGGCGGCTACGGGCTTGTCGGCGACGGGCTTGGCGGCCGCGGGTTTGGCGGCTGGCTTTTTTTCGGCCGATGCGGCGGCCGGGGTCGGCTTGGCGGCAACCTCCGGCTTGGCGTTCGCATGCCTGACCGCAGCAGGCTTGGCGGCCGGCTTCGCGCTGGCTTCGGCCTTTGGCGCCGCGGCGTCAGGCTTCTTCGCCGCGATCTTCGATTTCTTGCCGCGCTTTGCCGACGACGCCTGCTTCTCGGCCTCCGCCGCAACGGCTGCGATCAAGGCGGCGCCGGTCTTGGTCGGGCCGGTATAGACCGGAATGGGCTCGGACGGCTCGGCCGCGGCCGCCAGCAACTCGGACGGCTTGCCCGTCGGCGGTTGCAGCCCGGCGGTGAAGAACGCCACCGCCGTTTCACCGGCCGAGGCGTTGCCGTTGGAGGCGACAACGTCCGCGTCCTCGTCGGTCGCCGGCCGCTTGCGCTTGCCGTTGCACATCTCCTCGCGCAGGTTCGGCGGCGTCGCATCGACGGGGACCAGATTGTCGACGGTGCCGAGCGCGGGCTTCAGCCAGCCAAGCCCGCCGCCGAAGCCGCGCTCCAGCAATTGCGCCGCGCGCACCGCCCGCTGGTGTCCCGAAGAGGAGCCGAGCACCACCGCGATCAGCCGCTTGCCATTGCGCGTCGCGGAGGCGACCAGATTGTAGCCGGAAGCGCAGATGAAGCCGGTCTTGAAACCGTCGGCGCCGGGATAGCGTCCGATCAGCTTGTTGAAATTCTGCGTCACCCTGCGGCCGTAACGGATCGAGGGGATATGCATAAAGTATTCGTATTCGGGCAGGTCGCGGATAACGGCGCGCGCCAGCATCGCAAGATCGCGCGCCGACGTGACCTGTCCGTCTGCCGGCAGCCCGTTCGGGTTGACGTAGCTCGTCTGCGTCATGCCGAGCCTTTGGGCGGTCTGGTTCATCATACCAGAGAAACCGTCGACCGACCCGCCGACGCCCTCGGCGAGCACCACGGCCATGTCGTTGGCCGACTTCACCATCATCATCTTCAGCGCGTTGTCGACGGTGACCTGGGTGCCCGCAGGAAAACCCATCTTGGAAGGCGACTGCGAGGCGGCGACCGGCGACACCGTGAGCAGCGTGTCGAGCGAGAGGCGTCCTTCCTTCACCGCCTTCAGCGTGACGTAGGCGGTCATGATCTTGGTGACGGAAGCCGGATACCAGGGCATCGTCGCGTTGTCAGCCTGCAGCACCTTGCCGGTGTCGGCCTCGACGACCAGCAGCGCTTCGGCGTGCGCGGCGCGCGGCGTCACGACGGCGAACGCCGCCGCAACAAGAATCCAGGTGAGCGACGGGCTGCAAAGCAGCGGGCGAAGAAAATGCACTTTTCCGTTCCGGTCCTTTGAGACCCGCCTTCGAAAAGGAGGTCCTTGAGATCTAGTGTTCGGGTTTCAAGCGTGTCCGGCGCCGTTGCTCTGCGGCGAAGCAAACCTATACCGGCTTGGCTATTCAGAACAGGGGCCGGGCAATTAAATCGTGGACGAAATCGTGGCAAATTCGGCGGTATTTGACCGTGACGGCGCTCACGCAGGTTCCTGGCTCACCCCAGTCTTATTTGACCTCGATTCCGGCGCGGGCACTCTCCTGCACCATGAACTGGGCCCTTGCGAGTTCCGCAAAACGACCGCCCTTGGCCACCAGTTCGTCGAAAGTTCCGCTTTCGATCACCCGGCCATTGTCGAACATCAGGATCCTGGTGGCATTGCGGATGGTCGAAAGCCGGTGCGCAATCACGAAGGTGGTGCGGCCCTTCATCACCTCGTCGAGGGCAGCGTTGACCTTGGCCTCGGTCACGGCGTCGAGCGCGCTGGTGGCCTCATCCAGGATCAGGATCGGCGGGTCCTTCAACAGCGCGCGGGCGATCGACAGGCGCTGGCGCTCGCCGCCGGACAGCATGCGGCCGCGCTCGCCGGCATGAGTGTCGAACTTCTTTTCGCTGCGCTCGATGAAGTCGAGGGCCTGCGCGCGGGTTGCGGCGAGGCGCATTTCCTCCTCGGTCGCATCGGGCTTGCCGACGAGCAGATTGTCGGCGAGCGAGCGGTTGAACAGCAGCGCCTCCTGGAACACCACGCCGATGTTCCGCCGCAGCGCGGTCAGTTTCAGGGCGCGGACATCCATGCCGTCGATCTTGATGATGCCGGATTGCGGATCGAAGGCGCGATGCAGAAGCGCGATCGCGGTCGATTTGCCGGCGCCGGTCGAGCCGACCAGCGCGATGGTCTGGCCGGGCAGTGCCGTGAACGAAACGTCTTCGACCGCGGGCCGCTTGCCGTCGTAGGAAAACGAGACGTCGTGGAATTCGACGAGGCCGGAGAGTCGTCCGGTATCGACAGCGCCGGGCCGGTCGCGCACCGCCGGCACTGCGTCCAGCACGTCGAAGAATTCCTGCAGGCGTGGCGCCTCCATGAACACGCTGTTGATGAAGCTCACCACCTGTTCGAGCTTCTGGATCAGCATCGTCGCAAAGCTCACGAACATCACGATCTCGCCGACCGTCGTCTGTCCCTGCGCGTGCAGGTAGATACCGACGGTAAAGATCGCGAGCACGGTGATGGTGGTGGAAGCGCGGGTGATGACGGTGACCAGCGCCCACCAGCCCAATACCGGCATCTGTGCGGCGAGCAGTTTGTCGGCGACGAAGCGCAGGCCCTGCACTTCGGCATCGATCCGCACAAAGCTCTGCACCAGCGCGACGTTGCCGAGCGCGTCGGACGCGCGCGCGGATAGATCGCTGTACTGCGCCTCGACCTCGCTCTGCATGCCGTAAGTCTTGCGCACCACCAGCGTGGTCAGCACGGTGAATACGACGCACAGCACGAACAGCAGGATCGCCAGCCGCCAGTTGATGTAGAGCGCGAGCGGCAGCAGCACCACCAGCGACAGGATCGCCGCAAAATGCTCGCGGAAGAATCCGAGCCAGAGCCGCCACAGCGCGTCGGTGCCGTTCAGCATCACCTTCATCAGCCGGCCGGAATGGGTGCCGGTGTGGAAGGTCAGCGGCAGTTGCATGATGTGCTCGAAATAATCGGTCAGCACCGCCTGGCGCTGCCGGTGCGCCAGCTTGTCGGCATGGAGCGCGACCAGGGCGCTGCACGCGATGGTGAACAGGCCGAACGCCACCCACGCCGCCAGCAGCGGCCATGCCGAATTCGTTGCCAGCGGCCCGGTCTGCGGCTTGCCCGAAAGCACGTCGACGATCTTGCCGAACAGCACCGGCTCGGCGAATTGCGCGCCTGCCAGTAGCAGGTTGGCGACGGCGAGAATCCAGCCCAGCCGCGCCTCCTTGCCGAGCAGCTCGAGGACGCGGGTGTAAAGGCGTAGCACGGACATCAGGGGAAAGACTCAATGGAAGCGATCAGCGGCCACTATACTAATCAGGGATCGCGGTAGAGAACCAGAGCGGGATGAATTTTGTTCCGGTCGCTGCGGACACACGCCCACCAGCCTCATCCTGAGAAGCCGCGAAGCGGTGTCTCGAAGGATGGGCCGCGGGTGCTGTTGGGGCCTTATGGTTCGCCCGGCGATGCGCGGCGTCGTCCGGAGACGCTTTGCGCCTCCTCACCATGACGGACCAGTTTTATTCAATTAATCAGCCGCCCGTTGAGCGGCGGCAGGAACTGGTCGTCGAAGATATCCGACGCCTGCGGCCGCTTCTGAAACTTGAAATCCTCCGCGACCTGATCGATCGCGCGTTCGAAGCGCGCCGGATCGATCGCGCCGATGCCGTTGCGTTTCACTTCGCTGGTCAGGATGTTGTCGCGCAGAATGGTTTGCAGGCGCTCGAGCTCAAGGTCCTTCGCGCCGCCGTCCATGCGGTTGGCGACCTCCGTCGCGGCGGCTGCGGGGTCCTTGACCGTGAGATTCAGGCCGCCGATCACAGCTCGCACGAAGCCTTTCACCGCCTCGGGCTTGGCGGCCGCCAGGGCCGGATTGACGATAATGGCGAAGCCATAGGCCTCGCAGCCATAGTCGGCGAATTTCAGCACCGCCAGATCGTCGGCCGGCACGCCGCGGTCTTTCAGATTGATCGCCGACAGGTAGGAGAACCCGGTCACGGCATCGATCTGGCCCGCCGACAGCATCGGCTCGCGCACCGCGGCGCTGATGCTGCTCTGCTTCACGTGCTTGAGCTTGATGCCGTTCTGTTGTGCCACCGCCGGCCACAACCGGACGGACAGGTCGCCTTCGGCGACGCCGAGGGTCTTGCCGTCGATGTCCGACAGCATGCGGACGCCGCGGCTCTTGCGGGCGATGATGGCATAGGGCGCCTTGTTGAACAGCGCGAACACCGCCTTGATCCGGGGGCCGCCCTGCTTGTCCTTGTCGCGAAACCGCATCAATGCGTTGATGTCGACCATCGCGAAATCGCTGGTGCCTGCCGCGACGCGCGCGATCGCGTCCGATGATCCGCTGGCAATATTGGTCGTGACCGCAAGTGCCTCGGCGCTGAACAGGCCGCCATTGGCCGCCATCACGAACGGCGCCGCCGCGGCATCGATCGGCCGGTCGAGCGAGAACTGGATCTGGAGCGGGGGCCGGGGTTCGTCCGCGGCGCGGGCGCTGTTCGCCGCAAACCCCACGACGGCGCACAGGCCGGCAAGGTAAGCCAGGAGAACGCTCAGACGAGAGCGGATGGCGTTGGTCCTGATCGCACGCATCGAGATTACATCAGCACGAGGTGGGACAAGTTGCCGCGCCGGCGATGTCTGTTTGATGACATCGCTCACGGCATGAATCGCCCTTGGGCGAACCAGTGTGCAGCATCTAACCTGAACGGTCGATGACTGCCATGATTTTGCCCGAGATCGTTCAGCTGCCGTTCGGGTTGGGGAACCTAATATGCACCAGTGGGTTAGCTATCGAGGGCCTGTCAGGCCACAGCTCCCACGGAGGATGTTGAGATGTTTGCGCGAAAAGGTGTGTTTTCATCGATCGGCCGCGCCGGCGCGGTAGCGACGGTTGTAGCGGTGGCGTTGACGGCAGTCGCGCCGACCACGACGTTCGCCGGCTCGGCGCCATCGAGCAAGGGCGTCACGGCCTCGACCGGGACCAGCGACGCGACCGACATCAGTGCACGCCGCAGGTATTATCGCGGTGGCGGCGGCGGAGCTGCGGCAGCGGCGGCGTTCGCCGGCATCGTCGGCACCGGGCTTGCGATCGCGGCCACCCAGAACCGCCGCAACTACTACTATGACAACTACGGCTACTATGGCGGTGGCCCGGTCTATTACGGTAACCCGCATTATTACGGGCCCCGCTACTACGGCGGCGGCCCCTATTATGGCGGTTGGTAAACCGCGACTTCCACCGACCGTTAAAGATGAATCCACCGGCCGGACAGCCGGTGGATTTTTTTGTGGTTGTAGGCCCGGCCGTTAACACGCCGGCCACGGTATTGCATTAGGTTCGAAGAATGAGTGATTCGCTGGAGCGGCTTTATCAGGCTGTCATCGCGGCCCGGGACCTCGATCCGGCAACGTCGCGCACGGCCCGGCTGTTTCAGCGCGGCCCCTCCAAGATGGCCAAGAAGCTCGCCGAGGAAGCCATTGAAGTCGTGATCGACGCCGTCAACGGCAAGACCGACGCGGTGATCCGGGAGAGCGCAGATCTGCTCTACAACCTCACCGTTCTCTGGGCATCGGCCGGTGTGAAGCCCGAGGACGTCTGGAGCGAAATGGAGCGGCGCGAGGATCTGCTTGGCATCGCCGAGAAGCTGCCGAAGGCAAAAATGCCCAAGGCCGTTGCGGGCAACGCAGTGGTCGGCAAGGCGTCGCCTAAGCCGTTGCCCAAGACACTGCCCAACGAGACACTGCCCAAAGCGACGGCGTCCCCCGCGGTCCGGCGGCGAATTGTCGCGTTGGAAGGCCGCGGGCTCCGTAAACGGCATTAATTCCGCTCGAAATCCCTATTATTCCGGCATGGACAAATCCGCCGCAGGATGGTTCATGCGCGCATGCTGAAACGGACCTACGACTGGTGCATCGACGCCGCCGACAAGCCCTATGCGCTCTGGATCATGGCGGCCGTATCCTTTGCGGAAAGCTCGTTCTTCCCGATCCCGCCCGACATCATGCTGCTGCCGATGTCGCTGGCCAGGCCGAAGAAGGCTTGGTGGTTCGCGACCGTTTGCACGATCGCGTCCGTCGCCGGCGGCGTGGTTGGATACGCGATCGGCGCGCTGCTCTACGATTCGGTCGGGCACTGGCTGATCACCGTCTACGGTCTCAGCGACAAGGTCGAAACCTTCCGCGCGTCCTATGCCGAATGGGGCGCGGTGATCATCCTGCTGAAGGGGCTGACGCCGATCCCCTACAAGCTCGTGACCATCACCTCGGGATTTGCCGGCTACAACATCTGGCTGTTCATCCTGTGCTCGATCGTGGCGCGCGGCGGGCGGTTCTTCGTGGTCGCAGTCCTGCTCAACCGCTATGGCGACCTGATTCGGGCGGAGCTGGAAAAGCGCCTCGGCACGTGGGTGGCCATCGGCGCCGTCGTCCTGGTGCTCGGCTTCTACATCGCCTTCAAGCTGGTCTAGTGCTTTGCCGGCATCCCGGCTTCAGGTTACGTTCGGTCCTATGCCCGGTTCAATCGGCCGTTTGATCAGGTTATGCGGGACGCAACTGGCGACCGCGGGCCTCGTTGCACCCATGCTGACGATCGCTCCCGAAGCCGGCTGGCCGCAGGGCACTCCACAGCCCTCGCTCGGCCTGCAATCGCCCGCCCAGCAATCGGTGCCGGCCCGGCCCGAGCCGCAGCAGATCGAGCCGCCGCCGTCCCCGCGCGACGAAAACCCGGGCCTGATCAACGAAATCGGAAAACTGTTCGAGAAATCCAAATCGCTGCTGCCGCCGCTGAGGAGCCCGGGCGAAACCATGGACGACGCGGGCAACAAAGGTGCCGGCGACAGCCTTTCGAACTTGGCCAGGCCCTCGATCATGGTGAGCGGGCGGGCGGCGTGTCTGGTGGCAGCCAACGGCGCGCCGGACTGCAAGGCTGGCGCCGACCGGCTGTGCCAGAGCAAGGGCTACAAGGAAGGCAAGAGTCTCGACACCGATGCCGCCGAGAAATGCTCGCCGAAAGTGTACCTGCCGGGCTACAAACGCCAGGCCGGCGACTGCAAGACCGAAAATTACGTGACGCGGGCGCTGTGCCAGTAGCCTACGATCCCGAAAGCCCCGCTTGGCTCATGACGCGGGAAAGAAGATCGTGAGCAAACAAGACGTTAGCGCGGGAAGACCGGGTTGCATAAAACTCAATGCGGCAGCGCGAAAACGCAATACTTGACACTGGAAAGATTGCCTTGTTGGTATGATGCCCGGCATCTCTACGGCGATGCCTCACCCGCTCGAATGAACCTGAAGGATCGCTTCGTATGTCCATGCCCGCGCTGTTCAAGGGCCGCCTGTCGATACCCGTGATCGGGTCGCCGCTGTTCATCATCTCCGTGCCCGATCTCGTGATCGCCCAGTGCAAGGCCGGCGTCGTCGGATCGTTTCCGGCGCTGAATGCGCGCCCCGCCTCTCTGCTCGACGAGTGGCTGGCGCGGATCACGGAAGAACTCGCGGCGTACGACAAGGCGCATCCGGAGCGGCCCTCGGCGCCGTTCGCGGTGAACCAGATCGTTCACAAATCCAACAACCGGCTCGATCACGACCTTGCGGCCTGCGAGAAGTACAAGGTGCCGATGCTGATCACCTCGCTCGGCGCGCGCGAGGAGCTCAACAAGGCCGCGCACAATTGGGGCGGCATCGTCTTCCACGACGTGATCAACCAGAAATTCGCGCACAAGGCGGTCGAGAAGGGCGCCGACGGCCTGGTCCTGGTGGCCGCCGGCGCCGGCGGCCATGCCGGCACGATCTCGCCGCTCGCCTTCGTCGAGGAGACGCGCTTCTGGTTCGACGGACCGATCGCGCTGTCGGGCGCGATCGCCAATGGCCGCGCCATCCGCGCAGCGCGTATTCTCGGCGCCGACTTCGCCTATATCGGCTCCGCCTTCATCGCGACCCAGGAAGCCAACGCGGTCGAGGCCTACAAGGAGATGATTACGTCCTCGTCGGCGGAAGATATCGTCTATTCGAACCTGTTCACCGGCGTACACGGCAACTACCTCAAGCCGTCGATCGTCAAGGCCGGTCTCAATCCCGACGATCTGCCGACCTCCGATCCCTCCAAGATGAGCTTCGGCACCGACGCCTCCGGCGAGCGCACCAAGCCGAAGGCATGGAAGGAGATTTGGGGCTCGGGCCAGGGTATCGGCGGCATCGGCAAGGTGGTGCCGGCGGCCGAACTGATCGCGCGCTTCAAGAAGGAATATGACGAGGCGGTCGATCCCGCGCTGTAACGCGTCTTGCGGGCGCGCGCCCTGTCGTGAACACGACGGAGAAAGCGATGACAGCCAAACAGGATCTCAGCGCGCATGTCGCGCTGGTGACGGGCGCATCCCGCGGCATCGGCGCGGCGATTGCACGGACGCTTGCGCAAGCCGGCGCCGCGGTTGCGGTCAATTACCGCGAGCGCGCCGCTGATGCCGATGCGGTCGTTGCTGACATCAAGGCAAGCGGCGGCCGCGCTATCGCCGTTGCGGCTGACGTCTCGCAGGCGGCGGCCGTTGCCGGCATGGTCGAGCAGATCACTTCCGCGCTCCGCCCGATCGACATTCTCGTCAACAATGCGGGCGTCGCGATGGTGCGTGGCGTCGACGACCTCACCGAAGATGATTTCGACCGCACCATCACGGTGAATCTGAAATCCGCCTTCCTGTGCACGCAGGCCGTGCTGCCGGCGATGCGGGCGCGCAAATGGG
The DNA here is from genome assembly GCF_009930815.1 of Bradyrhizobium sp. CCBAU 051011. Lineage (NCBI taxonomy): Bacteria > Pseudomonadati > Pseudomonadota > Alphaproteobacteria > Hyphomicrobiales > Nitrobacteraceae > Bradyrhizobium > Bradyrhizobium sp. CCBAU 051011. The sequence continues at coordinate 1,472,004 of NZ_CP022222.1, read as the reverse complement.
GCCGCATCGTCAACATCTCGTCAGGTGCGGCGCGCGGCGCCGGCGCCATAGGTGTGCACTACAACGCCTCCAAGGCCGGCATGGAGGGTCTTACGCGCGGCTATGCGGCGCGGCTGGTCAAGGAAGGCATCACCGTCAACGCGGTGGCGCCGTCGCTGATCGAGACCGATATGATGGGCGGCCGGACCGACCTCGCGCGCAACATCCCGCTCGGGCGCATGGGGCAGGCCGACGAAGTGGCACAAGCCGTCGCGATGGTGCTCGGCAACAGCTACATGACCGGACAGACCATCGTCCTCAATGGCGGCATGGCGTTCATTTGACTCGCTGTCTTGCTCTTCACCTCCCACAGATGATGCACACCGTCCTGCCCGCTGCAGCCTCGACTCGTTCCGACGAAGCAGGCAGAAGCTGTTCCCTTGATCGACAGGACCTCTCACGCAATGGATGCCATCTTTCGCGTTGACGGCAACGACGTCGTCACCAGCCCTTTTGCCGCAGGGCCATGGGACCCGAGCATGCAGCACGGCTCGCCGCCGGCGGCGCTGGTGGTGTGGGCGGCCGAGCGGATTCCGACGCCGGTCGCCATGCGTATCGCGCGCGTGACCGTCGACCTGATGCGCCCCGTGCCTGTGGCGGCGCTGACCATCGAGACCGAAGTGCTGCGCGAGGGGCGCAAGATTCAGCTCTGCGCCGTCAGGCTGTTGGCTAATGGCGTGATCGTGGTTGGCGCGACCGTGCTGAAGATCAAGGTGCAGACTCATGCTTTCCCGCCAGAGGCCGCGATCGAGCCGATCGAACTGCCAGGGCCGGATCAATCGCGCGTCGAGCCTGCGGATTTTTCTTCTTCGCCCTTCGTGACCGGCATGTCGCTGCGCGCTGCCCGCGGCCGGTTCGGCGCGCCGGGCCCAGGCGCGATCTGGTACCGCGTCGATCGGCCGATCGTGGAGGGCTCGCCGGTATCGCAGGCGATGCGGGCGATGGCGGCGGCGGATTTTTGCAACGGCACCTCGGCCGTGTTGGATTTTCGCGCGTGGACCTTTCTCAATGCCGACCTGACGGTGAATTTTTCGCGGGAGCCGGAGGGGGACTGGATACTGCTCGATGCCGAATCCTGGATCGGCCCCGATGGCGCGGGGCTCGCAATGGCGCGGCTCGCCGACGCGCGCGGCTATTTCGGCCGCGCCATCCAGAGCCTCGTCATCGAAAGGCGCTGACCCTGCGTACCGCTACCTTTTCGATCGCGGGCGAACTTGGCTATTCAAGATCGACCGGCTGAAAACGACCGCTCTCGTCGAGCGCCGTGCCCCAGATCTTGTGCGAGGCCGTGTGATCGGAGCGGCCGAAGCCGAGTTGTACACCGAGGCTCGTGTCTTGATCATTCGAGGTCGAGCGGCTGGTAACGTCCGCTTTCGTCGAGGGCCGTACCCCACACCTTGTTCGAGGCCTGGTGCTCGGAGCGGCCGAAGCTCAGCTGGGTCCCGAGACCGAGGTCGAGATTGCGCATGGTCTCCAACGTGTCGATCAGCTTCTCCGTATCGAGCTGCGGGCCGGTTCGCTTAATGCCCGCGATCAGGACGTTGGCGGCGACATAGCCCTCGAACGAAACGTAGTCGGGCGCTTCGCCGGGGAAATATTTGGCGAGCGCGTTCTTGTATTCGAGCACGGCTGACGAATAGCCCGACACCGCCGGCACCACCTGCGTCACGATCACGCCGTTGGTGTAGCGCGGTCCCAACAGCTTCAGTTCTTCGGCCAGCGCGGTGGAACCGACGAACGAGACGTTGGAGTAGATCAAGCCGGGATAGACATCGCGCGTCTTCTCGATGAACCGCGCCGCGGCCCGATAGGTGGCGACCATGACGACGGCCTTGATCGGCGGCTTCGCAACCTTCAACTGGTTGATCGCCTCGTCCACGTCGACGGTGTTCCGCGCATAGTTGAGCCGCAGGATGGCGCCGTCGTTTGCCCCCATCGCGCGGAACGCCTTGGCGACCCCCTGAAATCCGGCATCGCCGTAGGAATCCTGCTGCGCAAACACTGCGATCTGCCGCGGCTGCAGCCGGCGGATCTTGACGAGGTAGCGAACGACAGCGTCGGTTTCCTGAACGTAGCTGGCGCGATAGTTGAAGACGTAGCGATCCGGCGGATCGTTGCGCAGGATGTTGGCGCCGGTGAACGCCCCGAAGAACAGCATCCGGCGTTCGAGCGCGTAGGGAATCGCGACCGCGGCGGTCGGCGTGCCGACATTGCCGACGATGCCAAACACCTGGTCCTTTTCATAAAGCTGCTTCATGGCCTCGGCAGTGCGCGAGGGCTCGTAGCCGTCGTCTGCGGCAAACAGTTTGAGCATCCGCCCGTCGACGCCGCCGGCATCGTTGATCCGGTTGAAGGCGGTTTCGATGCCGAGCTTCATCTGACGTCCCAGCTCGCGGGCCGAGCCGGAGAAGGGGGCTGCGATGCCGAAGCGAATTTCCTTTTCGCCGATGCCGCGCGGCAGCGGCCCGGCCGGCACGTTGGCGGTCGGCGCGGTCGCCGCATTCGCAGCCGTTGCCGCCGCGGCAGGCGAGGGGCCGATGACGCTGGAGAGGCTCGGTCCCGAGATCGAGCGCTCGAGATCGGCGAGCTGACGGTCGGCCCGGACGCAATCGATCTTGCCCGAGGTAACGGCGGTGCGGCCGTCGGCGACGCTGCGATCGAACACCTGGGTGAGATCGGAACGCTCGGCCTCGTTCGACGAGGCCTCCCGGATCACCTGCGAAAACTTGTCGACGATGGTCTGGATGCGGGGACGCGCAATGTCGCGGCAGGCCTGGGCCGAGCCGATCACGGGGCCGACGCGGCCTGCAAGATCGCGCACGATCGCGATTTCGCCGGCTGCCTGGGCGCTGCCTGCGATGCCGAGGAGCACGGCACCGACCAATAAAGTGATCCGATGCGAGGTCATGGCAAACTCCTTGAGAACAAGATCACAGAAAGCCGGGCATTATCGGCCCGCCGTCTGGATCATGGGGTGGTGCGTTGTGGCGTGGCCTGGTCCGGCTGTTCACGCCACTGCATGAACTGCTTGAGCAATTGCGGCTGATCCGACGATGCCGGAGCGCTCGGCGGCGTGGAGGCTAGAAGGGCCTGGAATTCGCTGATCGCAGGTTTTGGCGAGGTCTCGCCTGACTGGAACAGGGCAGCCTTGATCGACTGTACGATGCCGGTGGACGTCGACGGCTCACCGTCGCTTTGCCGCGATCCCGGCACGGCGCCGACGAAGAACAGCGCCACGAGCGCTGCGACGCCGATGGCGCCAGCGAAGCGTGCCGCAACGCTCCACAATGCCTTCTTCGATTCAAGGCCGGGTTCGCGCATGATCTCGGGATCGAGGGGGTGGCGCAGCGCATCGGATACGGCGCTCTCGAGCTGGGTATCGAACGACGCCGGAGAGAACGGTGTATCGGGGTTTGCCGCGCGCGCCGCCGACCGCTCACGTAGCGAGCGCGGTGCGTAGTACAGGGGATCGCGGGGATTGATGTGGTCCTGCTCACTCACACTACTCATACGCTCACTCCTCATGACGCTTGGCGGGTGACCCGGCGGATTGTCCCCCGGCGAAACGGCGTTGGACGTGTCGGACAGGAGTTCCAGGTCACGGAAGAGGCGCGCGGGATCATCCACGCCCGCTTCCTGTCCGCTCCCGAGCTCGGTTGGAAGATCGGAATCAGGGTGCGAGGCGTCGTCCTTCTGTTCGACGCCACTTGTCTGCGAGATCACGTCTCGCGGCCACACCCTGCTCACGGCTTCCACAGCCTCGTCCCCTGCCGGCAAATGTCCGTCTGCCCGACGGAATGGAACTGCCGGATACCAAGATTCCGCCACCACACGTAAGTTTGTTTAAGTTTGTTGGAACCGCGCGAGGACTAATTTAGGTCGGAAACGTGACGAAAGTAAGTTGAGCTCCCGTTAACTACAACTCACAGGACCCCTGTTTTCAAAGGCTTTTGGCATCGGCCCCGCGTGTCCGGAAGCAAGAACCGGCCACAAATGCGCCGGATTCGTCGATCGTTTCGCCGTTTTCTGCGCGCAGCGCGGGTTTTCGCATTAATTACTCGTTAACCAAGTTCGCCGCATTCTTAACCATTCACTAAGAAAGGCGAGTCGAACACATGGACGTCCGAGCGGATACCACGCGTCAACTGGTCCGGCTGCGCGGCCGTTCGTATGTCGCTTTCGTATTCAGCCCCGTCGTGCCGATCGTGGAATGGCTCGCCGAGATCGACGCCACGCTGGCGCGCTCGCCCGGCTACTTCGTCGGCAAGCCGATCGTGCTCGATCTCTCCGCCGTCGATCTCAGTAGCGCCGCCATCGGCCATCTGCTCGGCAGCCTCGGCGAGCGCAACATCCGTGTTCTCGGCATCGAGGGCGTGGAGGAAGAGCGGCTGGCAGCGAACATGCCGCCCTTGCTGACCGGCGGCCGCGCCTGCGTGATCACGCGAAACGAGCCGGCGCAGAAGTCGGAGCCCGAGAAGCCGAAGCCGACCTCGCTCTTGCTCGAAACCCCGGTGCGCTCCGGCCAGTCCATTGTCTTCATGGAGGGCGACGTAACGGTGTTGGGTTCGGTCGGGTCGGGCGCCGAGATCGTCGCCGGCGGATCGATCCACGTCTACGGTACGCTCCGCGGTCGCGCGATGGCGGGCGTCAACGGCAATTCCAACGCGCGGATCTACTGCCAGAGGATCGAAGCCGAGCTGCTGGCCATCGACGGCTACTACCAGACTGCAGAAGAAATCGACGACTCGCTTCGCAACCGCCCGGCGCAGGCCTGGCTGGAAGGCGACACCATGAAAATTACCCCGCTGAATTAACCGGCTCTAAGGAGATCAAGTATGGCCAAGGTCCTGGTCGTTACCTCAGGCAAGGGAGGCGTTGGAAAAACCACCTCGACCGCCGCGCTCGGCGCGGCGCTTGCGCAAGGCGGACAAAGCGTCGTGGTGGTGGATTTCGACGTCGGCCTGCGCAACCTCGATCTGGTGATGGGCGCCGAGCGCCGCGTGGTGTTCGACCTCATCAACGTGGTGCAGGGCGTTGCCAAGCTGCCGCAGGCCTTGATCCGCGACAAGCGGCTGGAAAATCTCTGGCTGCTGCCGGCTTCCCAGACCCGCGACAAGGACGCGCTGACCGACGAGGGCGTCGGCCGCGTCATCGGAGAGCTCAAGAGCCGGTTCGACTGGATCCTGTGCGACAGCCCGGCCGGCATCGAGCGCGGCGCGACGCTCGCCATGCGCTATGCCGACGAAGCCGTCATCGTCACCAATCCCGAGGTTTCCTCGGTGCGCGATTCCGACCGCATCATCGGCATGCTCGATTCGAAAACGGTGAGGGCGGAGCGCGGCGAGCGGGTGGAGAAGCACGTGCTGATCACCCGCTATGACCCGGCGCGCGCCGCGCGCGGCGAGATGCTCAATATCGACGACATCCTGGAAATCCTTGCGACGCCCTTGCTCGGCATCATCCCCGAGAGCCAGGACGTCCTGAAGGCGTCCAACGTCGGCACACCGGTGACGCTCAACAACGCGGACAGCGCGCCGGCCCGCGCCTATATCGATGCCTCACGCCGCCTGATGGGCGAGCAGGTCGCCATGGTCGTGCCCGTCGAACGCAAGGGCTTCATGGATCGGCTGCTGGGACGGAGGGCTGCATGAGCATGAGGCTGCTGCGGCTGTTCGGCGGCCGCGAAGCAACTGCCCCGGTTGCGCGGGAGCGGTTGCAGATCTTGCTGGCGCACGAACGAGGGCTGCTCGGCCAGTCGGACCTTCTGGTTACGCTGCGTGAGGAAATTCTCGCCGTCGTGTCGAAGCACGTGGCGCTCGATCCGGACAAGGTGCTCGTCAAGCTGGAGCGGGGCAAGACCGTCTCGACGCTGGAAGTCGACATCGAAGTGCCAAACAATTTCGACAAGTCGAAAGCGATTGCTGAAAGGCGCATGGCCGGCTGAACGTCAACGCGACGTGGTGCGCCGGTGATCCGGGGCCCAGCACCACGGTACGCTGCAACTATAGGTCCCGGCTCTGCGGAGCAGCGTGAAGAACGCTGCACCGCGTCCGGGACACGATCGCTTCGCTGAGCGACCGCTATCCCACTATCCGCTCGCGGCCGGTCCAGAAGCTGGCCTTCAGCACCTTCTTGTCGACCTTGCCGACGCCGGTCATCGGCAGCTCGCTAACGAACTTGATGTGTTTGGGCGCGTGCGCCGGGCCTTTCTTCGCCTTGACGAGGTTGATCAACTCGTCCGCATTCGGCCGCGTGCCCTCGCGGGCGACGATCACGGCGGTGACGGCCTCGCCCCATTTGTCGTCCGGCACGCCGACGACGGCGACCATGGCGACGTCGGCGTGCTGCGACAGCACATCCTCGACTTCGCGCGGAAAGATGTTGAAGCCGCCGGAGACGATCATGTCCTTCTTGCGGTCGAGGATGAACATGTAGCCGCGTTCATCGACGCGCGCGATATCGCCGGTGTGCAACCAGCCGTTCTTCAGCGTTTCCGCGGTCGTCTCCGGCCGCTTCCAATATTCGGCCATCACATGCGTGCCGCGCACGCAGATCTCGCCGGCTTCGCCGGTGGGGACTTCCTGATCGTCATGGTCGAGGATCTTCACCTGGCACGCTGCGATCGGGAATCCGCAGGACAGGAATAACTCCGGCGTCCTGGGATCGTGGTCTTTTCTGCGCAGCACCGACACCGGATAGCATTCGGTCTGGCCGTAGAGCTGCGAGAACACCGGCCCGATCCGCTCGATGCCCTCGACCAGCCGGCTCGGCGACATCGCAGACGCGCCATACAGCAGCAGTTCGAGCGAGGAGAGGTCGGTCCTGTCGAGCGCGGGATGATCCAGCATGACGTAGATCATCGTCGGCACGAACAGCGTGAAATTGATCTTCTCGCGCTCGATGGTCTTGAACACCGCCTCGGGATCGAAGCCTTTCAGCATGTGCACAGTGCCACCGCGCATCAGCGTCGGTAGCACCTTTGTGCCCGCGACGTGGCTGATCGGCGCGACAGTGAGATAGCGCGGAGTATCAGGGATTTCGAAATCGGCGAGGATCGCATTGGCCCAACCGCCGTACTCGCGATGATAGCGCAGCGCGCCCTTGGATTTGCCGGTGGTGCCGCCGGTATAGTTGAGGGTCGCGATATCGTCGGTACGGGCAAAACTCTGCGCCGTGGCGCTGCCGGCGGCCTCGATCGCCTGCAAGAGGTCGGTGCCATAGCTTGCAGGGCCGAGCGTGAAGACGGTCTTCAGGCCCGACGCCCTGGCGGCGAGCTCGCCGCCGCGATCGCGGAACGTTATGCCATCCACCACCAGCATCTGCGCCTCGGAATCTTCCAGTTGAAACAGCTGGTCGTCCAGCGAGCCCAGCGGATGCAGCCAGGTGATTGCGAATCGCGACAACTGCGCGGCGCAGCCGGCGCACCAGATGTCGGCGCGGTTGGCGGTGAGAAAGGCGACGCGGGTGCCCGGCGCAAAGCCTAGCTGCATGAACACGGCCTGCATGCGCCCGATCATGCCGGTCGCGCCGCGATAGGTCATCGATCCGCCCGGCCAGGCGAACGCGGTCCGCTCGGGGTAGCGCGCCAGCGCCCGCAAAGTTTGCTCGCACGCCGCCGGAAACGCATAGAGCGGATTGCCCATCTTTATTCCTCCCGCTGCTTTGTCTTTGGCTTTTGCCGTGCCAATGTTGGCGGCAACGCTAGCACAACAGATGCGCTGCTCAAGCCGGGAAGAAACGCCTTGCCATCCGCCGATTTGCTTTCGCGCTTTCGCGACCGCCTCAGCCTGCCGCTGATCGCGGCGCCGATGTTTCTCGTCTCTGGTGTCGAGCTGGTGGTAGCCGCCTGCCGCAACGGCGTGATTGGTGCGTTTCCGACGGTGAACTGCCGCAGCCCCGAACAGCTCGATGAATGGCTGACGGATATCGATGGCCGGCTGAAGACGCATGCGGATGCCAGCGGCAAGCCAGCCGCGCCGGTCTGTGCGAATTTGATCGTGCACCGCTCCAATGCGCGGCTGGAGCAGGATCTTCAGGTGCTGCTGCGGCACCGGCCCGAAATAGTGATCACCTCGGTCGGCTCACCGGCGCCGGTAATCAAGCCGCTGCATGAGGCCGGCGCGCTGGTGTTGGCCGATGTCGCCTCCATCCGTCACGCCGAGCGCGCGGTCGCCGCCGGCGCGGACGGACTGGTGCTGCTGACGGCAGGTGCCGGCGGGCAGACCGGCTGGCTCAATCCCTTCGTGTTCGTACGCGCGGTGCGCGCCTTCTTCGATGGACCGCTGGTGCTGGCAGGCGGCATCGCCGATGGCCACGCCCTGCGCGCCGCCGAGGCGCTCGGTTGCGACCTTGCCTATATGGGCACCAAGTTCATCGCCACCCGCGAGAGCATGGCGGATGAGAGATACAAGCACATGCTCGTCACCTGCAGCGCCGACGACGTGCTGCTGACCACGGCGTTCACGGGATTGCAGACCAACATGCTGCGCCCGTCGATCGAGGCGGCCGGCCTCGATCCCGATGATCTGCCGCAGCGTGGCGCGATCGATATCGGCAAGGACATCGATATCGGCGCGCGCGAAAATCGCCCGAAGCGCTGGAAGGACATCTGGAGCGCAGGGCATTCCGTGTCGGGCGTGGGCGAACTGCTCTCTGCCGACGAGATGATCGCTCGCACGGTCGCGGAGTATCGCGAAGCTGCGGCCCACGTGCGGCTTGGCTAGGGCGAGAGGCTCGCGCCTTTCAATCAATTCGCAGCAATTGCGGAACTCTGGCGATCAAGCGCGATACCAAGAATAAATGCCAAGAGAAAACCGCCGCAGTGGCAAACTTCCGACACAAGATCACGGCGAAAACGGGCGATCCGACATGACGCAAGCGCGAAGGCGAGGCCGTTCCGGTTTCGCCGTCGGGCGCATTTTTTTCAAAGAGGTCTTCGTGTCGCACAAGCTCCTGCCGTCGATCCTCCTCGTCTGCGCGCTGCTTTCACTCCCGGCCTTCGCTCAGCCCGCGGCTCCGCCGGCTTCCTCCGTCGCTGACAAAGCCGGCGCCCTGACGCCTGAGCAGGCGAAGCGGGCGCTCGAAACGCTTTCCGACGACAAGAAGCGCGCCGAGATGATCGAGACACTGCGCGCGGTCGCCAATGCCCCGCAGCAGCAAGCCGCGCCCGAAAACAAATCCGCCGTTCCGCTGGAGGCGGACAGTCTTGGCGCGCAGCTCCTGCTGATGGTGTCCGAACAGGTTCGCGAGATCTCGCGCGAGGTCGCCGACATCGCGCGCACGCTGACGCACTATCGCGCGTTCTACTGGTGGTTCCTGCGCACCGCCCAAGATCCGTCAGCCTATCATCAATTGTTCGATATCGCGTGGAAGCTGGCGCTGGTTTTCCTCTGCGCCTTCGCCGCCGAATGGCTGGCTTTCCGCCTGATCAAGCGGCCGGTGGCGCTTCTGGAAGCGCGGCTGCCGCAAGCGGCGCGGGCGCCGGCGCAGACGCTGGCGGTCGCCGATCCGCCTTCGTCCGTAGCCGACGTCACTGCCGCGCCCGAGCTGCAGCGGCGGCGTCTCGGCCTGGCGCGCGCCTGGCAGTCGCTGGTCAGGCTGCCCTTCGTGCTGGGGCGTCTTCTGCTCGAACTGCTGCCGGTGCTCGTCTTTCTCGGCATCGCCACGATGCTCCTGGGCACGGAGATCGGCGATCTCCCGACCCCTCGCCTGGTGATCCTTGCGGTGGTCAATGCCTATGCGCTGTCGCGTGTGCTGATTTGTGTGGTGGGGGGACTGGCCGGACCGTTCGGCCTGTTTCGCGTTCGCGCCGAGACCGCCGTCTATATCGAGATCTGGGCACGACGCATTGTCGCCGTCGGCGTCTCCGGCATCGCATTCGCCAATGTGGCACTGCTGCTGGGCTTGCACCGCGCCGGCTACGCCGCGCTGCTGCGCCTGGTGATGCTGGTCGTGCATCTCTTTATCGTCGTCATTATCCTGCAATGCCGGCGGCCTGTCGCGGACGCCATTCGTGCGCCGGCGGGGCGCGAGGGCGCCGCGGCGAGGGTGCGTAACCGCGTCGCCGGCCTGTGGCACTATCTTGCGATCGCGCTCGACCTCGCTTTGTGGGCGGTGTGGGCGCTCAATATCCGCAACGGCTATGCGCTGCTGTTGCAGTATTTCGTCGGCACCATTGCGGTCGCGCTGATCGTGCGTCTCGCCACCATGCTGGTGCTGAGCCTGATCGATCGCGGTTTTCGCATCAGCCCCGATCTGCTGCATCGCTTCCCGGGCCTGGAGACCCGCGCCAACCGCTATCTGCCTTTGTTGCGTAATATTATTTCGGCGGCGATTGCCTTCATCGGCCTCGTAGCCCTGCTGGAAGTCTGGGGCGTCGACGCCATCGTCTGGTTCTATGGCGGCCAGATCGGCAGCCGGCTGTTGTCGGCGGTGGTGACGATCGGCATCGCTGCCCTTGCAGCGGCGGCGATCTGGGAGATCAGCAATGCGCTGATGGATCGCAAGATCAGTGCGCTGTCGCGCGACGGCCATTACGTGCGCGCGGCGCGCTTGCGCACCTTCCAGCCGATGCTGCGAACGGCGCTGTTATGCCTGATCGTTACCGTGGTCGGCCTGACTGCGCTCAGCGAAATCGGCGTCAATGTCGCGCCGTTGCTCGCCGGCGCCGGCATCGTCGGCATCGCCATAGGCTTCGGCTCGCAGAAACTGGTGCAGGATCTAATCACCGGACTGTTTTTGCTGCTCGAGAACACCGTGCAGGTCGGCGACAACGTCACGCTCTCGGGCCTGTCGGGGGTGGTGGAGAACGTTTCGATCCGCACCCTGCGTCTGCGCGCCGGCGACGGCTCGGTGCATATCGTGCCCTTCAGCGCGGTGACGACGATCACCAATTCAAGCCGCGGCGCCGGCAATGCGGCGGTCAGCGTCAACGTGTCCTACAAGGAAGACACCGACCGCGCCGGCGAGATCCTCAAGGACATCGTCGCCGAAATGCGCAATGAGCCTGAATACCGCCATTTGATCCGCGGCGATCTCGAATTGTGGGGCGTCGACAAGGTCGACGGCTCGATGGCCTCGATCGTCGGCCAGATTCGCTGTACCGACGCCGGCCGCTGGCCGGTGCAGCGCGAATTCAACCGCCGCATGAAGCGGCGCTTCCAGGAACGTGGCATCGAAATCGCGCCAGGCGGCCAGACCATTCTGATGCAGGTGCCCACGTCTGCCGAAATCGCCTCGGATGCGATGCCCCGGCGCGCGGCGGGCTAGTTCGCGGGCGAACTGCCGTCGGTCGTCCTTAGCGCACGATCCGTCCCAGAATTCGCGCGGCCTGATCGATCTCCTTCTCGTTCCAGGCGGCGAAGCCGAGAAACAGGCCCTGCTCGCCTGACCGGTGATACAGCATGCTTGACAGCGGTCGGCTGACGACGCCGGCTTCGTCTAGCCGCGCCGATAATTTTTGGTCGTCGGTGTGCGGATGACACCTTGCCAGCAATTGCATGCCGCCGGCCGGGACTTCGATGGCAAGACGGTCGCCGGCCTCGGCGGCCAGCGCCTGCAGCATGCGGTCGCGGCGGCCCTTGTAGAGGCGCGTCATCCTCCTGATGTGGCCGAGATAGGCGCCGGATGTGATGAACTCAGCCAGCGCATCCTGCATGGTGATCGATGTCAGCATTCCCATGTGGCGCTGCGCGCGCTCGAACGTTTCGATGTGCGCCTCGGGCACGACGACATAGCCGAAGCGGATGTCGGCATAGGTCGCTTTCGAAAAGGTGCCGAGGTAGAACACGCGCGGCGACGGCGCGAGGCCCTGCAGTGCGGCCACCGGGCGTGCTTCGTAGTGAAATTCTCCGTCATAATCGTCTTCGATGATGCAGGCACTGGCAGCCTCGGCGTAGCGAAGCAGTTCGAGGCGGCGGCCGATCGGCATCAGCCGCCCGGTCGGGTACTGGTGCGACGGCGTGACGAAGATCAGTCGCGGCGTATCCTCGGGCGCGGCGATGGCCATGCCTTGCGCGTCGAGCGGTATCGCCGAGACGGTGGCGCCGGCTGCAGCTAATGCGACGTTGGCGCCGCCATAGCCTGGACTTTCGATCCAGGCATGATCGCCCCGTTCGAGCAGCGCGTTGGCCACCAGCGTCAGGCCGGCTTGCGCGGTCGGCACGATCAGGATCTGGCCGGGCGTTGCCTTGATCCCGCGATGAACCACGAGATGCCTCAGCAGGGCCTCCTGCAGCGGCGGATGGTTGATGGGCCGGTCGCGGCGCAGCGGTGCATTTCGCGCCGCGCGTCGCAGGCAGCAGCTCCACGCATCGTGCGGAAATTCGCGCTCGTCAGCCAGTCCCGGCTGAAACGGCCGCGGCCGTCCGTCATGAACCGGCGGCCAGTTCGCTCTTTGCAGGCTGCGTGCCCAGGACGACAGTTCGATCCGCCCGCCGCCGGCGCGATTGCTCCGCGGCAAAGCCTTGCGGCGATCGAGCGACAGGCCTTCGACGACGATCGGACGGCGTCCGGCGGAAGACGAGAGATAGCCTTCCGCGGCTAATTGCTCGATCGCAAACGTGACGGTGTTGCGCGAAAGCGCGAGCGATTTCGCAAGCTGCCGGCTCGACGGCAGGCGCTGGCCGGGCGCAAGGTGTCCGCCCGTGATCAGACCTCGCAACTGGTCGGTGAGCTGGCGTGTCAGCGTCTCGCCGCCGTCGCGCGCCAGGTGCAGCATTCCGGGCAGCAGCTCGTCCATAACTGGCCCCAACAAATCGCAAAGACTGGCTCTTTTATTAGAGCCAGTTGAAACGCTACGCAATGCAGATCGCTGAAGACGGGACGTATGCGCAAGATGACCAGTGGACTTTCAACCCGCAACGCGGCGGTGCTGCTTGCCGGCGTCGTGCTGGCATGGGGGACCAACTGGCCGGTGACAAAGCTGATCGTGCACGACGTGCCCCCGCTATGGGCGACGGCGTTCCGCTGCATGATTGCGGGGGCCACGCTGGCGCCGATGTTGTGGGCGCAAGGGGCGTTCATCGTGCCGAAGCGCGGCGACCTGCCGGTGGTGTTTTGCACTTCGATCCTGCATCTGGTGGCGTTTTCGGCGCTGGTCGCGGCCGGACTGCAATTCGTGCCCGCGGGCAGGGCGATCGTGCTCGGCTATACGACGCCGATCTGGGTCGCGATCGGAGCAGGCCTGTTGCTGTCCGAACCTATCACGCGTCAGCGCGCGCTCGGGATCGTGTTCGGCCTGGCAGGGCTTGCCGTTATCTTCAATCCGCAGACGCTGGACTGGAGCGACCGTCAGGCGCTGTTCGGCAGCGGCCTGATCCTGCTCGCCGCGTTCTGCTGGGCCGGCAACATCGTTTACGTCCGGGCGCACCAATGGATCTCGACGCCCTTTCAACTCGTGTTCTGGCAGGTGCTGCTGGCGGCGGCGTTGCTGTCGCTCATCGCATGGCTCGCGGAAGGCCCGCCGCATATCGCATGGACGGCGCGTCTTGCCGCGCTGATGCTCTATAGCGGCATCGTCTGCACGGCATTCGCCAACTGGGCGATGACCATGGTGAACCGCAGCCTGCCGGCCGTCACCACCTCGCTGTGCCTGCTGGCGACACCGCTGCTCGGGATCGTCAGCGCCACCGCGATCCTGAGCGAACCACTGGAGCCTTCGCTGTTTCTGGCGATGGGCCTGATCATCGGCGGCATTGCGTTAGGCACCGTCGCGGGCGGCTCGCTTCGCGAAAAGACGGTCTAGTTCGCCACGAAGTACCAGTTCTCGCCGTAGCGGACGAGCCGGCTCGGCGGCTTGTCCTCGAACTCGAAGAAGTTCTTGGGATCTCCGCCCGGCGGCACATGCAGGAAGCCGGTGAAATAGTGCTTCAGGCCGCGCGAGGTCAGAAACAGCACATAGATGCCCTGATCCGTCTCGTCGACGACGATGTCGTTGCCGACCGACACGTTGGGACCGCGGTCGCCGAGCGCGATCAGGCTCTTGTTGTAGGAGACGTTGGGCTTCAGTTCGCCGGCTTCGACGCGGGCCACGATCCGCTCGCGGTTTTCCCGGTGCCAGTAGAAATTCTGCTGCAGCGCGATCTGGTGCAGCGGTGCGTAGGCGAGGACGGCGAGCGTCAGGGCGCAGATCAGGAAGGGGAGGGCGAACTTCGCGCCGCCGGTTCGGACCTTCACGAGCAACGTCGCCGACCACACGATGCAGCCGAAGAACAATAGCGCCACCAGCGGCACGATGACGAGCAGGACGAAGCCGGACGGCCAGTCTGCCATCGACAGTTCGAATATCGCGATCGACAGCGTGAAGGCTGAAATCGCGACCGCCGCCGCCAGCGCGGCGCGAACCGACGGTCCGGGCGTAGCCGTCGTCTGGGATATCGATTCAGTCATGCCCGGGCTGTTCCGCTTCCGTTGCTCCGGTCCAGCCTGCCCCGTGCCATTCCGAGGCTTAACGCGCCGTTAACCATATCGGCGCCAACAATAGCCCCAGAGGACGGTCGGCCGCCATGGCCGGCCGGTCGGCAAATCGAAGGGGCACGGAATGGATTTCGATCGCTATCTTGCCGCCAAATCACTGGCCACCCTCGAGGAACTCAGGCTGCGGGTGATGTTTGCGCTCGATCGGCATCCGCTGTGCCGCGGGATCGAATTCGACGTCGTCAGCATGCCCCGCAACCGCAAGAGCAACTGGACCGTGACCCTGCAGGCGGTCGCTCCCGACGCCCTGTGGGAGGCGTCCGATATCGTTGCCGACATTCAGGAGGCCTACGAATTGGCTGCTGCGGCCTGATTCGGGGCTGATTCTGGGCGATTTCCCCAGCTTTTCGATCACTTCGGCGTGCCCGCCGGCATCGTAAAGCCTCAATTGTCATCCAGTTTTTGGCAAAAGGGCCAAACGTCGGCGGGAATGGAGACCTTTTTGACCAAAACCATGACGATCGTCGCGCTGCTCGGTTTTCTCGTGGTCGGCGCCGCCGTCACTGCCATTGTTGGCCGCGACAGCGTACCTGCCGCGCGGTTCGAGCTGGCGTCGGCTTCCACCGTCCAGGCGCCGGTCTCGAACAAGGAAAGCAAGAAGGATCGTCTTGCGGTCGTCAGCTACGCCACCGCTGCGCTTGAACCCCAGCCGATGGATCCCGCGCTGAACGAATCGCTGCGCCGGGCCTATGCCTCGACGTCGCCAGCCGATCTCGGCATGCCCAAGGAGATCGCGGCTCCCGCCGCTCCGTCCACGACACAGGCTATTGCGCCGAGCGCGAGTACGGCGCCTGCCAAGCCCAAGACCGTAGAGCCCAAGGCCGCTGCCAAGCCGCCGCAGAAAAGCTACGCACTGCTCAGCGACGTCCAGATCGCCGGCATCAAGGAGCGCCTGAAACTATCAGCTTCGCAGGAGTCCTACTGGCCGCCGGTGGAGACCGCGCTGCGCGCCGTCGCTCGCAAGATTCATGCGGGCCGGCAAGCCAATCCGAACGCGACGGGCGTGCCGATCGATCCCGACTCCGCGGAAGTCCAGCAATTGAAATCGGCGGCGATGCCGCTGCTGTTCCAACTGCGTGAAGATCAGAAGAGCGAAGTCCGCTCGCTCGCCCGCATCATCGGCCTGGAAAAAGTCGCCGCGATGATCTGAGCGGCGACTGCATCAGCCGCTGGTTCCAGACGTCCTACGCACACATTGCACAGGAACATCGTCTTTCCCCACGCGTTGCCCGCGAGGATGAGGGAGACTGACGATGCGTACTGCAACCGCCTATTTTGCCGGGGTAGGAACCGTGGTCGTGGCGGTCGCCGCCGGTCTCGGCGGTGGGTATTTTGCCGCAAATGTCGTGAGCCCACCGACGCAGACGGTTTCCAAGCTGGAACGCAGAATGTCGGCGGAGCCGATTCCCGTCGCCACGGCGCCGGCCGAGCCGGTGCCCCAAGCTGCGGCGACTGCAGCCGCTGCTAATCCCGCTCCTGCTCCCTCTCCCGCGCCGGTACAGGAGCAGGCGCAAACGCAGCCACAGCCCCAGACGCAACCACAACCTCAGACGCAGCCACAGCCGCAAACCGCTGCGGCACCGCCGCCTGTCAATAATGCTCCCGCCGAAGAGAAGACGACCAACAAAAACGTAGCGAACAACAACGTAGCGGCGGTGCAGCCCGTACAGCCGGCGCCGCAACCGTCGAAGCCTGCCGAGCAACCTTCGAAGCCTGCCGAACAGGCTGCTGACAGGACTACCGCGCCGCAGACGCAGGATGCCTTCGCCAAGGCGCGTGACGCCGACCTCAAGCGTACAGCTGCCGAACAGCGGCGCGCCGAGCGCCGGCAGCGCTGGGCCGACAAGCGGCGCTATCGCCAGCCGCGCGAGCAGGAATTGGATACGGTTGAGGAAAGGGTTCGGGAAGAGACTGAGCCGCGACGGATAGAAACCGAGCCGCGACGGATCAGGATCCGCGAAGAAGGTGAGCCAAGGGGCTTCTTTGGCGAGCCTGGCAGAAGGGACATCTTCGCCGAGCCGGCGAGAAGCGAGCTGCCGCGGATCCGGCTGTTCGATCAGAATGATTGATTTTTTGCGGCGACCGCAAATGTCGGAGCGTGATTGACTTAGACGTCATCGCGCTCCTTTTGTTTGGGCGTAATCGCCTGGTGAACGCTTCGCGTCGCTCCGAGCGAAGCGTTGGCTGCTTTTCGAATCAGGCGTTTAACCGCCGCGCGATTCCACCACCTTGCGGCAGGCTTCCGAGAGATTCGCCTTGTTCGCCTTCAGGCAGGCGTTCATCTGCGGCGGCTTGCCGATATGCTCGGCACAGAATTTTCCGGCATCCGAACGGCAGGCCATCTGCTCCTGCGCGGTGGGTCCGGATTGCGCCTGCGCCAGCGAGCCGGCAGCGAGCGACATGACCAGGGCTGCGGCCGCGACATGGATTGATTTCATCATGGATCACCTTTTCGACGAGAATGGAGGGATTTGAAAGCGCGCGAAAATTCGTCGAGGTTGCGCCGCCGGTCCATGCCATGTTCATGGGCGTCGTAAATCGCGCGCAAGCTGCCCGCGCTAGCCCCACACCATTTTCATGGGATGTTGCCGCGCGCTCCGATGGATCACGTACATCCCGCGTCGGCTGCGGTGAGCGATCGGCACATCGTGAAAGAGCTGCACGCCCTATTCGGGAGATGACACATGGTGAAGAAGACAGGTTGGCTGAGCGCTGGTCTGACGCTTGCGGCGTTCTCGGCGGTCGCTTCGTTCGCGCTGGGAGGCGCAACTTCGGCCCAGGCCGCGGTGGTTTATTGCAAGACGGTCGGCGTACCGAAGGGCTGCGTGGCGCGCCCGACCCCGGTCGCGAGAGCGGTGGTTGCTACACCCGTCGTCGGCGTTGGCGCTGTCGGCGTCGGTGCTGCCGGCGTCGGCGTTCGTCCCGGCACGCCCATGAACCGCGGCGGTCCGGTCAACCGCGTCGGCCGCCGCTGAGGCAAAATACGTAAGCTAACCGGCCGCGCCCTCGCTGTCGGGAAAGCGGTGGGGCAAAGTCAGTTTCACGCGCGTGCCTTGATCAGCCCCTTGAGCGCAGGAGCTCAGTACAAGCTCCGCGCCACAGCGCGCAGCGCGGCTTCGCATGTTGCGCAAGCCGCGCGCCGCCTTTATCGCGCCTGCCGCTGCGCCATCCGACGTAATCTCAAACCCCTTGCCGTCATCCTCGACGGTGATGCAGCCGCGCTCGAGACCATCGGCGCCTGCCAGCGTCTCTATCCTCACCGTGATACGCTTCGCATTGGCATGCTTCACCGCATTGGTGACGGCCTCATCCAGCAACCGCACGATCTGGATCACATGCCACGGCCGCAGCTCGGGGTGAACCGGCAGGCCCTGCGGCGTCACGGCGCGCCAGTCGAGCGCGATGTCGTGCGGGCGCAACTGCGCCATGGCGCGTTCGCGCCACGAGCCCAGCGCCAGCATCAGATCGCCGCCGATGTCGTCCATCGAATCGATGACGAGGCGCAGATCCTTCAGCGCCGCGCGCGCCGCGTCGCCAATGCCCGCGCTGCCATTACCGCGTTCGCTGAGCGCCACGATGCTGACGAGCTGGCCGCCGAGGCCGTCATGGAGGTCGCGCATCAGCCGGGTGCGCTCCCGCGCCAATGCAGCCGCCCGGGCGCGCTCCTCCTCGCGGGCGAAACTCGCCTTCAGCTTCTCCTCCGCCTCGCGCACTTGCGTAACGAGACGGCCGGCAAAGCCGTCGACCTGATTCAGTGCCCGCGCAAACCGCCAGGTCAGCCCGGCGCCGATCGCGACCAGCATCGCCGAATACGACAGCCGCGCCGTGAAGATGCGGTTAGGCGTCATCTGGAACACCGAGAGCAGGTCCGCGATCCAGCAGGTCAGCATGATCGTGACCGCGCAGCCGAGCAGGAGGCCCGCTACGTTTTGCCGTTTCAGCGCCGAGCGGGCGGTCACAATAGCCATGATGACCAGCGAGATCCCGACCATTGGAACGGCAAGAATCAGGAACAGCGCGCGCACCATCGCCTGATTACCGAACAGGCCGGCCAGCGCCAGCAGCACGCCGGGAATGAAAAGGATCCAGCCATAGCGCTGCCATTTCCAGCCCGAAAACAACAACGCGAATGTCAGCACCAGCGCGCTTTCGATCGGCGCAGAGGAGATCAGGATCACGTTGAGCTTGGAGAACGGCGTCTCGCCCATCGGTGTTTGCAGGAAGGCCTGCCCGACCCCGACCGCCATCGCCGCCGCGAGCACGCCATAGGCCGGCTCATGGCGCCGCATCACCCACATGATGCCGAGGATCACCGCCAGGATCGCCTGCCAGGACGAGAACACCACCGGCAGGGTGACGAAGACCAAAGTTCTCAGATCATAGCTCGGACGCAACAGCTCATCCGGGCCGACCCAGATGCGATCGAGGAAGCCCGTGATCGGGCCCCAGATGAACAGCCGGATCGAGATGACGTTGTCGCCGTCGCGCAATACCGATGCGGGAATCACCGCAATCGCCGGCGTGTTGCGGTCGGGCCGGTTGGCGGCAGGATCGCGCCGGCTGTCGAGGATCACGACATCGTTGACGGTGACCTCGACGCCGTTGGTGAAGCGCGGCAGAAACACCGACCAGGGGCGCGTGGCCTCGCCGGCCGGACGGACGAATTGCCCGCTGAAGCGGGGCGGATCGTTCATCGCATCCCGGCGCGGCGAGAAATACGGCAGCGTCACGGCGCGCTCGATGCCGGCGTCAGTGAGCTGAAGCGCGGACATCCGATACTGCGCGGGAGGTCCCGGCAGCGACTGCAGCAGCGCCACGACGCAGGCGCCGGCGATCACTGCCTGCAGCAGCAGATATTGGATGAGACGAGACGATTGCAGCCGCCGCCGCTCGCGGCCGGGCAAATCCGGTTGCGCGTCGTCGGCGTGATCGTTCACAGCTTGATCAAGCCCTGCTGGACCGCCTCGAACACCGCTTCGCCCCGGGTGTGGACCTCGAGCTTGCGGTAGATGTTCTTGATGTGACCGGGCACAGTCTGCCGCGACAGGCCGAGATGGCTGGCGATCTCGGCATAGCTGAAACCTTTCGCAATGCCCCAGAGAATGTCGATCTCGCGCGGCGTCAGCTTGGTGGTGTTGAGGGCAGGGCCTGGCGGCGGCTCCGGCGTGCTCTGGGTTCGGCGCACGATGAAGCGCGCGATCGAGGCCGAGATCGGCGAATGCCCGGCGACGAGATCGCGAACGGTGGCGGCGATATCGGTCGGGAAAGCGTCCTTGAGCAGATAGCCTGTTGCGCCGACGGTGATCGCCGAAATCACGCTTTCCTCGTCGCCGAGGATCGAGATCACCATGATCTCGGTATCGGGAAAGCGCCGCCGGGTTTCCCGGATCAGGTCGACGCCATGGCCGTCGGGCAGTTGAAGGTCGGTCAGCAGCACCTTTGGCGCACCTTGCGCCAAACAGGCGCGGGCTTCCGCCAGCGTGCCCGCAGCCTTGACCTGATAGCCGGCCTTGGTCAGCGCGTCCTGCAGCCGCCAAAGCGTCGGTGCATCGTCCTCGAGCAGCACGACCGTGATGGCCTCGGCTTTCGGCGCCTCGCTCAATGAATTCATCTGAAAACTCCGGCCGCTGTCCCTGCAGCCCGGCTAAGTGTAACGCCGCCGCGGTTTTTTGCGACACCCATGTTCATGGGGCGGGACTTTTACGAGATTCGGAGGGGGCGTATCAGGCGAAATAGGCTTATACGGTTGCCTCGCAACGAGGTGATCCCGATGTCGAATGCTCCCAAAGACGTGCCGGCGAACCAGCCTGCTTCCAAGGCCGGCCGCCCTCCCGTCACATCAGATGATATCACGGCCGCGGCCGCGTCCATTGCCGGCTCCGTCGCCGTCACCGAATGCGACCGGAGCCGGACGCTGAGCGAGATCTGCGGCTGCAACGTCTGGCTCAAATTTGAGAATCTGCAGTTCACCTCGACATTTAAGGAACGCGGCGCGCTCAACCGACTGCAGGCGCTTTCGCCGGACGAGCGCCGGCGCGGCGTGATCGCGATGTCGGCTGGCAACCACGCGCAGGGCGTGGCCTATCATGCCAACCGGCTTGGTATTCCCGCCACCATCGTGATGCCGGTCGGCACGCCGATGGTGAAGATCGAGAACACGCGACGTCATGGCGCGAACACGATTATTTCAGGCAAGACGCTGGAGCAGGCCGGCGAGTTCGCGCGCAAGCATGGCGAGGCGAACAACCTCATCATGATCCACCCCTACGACGATCCGCTGATCATCGCAGGGCAGGGCACCATCGCGCTCGAAATGCTCAAGGCCGCGCCTGATCTCGATACGCTGGTGGTGCCGATCGGCGGCGGCGGGCTGATCTCCGGCATGGCGATTGCGGCCAAATCGCTGAAGCCGGAATTGCGCATCGTCGGCGTGCAGGCGCAACTTTATCCGTCGATGTACAACGCTATCCGCGGCGAGAAATTGCCGATGCGTGGCGATACGCTCGCCGAAGGCATCGCGGTGAAGGTGCCGGGACGGATCACCACCGAAATCATCCGCGGTCTCGTCGACGACATAGTTCTCGTCACCGAAGACCAGATCGAGCGCGCGGTATCGATGCTGATCGCGATCGAAAAGACCGTGGTCGAAGGCGCAGGCGCCGTGGGCCTTGCCGCGGTGCTGGCGGGGCCGGAGCGCTTTGCCGGGCGCAATGTCGGCCTGGTCCTGACCGGCGGCAACATCGATACGCGGCTGATCGCGTCCGTGCTGACGCGCGAACTCGCGCGCGAGGGGAGGCTCACGCAGATCGCGATAGACATTGTCGACCGGCCCGGCCAACTCGCCGCCGTCTCGGCGCTGCTGGCGGAGGCCGGCGCCAACATCATCGAGGTCTCGCACCAGCGCACGTTCTCCGATTTGCCTGCCAAAGGCACGTTGCTGGAAGTCGTGATCGAGACGCGGGATCGCGCGCATCTCGACGAGGTGATGAAGCGGCTCGGCGAGGCGGGGTTCGTTGCGTGGCTGCCGGGGCGGCGGTAGGGGTAGCGTTTGCGAGCGAAATGTCCCCGGACTTGATCCGAGAGATGTGCGTAATGGAGCCAGCCATTTAACCCGGCTCCATAGCGCGGCGACTACACAGAAATCGATCCAGAGGTGGATAGCTAAGGATATCCAGGGCGGGTTAGCCGTGGATATGAGTTTCTTGATGGACAGTTCGAACGGATTGCCTGTTGATGCAGATTGCATGAAATCGGTAATGTCTTTTTGTAGCTGCCGATTGATTTGGAGTCCTTGTTTCAGCAGTTTCCAATTTCCGAATGCGAATGCCAGAAAGCCAAGCGTCACGGCAGCGGCAATAATGGGCGACAGAGGCGATACGGTAAAAACCCATATCCCGCTGCAGCGAATGTCGCTGCAACATAGACTGTCCAGAGACTATTGATCGTTGTTGTCTGTTGAGTGAACAGACTGACCGCATGGTTGAGCTCAAACTTGTCCATGGTTAGCTGCCCCGACTATCCTGAACAATCGCTGCCTTCACTGAGTCGGCTCAATTCAGCGAAAACGCGGTAAGCCGCAATTCTTGCGACCCTGATGTTGCTGACCCTGATCGCGGTAGCAACTACAGCGACGCCTTTGATCTTTGTCTGCTCCTGAACCACAGCATCCCGCATGGCAGGCGCAATATTAGGTTAGCGCGCTCGACCTGTCCGTGTTCTAGTTCACTAGCCGCACCGCGCCGGCCTCGCTCACGTCGTAGCCGCCAAGGTCGGCGGCCCGATCGCGAAAGCCCACCTCGCGCATGAAGTCGAACAGCGCCTGCGGCCCCTTCATGAAATAGTCGCGCTGCCGCATGACGAGGTCGAAGCGCTCCCAGACGAGCGGCAAGAAGTCGAGCCCCGACGATTTCGCCACGCTTCTGGTAGCGATGCCGCAATCGATCCGGCCCACTCGGATGGCCTGCGCGATATCGGGGCCGGTCGGAAACGCTGGCTTCGCCAGTTTCAGATCGTCGAGCGCGATGCCGGCGCGCGCGAGCAGCGCCAGCAGCAGCAATTGCGCGCCGGCGCCCGCTGGACGCTGCGCCATGCGGGCGCGCGAGGTGGCGATCGAGGCCATGTCGCTCAGATCAAGCGGATTGCCTGTGGCAACCAGAATGCCCTGCTCGCGCCGGGCAAAACCGAGCACGACGGCATCGTGCAATCCCGGCGCATCGGCGACCGCGTCGACATTGGCTCGCTCATCGTCGCCGTCCAGCCGATGCAAATGGATCGCCGCGATCATCACCTCGCCACGCGTCAGCCGCCGCAGCCCTTCCTCGCTGCCCTCGGGCAGGCTGGCCAGCCCCGAATTGCTTTCGCGCAAGCCCCATTCCAGCAGCGGATCCTGGCTGCCGCCGACGATGGGGGGCGCCGACACCTGCGCCAGGCCGGCCGGCGCGATCAGGCCCGCGGAGACCCAGCGGTCCAGCGCGGCGCGCGAAAACAGCCAGCGCCCGGTCACCTTGCTGCAAGGCACCGCGCGGTCCGCCACCAGCTCGTAAAGCTTGCGTTCCGAGAGCCGCAGATAGTCCGCAGCTTCGTCAGTCGTCAGGAGTTCCCGCATAGGCATGAATATGCACCTGAATGCAGCATTTCCGCAAATTGACCATGTCAGGACCATCTGCGCAAGATGTCTGCCGAACGGAAATTCCCATGCCCAGCGACGTTTCAGCCATTCAACTCGTGCTCTCCGGCGACCCCGCGCTGTTCGCCATCGTGCGGCTGTCGCTCTATGTCAGCCTGTCCGCGGTGGCGCTGGCGGCGCTGATCGGGATTCCCCTCGGCGCCCTCATCGCGCTGACGAAATTCCCCGGCCGCCAGGGCGTCATCGTCCTGCTCAACGCCTTGATGGGCCTGCCGCCGGTCGTCGTCGGTCTCGCGGTCTATCTGGCTCTGTCGCGCTCCGGGCCGCTGGGTTCGTTCGGCCTGCTGTTCACGGCAGGCGCCATGATCATCGCGCAGACCGTGCTGGTCATGCCGATTATCGCCGCGCTGACACGCCAGACCATCGAGGATCTCTGGATCGAATACCGCGACGAACTGACCGCGATGAATCTCGGCCCGATCGGTCGCGTCGCGGCGTTGATCTGGGATGCGCGCTTCAGCCTCGTCACCGCGCTGCTCGCCGGCTTCGGTCGCGCCGCGGCGGAAGTCGGCGCCATCATCATCGTCGGCGGCAACATCGAAGGCTTTACCCGCACGATGACGACGGCGATTGCGCTGGAAACTTCCAAGGGCGACCTGCCGCTCGCGGTCGGCCTCGGCCTCGTGCTGATTTCAATCGTAATCGCCGTCAACGCGCTGGCCTGGAGCGTGCGCCGGGCCGGCGAGCGACTGGCGGGATGACCATGCGCGCGCCGTCAAGCGAACTGCCGATTGAATTCGATGGCGTCACGGTTGCGGCCGGCGGCGTCACGATCCTCGACGATATCGCGCTCACGCTGGCGCCGGGTGCGCCGACGGTGCTGATCGGCCCGAACGGTTCGGGCAAATCGACGCTGCTGCGCGTGGCGATGGGACTGCTCGCGCCGTCCCGCGGGCGCATCACCTGGGGCGGGCTGGAAAACGTCCCGCCGCTCAAGCGCGCGATCGTGTTTCAACGCCCGGCTATGCTTCGGCGCAGCGCTGCCGCCAACATCCGGTTTGCGCTGCGCGCTGCCGGCATCCCACGGGCGGAGCATACGCGCCGCACGGATGAACTGCTCGAACTGGTCGGCTTGCACGGGCTCGCCGGCCGCGCCGCGCGTCGACTCTCCGGCGGCGAGCAGCAGCGGCTGGCGCTGGCCCGCGCGCTGGCGCGCGATCCCGCGGTGCTGTTCCTGGACGAGCCAACCGCGAGCCTCGATCCGGTCGCGACTAAGGCGGTGGAAGACATCATCCGTGCGGTCAGCGAACGCAACATCAAGGTCGTGATGGCGACCCACGATTTCGGCGAGGCGCGCAGGCTCGCCGGCGAGGTCGTGATGCTCCACCGCGGCCGCATCGTAGAGACCGGCGCGGCCGCGTCGTTCTTCGACGCGCCGCGAACTCTCGAGGCGAGGGCGTTCCTCGCCGGTGAACTATTGATTTGAGGAGAAACGAATGAACACGCTCACCCGCCGTTTGCTGATTGCAGCGACTGCCAGTCTGGTTTTCGCAGGTCACGCCGTCGCGCAGGACAAATCGATCGTGGTCGCCTCGACCACCTCGACGCAGGATTCCGGCCTGTTCGGCCACATCCTGCCGATGTTCAAGGCCAAGACCGGCATCGACGTGAAGGTGGTGGCGCAAGGCACCGGACAGGCGCTCGATAGCGCACGCCGGGGCGATGCCGACGTCGTGTTCGTCCACGCCAAACCTGCGGAAGAAAAATTCGTTTCCGAAGGCTTTGGCGTCAAGCGCTATCCGGTGATGTACAACGACTTCATCCTGGTCGGCCCGAAGAGCGATCCGGCCGGCATCAAGGGCTCGAAGGACATCGTCGCGGCGCTTTCCGCGATCAAGGCCAAGGGTTCCGATTTTATTTCCCGCGGCGACAAGTCTGGCACCCATCAGGCGGAAGTGAACCTCTGGAAAGTTGCCGGGGTCGATATCGCGAGAGACAAGGGTCCCTGGTACAAGGAGATCGGGCAGGGCATGGGCGCGGCGCTCAACACCGCGTCCGCCTCGAACGCCTATGTGCTCGCCGATCGCGGCACCTGGCTGTCGTTCAAGAATCGCGGCGATCTCGTCGTTGCCGTCGAAGGCGACAAGCGGCTGTTCAACCAGTACGGCGTCATGCTGGTTAGTCCGGAGAAGCATTCGAGCGTCAAGAAAGATCTCGGCCAGCAGTTGATCGACTGGCTGGTATCATCCGAGGGCCAGAAGGCGATCGCCGATTACAAGATCAACGGCGAGCAGTTGTTCTATCCCAACGCCAGCGATTCCGGCGCGTGATGCAGGCCGGTTTTCGGCGGCGTTCGCGGTTCTCCTGGTCACGATGGCGCCGGCGATGGCAGAGGAAACGGTGTTGCTCACGCCGCCGGCAGCTTGCGCGCCGCATTGAGCGAGGTGGCAAAGGCGTTTGAAGCCGCAAACCTCGGCAAGGTGCAGGCAAAATTCGGCGCCTCCGGTTTGCTGAAGGACGAGATCGCGGCGGGTGCCAAGGCGGAGGTGTTTGCCTCCGCCAACATGGAGCACCCGCAGGCGCTCGCGCAGGAGAACCGCAGCGGGGCGGTGGTGCTGTTCGCGCGCAGCCGGCTGTGCGCGCTGGTGCGGCCCGGTCTCGACGTCGCGCCGGCCACGCTCATGGACCGCATGCTCGACCCGCAAGTGAAGCTCGGCACCTCGACGCCAAAGGCCGATCCGTCGGGCGATTGCGCCTGGGAGGTTTTTGGTAAAGCCGAGAAGATCAGAACCCGGCGCATTAGCGACGCTGGAGAACAAAGTGCTGCAGCTCACCGGCGGTCCCACGAGCCCGCCCGCGCCGCACGGCCGCTCGATCTATGGCGAGCTCATCGCGCAAAACGCCGCCGATATCTTTCTGACCTATTGCACCAACGCGCTCGCCGCGCAGCGCGAGAATCCGGCGCAGCAGATCGTGCAACTGCCCGATGCGCTCGCGGTCGGCGCCGATTACGGCCTGACCGTGCTGAACGGCGCCTCGGCACCGGCGTACAAATTCGCGCTGTTCATCCTGTCGGCGGATGGCCAGCGCATGCTGGCAAAGCACGGCTTTGCCGCGCCGGCTCTGCCGAAGTAGGAGACTTTCGATGCTTCGCTCCTTCCTCGTCGCCGTCGCGCTGATTGCCTTGCTCGAACCGGTCGCGGCTGATGACGGCTGCGAAAAATTCGCATGGTCCTTGGCAAGCGAACGCGCAGCGTTTGCGGCGGCGGACAAGCCCGCGATTGCCGCGGGCGAGACCCTGGCGGCGCTGCCATCAGGCGCGCTCCTGATCCGCCCGCAGCCGGGAGCGCAGGCCTCCTTCGCCATGCCGCCGGAGCGCAAGCCACGAACCGAGCCATGGCACGGCGGCATGGTACGCCTGCCAGCGCTATCAAAGCCCGGCATTTACCAGATCACCTTGTCGGAGGATGCCTGGATCGATGTGATCGAGAACGGCCGCTACGCCCGCTCCGTCGGCAGCACCGGCCGCGGCGATTGCCCGGGTATGCGCAAGAGCGTGCGGCTCGATCTCGACGCGAGCCCGGTGGTGCTGCAGGTGAGCGGCGTTTCCCCGGATACGATCGCCGTTACGTTTGCTGCGGTGGAATAGCCTTGCAGGCGGCGTCCGATTCGTGCGCGCCGTCGTCGTCTGTTGACTTGACTGTCGGGCTGCTGATCAGCCGATAGGTCGGCACCCACGCGCTGTCCCATGTTTCGAGCGTGGTGCCGCAGGCCGTGCACTCAAAGCTGTCGATCTCGCGCGAGGGCGCTATCGCTTCGGTGCGATGGTAGATCGCGCCACATCGGCAATGTCGCTGCTTTTCGATCACAACGAATCATTACGCCGCGACTCATCGCCGGACAACGCTACTCTTGTCGCAGGAACTTCGCGTTCATCTTCGTGAATATTTGTTCAAGGAGCGTTATGTCGCACACCGGAACGTCAGGCGCGCCGGCTGGTTAGCCCCAGACACGTTTACTGGAGTTCGATGATGAAGAAGCTAGCTATCGTATTCGCCGTTGGTGCTGCTGCGCTGATGGGAGGTTCCGCAGCCAACGCCGCCGACAATGCGGTGAAGGCAAAGAGCGCGACGAATGCCGCCCAGACTTCCACCGATTTCAGCGCCCAGCACCGCCACTGGCGTCATCACCACCACTGGCGCCATCATCACTACCGGCCCTATTACAGGAGCTATAACTACTACGCGCCGCGCGCGTATGGCTATTACGGTCCCCGCTACTATGGTCACCGCCACTACGGCGGCCCTGGCGTAACCTTCAGCTTCGGCAGCGGCTGGTAAAGCAGACTCACGAGATAAAAGCCCGCGATCCTCGCGGGCTTTTTTCGTTTGAGGAATAGCGTTACAACTCCCGCGCCGCCCTCGATGATTTTCGGCCGGAAGATTCCGATGCGAGGCGCACGGCGGATTTCTTCCCTGATTTCCGCGCTGCCAGCAGCACAACGCGTGCCTTGGCCTTGCTCGCCGCCGCACGGACGCGTCGGGCTACCGAACTCGCCGCAACGCGCAGCTTCCTGACGGCCGCGTACTTCTTCTCCTCGACCTCGCCGGCTTCCGCCTTGCGCACCATCGCGCTGGCCGCAGGCGTCAGGTCGACATTGACAGTGGCGACCTGGTCTTGCCGCGACAAGCCGCCGACGCCCTCGCATGGCGCCTTGTGCGGCAGATCGGTCGGCATGTGGACGGTGCTTTCCTCGTCGATCCAGGCCTCGGCCTTGTGACCCGTGATGATCTTGACGTAAGCGCGCGTCTCCTTCGGCAAGCCACCGCGTCGCGACAGCCACTTCTCGATCCGGCCGCCGCCTGCATTATACGCAGCCGCCGCAAGCCCGAGATTGCCGAACTGATTATGCAGCTTGCGAAGGAATTTTGCCGAGGCCGGGATCGCCTGCAGCGGATCGAACGGGTTTTTCAAGCCCATCTCGACTGCCGTCTGCGGCATGAACTGCGCGATGCCTCGCGCGCCTGCGGAACTGACTTCCGTCGCTTTAAACCTGCTTTCCTGCCAGAGCAGGCGCACGAAGAATCCGATCGGAATATCGTTGTCCTCGGCGGCCGTCCTCACCGCTTCGCAGATCACATCCGCTGATGAGGGCTCCTCGTTGATCGAGGCGGCTGCATGAGCATTGGCATCGGCTGCCGTTGTCTTCTCGTCTGGCGCAGAAACGACGTTCGTCGCGTCCAGTTGTTGCGAAGACTCCGCCGATGCGGTCGCAGTTCCCGGCTGAGAATTTGTTCCCGCAGCGGGTTCCGATTGCGCTTCGGCAACGACGAAAGATGGTTCGGCCCATATTGATCCATTGCCGGAACTTTCAAGATCCACCGCGATCACAAACACAGCAATCACGGCGGCGAAAACATATCGCATCAATTTTCCATCCATGGTGTGTGAAGGCGGTCGGTTAGAATTTGGATGTGGAAATTTCGCGGGCGAACTGCGGCAGAGCAGTGTTCTTATCGCCCGTAATTTTACCGAGTGGAACTTTGGAACATGCGCGTCAGCGGACCGCTCGCCTACATCGCGCTTTACGCCACGCTGTACGCGGCGTTCGGCGTGGCGTCGCCATTCTGGCCAAAGTATTTCGAAACCAGATCGCTCACGCCCGAGCAGATCGGACTGATACTGGCGGCGGCGTTATTGGTGCGCCTTGTCGCAGGACCACTCGTGGGGATGTTCGCCGACTTCCTGCAATCGTTGCGCCTCGTGCTCGCATTCTGCACGGTCCTGGCGGCTGCAGCGGCCGTGGCACTGCTACGCGCGGATGGCTTCTGGTTATTGTTGCTTGTCGCGTTGGTGCAAGCAGCGGCTTTGGCTCCCACGACGTCGATCGCCGACGCGCTGTCGGTCAACGCCGCCAGGCCCCAGATGGCGGGAAGGCCGTTCGAATACGGCTGGATCCGCGGTGCCGCGTCCGCGGCTTTCGTCTGCGGCACGCTGATCATCGGACAGCTCATTACTTCCAGCGACCTTACGCGTGTGATCTGGCTGAACGCGGCCCTGCTGATCGCGGCCACTGGCGCTACTGTGCTGGTCCCCAGGGCTTCTACTCCAACTGCGCCGCATATCAGCGCATCGAAGCTTGCGCGCGAAATCCGCGGGCTGCTCGGGATTGCGCGGTTTCGAATCCTGATCCTCGTCTCGGCTCTGATCTACGGCAGCCACGCCATGCATGATGCCTTTGCCGTGATCCGGTGGAGCAATGCCGGCATAGACACCTCCGTGATCAGTGTCCTGTGGTCGGAAGCCGTCGCCTCAGAAGTCATCGTGTTCTTCCTGGTCGGCCCGGCATTGCTCAACCGGTTCGGCGCGCGTGGCGCGGCGGTGCTGGCGGCCGCGGCCGGAATCATCCGCTGGTCGGTCGCCGGGACAACGACCTCAGTAGTGGCGCTCGCGGTGGTACAGCCGCTTCACGGACTGACATTTGCCCTGCTGCATCTCGCCTGCATGCGGATGATGGCGGTTCTTATTCCGACCCGCATGGCCGCGACCGCTCAAGCCGCCTACGCGTTCGGTTCAGGCGCGGTGACGGCTGCGCTGACGCTGTTCTCGGGTTTTTTCTACGCGAATTATGGGGGAGGGGCGTTCGTTGCGATGGCAGTTCTCTGCGCGCTCGCATTGCCGCTCGCCTGGTTTGGCTTTACCGATGCGCAAGATGCGTCTGCCCGTGCCCGCTGAGTTGCGGTAGAATCTGCCTCGCGAAAAGCAAGTCGATGGTTCGAAGGTTTGCCAATTGGTCTCGGAAAGTGATCTTGAGTCTGCGCTCGAAGTCGTCAGGGCCGGCGCCGCCGGCCCGAACGAGGGCATTTTTGGTCCTGCGTCGGTGACGTGGCGGATCGACCGGGAAGCCGTCATCTTTCTCGGCGCCGGACGCGCCTTGCTGCTTCAACTGGCGCATCCCTGGGTTGCGGCCGCCATCGCCGAGCACTCGCGCACCTTTGCCGACCCGATCGGCCGCTTTCACCGCACCTTCGAGGTGATGTTCACGATGGTGTTCGGTTCACTCGACAGTGCAACCGCCGCCGCCCGGCGCCTGCACCGGCGGCACGCCGGCATCTCCGGCAATTTGCCCGAGGCCATCGGCTGCTTTGCCAAAGGCTCACTCTACAGCGCCAACGATGTCGCCGCGCTGCGCTGGGTTCACGCCACCCTGGTCGAGACCGCCGCCATGGCGCACGACCTTGTCCTGCCACCGCTCTCGGCGGAAGAGCGCGAGCGGTACTGGACCGAAAGCCGGCTGTTCGGGTCATTGTTCGGGCTGAAGCCCGAGGATTTGCCGGCGGACTGGTCATCCTTCGCGGATTACACCGCCGCGATGGCGCAATCCGAAACCCTGTCCGTCAGCCCCGCGGCGCGCGACGTGGCCCAACAGATCTTCTCTGGCGCGCGGCCGTGGCTGCGGCCGCCGCGATGGTATCTGGCCCTGACCGCGCAGATGTTGCCCGAGCGGCTGCGCACCGGCTTCGGCCTCGATCTTGACCAACGCGACCGGAGAGCCGCAGATCGAGCGCTGAGGTGGATCGGCCGCGTATATCCATATCTGCCGGTCCGCCTCCGCTACGCCGGGCCCTACCACGAAGCCCTGGCGCGGCTGCAAGGAAAGCCCCGGCTCGACATGGCTACCCAATGGCTCAATCGGGCTTGGACCGGACGGCCGCAAATGGATGATCGTCGGGAGCGGTGAGATCGATGGGCATCGGCGTGTCATTGCAGTAAAAGGCCTGGCTGCCGGCGAATCCTGAAACGAACCTTGCGGAATGGGGCTTTTTGGACCGATGGACGAGGACGACCCGATCGAGGAGATTACGCGGATCGAAGCGCGGCTCGAGGAACTGGCCGAGACCGCCGAACGGTGCCGCAAGATCACGCTGGTCTCGAAATCGGTGATCGCCGCCGGGGCCGGATTGATGCTGGTCACCGTGCTCGGTCTGCTCGGATCCAATCAGGTCGCCGCCATCGGCTCGATTGCGGCGGTGCTGGGCGGCATCGTGTCGCTCGGCTCGAACGCCAGCACTTTGCGACAGACCATGGCCGCCATGAGCGACGCTGAGGCGCTTCGTTCGGACCTGATCGGCAGGATCGACCTTCGCGTGGTCGGCGACGAACAGCGTCACGCTTAATTCGCAGGCGATGCCATTGAGGCGCGATGTGTCAATTAAGTGGCACGGCCGCCGTCATTCCCATTGCCGACTGACGCCGCGTCA
Source organism: Bradyrhizobium sp. CCBAU 051011 (assembly GCF_009930815.1). Taxonomy (NCBI): domain Bacteria; kingdom Pseudomonadati; phylum Pseudomonadota; class Alphaproteobacteria; order Hyphomicrobiales; family Nitrobacteraceae; genus Bradyrhizobium; species Bradyrhizobium sp. CCBAU 051011. The sequence continues at coordinate 1,440,603 of NZ_CP022222.1, read as the reverse complement.
TCTTGCCTCGGATCGGCTTGGCGTGATGGCGCAGATCCTGCTTTGACAGCTTCGCGCTGACCTGATCCATTTCCAGTATCGCGCGTGACGAGGCATTCAGCACCAGTTGAGGAGTTGGTCTCATGAAAGAACAGGAAATTCGAGACCTGATCGCAGACGTCAAGACCGGCCAGTTGTCGCGGCGGGCCTTTGTCCAGCAAATGATCGCCATTGGCCTTTCGGCGCCGATGGCCGGGATGATGCTGAGCCAGTGCGGGGTCGCGATGGCCCAGACCGCGCTTCCCTACAAGCCGACCAAGGCCGGCGGCGGCGGCGTGCTGAAACTGATGTATTGGCAGGCCGTGACCCTGCTCAATCCGCATTTTGCCGTCGGCACCAAGGATCAGGAAGGCTCCCGGATCTTTTACGAGCCGTTGGCGGGATGGGATGGCGACGGCAACCTGGTTCCGATCCTCGCGGCCGAAATTCCGAGCAAGGAGAATGACGGATTGGCCGAGGACGGCCGCTCGGTGATCTGGAAGCTGAAACGTGGCGTCAAATGGCATGACGGCATGCCGTTCACGGCCGACGACGTCGTCTTCAACTGGGAATATGCCAAAACACCGGAGACCGCGGCGGTTTCGATCGGCAGCTACAAGGACATCACGGTCGAGAAGATCGACGACTTCACTGTCCGCCTCACCTTTGCCAAGCCGACGCCGTTCTGGGCCGATGCCTTTGTCGGCAACTACGGCATGATCATCCCAAAACACCTGTTCAAGGATTACGTCGGCGCCAAATCGCGCGAGGCGCCGCACAATCTGAAACCGGTCGGCACCGGTCCCTATCAGTTCGTGGATTTCAAACCGGGCGACATGCTCCGCGCCAAAATCAACCCCAACTACCATGTCGCCAACCGGCCGCATTTCGACGAGGTGGAGGTCAAGGGCGGCGGCGACGCGGTGTCGGCGGCGCGCGCGGTGCTGCAAACCGGCGAATATGATTATGCATGGAACATGCAGGTCGAAGAGGAGATCCTGACGAAGCTGGAAGCCGTCGGAAAGGGCAAGTTGAGCATCACGACGTCAGGCAACGTCGAATTCATGCAACTCAACTCGACCGATCCCGCGGTCGAGGTCGATGGCGAGCGCGCCAGCATCAAGACCAAACATCCGCTGTTCAGCGATCCGGCCGTGCGCCAGGCCATCAATCTCCTGATCGATCGCGCCTCGATCGAGAAATTCATCTATGGCCGCACGGCGCGGGCCACCGCGAACTTCCTCAACAACCCGGAACGCTTCCGGTCGAAAAACACGAAGTTCGAATTCAACATCGAGAAGGCCAACCAGATCCTCGAGGCCGCCGGCTGGAAAAAGGGCAGCGACGGCATCAGGGCCAAGGACGGCAAGCCGCTGAAATTCGTATTCCAGACCTCGATCAATGCGCCGAGGCAGAAGACCCAGGCCATCGTCAAGCAGGCGTGCCAGAAGGCAGGCATCGACGTCGAGCTGAAGTCGGTGGTGGGATCGGTATTCTTCTCCTCCGATACCGCCAATCCCGACACCTACACGCATTTCTATTGCGATGCGCAGATGTACAACACCACCATGCCGCAGGCCGATCCGCAGTTCTTCATGAACCAGTACGTGTCGTGGCAGGTGGCGAACAAGGAAAACAAGTGGCAGGGGCGAAATGTCTCGCGCTGGCAAAGCAAGGAGTATGACGAGACCTACAAGCAGGTCGAACAGGAGCTCGACGCGGTGAAGCGCGCAGCACTGTTCGTCAAGCTCAACGATCTCGTCGTAACGGACAATTACATCCAGCCCATCGTCTCCCGCACCCGGGTCGCGGCGCTCGGCGGCAAGCTGACCGCGCATATCTCGGGCTGGGACGCCGATCTCTGGCAGCTTGGGAGCTGGTATCGGGAAACGTGAGAGCGGGATTTGCCGTGACGGTAAGCGCCATTGGCCCGCCAAGCCGAAGCTTCAAAGCAGCGTAGGATCGCGAGTATCAGCGACGCAGCTGCAGAGCAGGCGGTCGTATCAACCCTGTCTCCCTTGCGCAACATCCGATGTGTTCCTCGCCTGGGAACAGCATTTGCGACTCCACACTCGAAGATATTCGGGTCAGTGTGTTCGAAGAGCCGGGGGTGGCGGATCGAGCGTTTTTCATACGGATGCATTTGAGCCCGGTGAGCCGCAGCGCGAAAATGCCTGCGGTCTTTTCACTCCAGGACTAGAGCATGATCCGGAAAAGTGGGTACCGGTTTTCCCTCGCGACAAACGCGGAACGCGTTTGCGCGGAGATCATGCTCAAATCAAAGAGATAGAGCGGGATGACGATTCGAAGAAAAGTCATCACGCTCTAGTCTGCGCGGCTGCAATAAGGAAAGAGCAAGACCACGCATCGCGCGTGGAGCGTTGCTTGATCATTGAAGGTCGTCGTCAGCTGTCGTGACGGTGCAAGGATAATGTGTGATGGCGCGCCTCGCGCGCGGCCGGCCGCTCGGACGGGTCGCGGCCAAGCTTGGGCTTCAAATCCACGAGGTCGATGAAAGCGTCGGCCTGCCGCCGAAGTTCATCGGCAATCATCGGAGGATGGGTGGCAATGGTCGAGACGACGGTGACGCGAACCCCTCGGCGTTGGATCGCCTCCACCAATGGGCGGAAGTCGCCGTCACCTGAGAACAGAAACATCTGATCGATATGCTCGGCAAGCTCCATGGCATCAACAGCGAGTTTGATGTCCATGCTGCCCTTCGCCTTGCGATGGCCGCTGGCGTCGGTGAACTCTCTCATCGGTCTGGTGGCCACGGTATAGCCGTTGTAGTCGAGCCAATCGATCAGGGGCCGGATCGACGAATACTCCTGATCCTCGATGACCGCAGTATAGTAAAATGCGCGAACCAGCGTGCCGCGACTTTGGAATTCAGTGAGCAGTCGCTTGTAATCCACATCGAAGCCAAGCATCTTGCTGGTCGCATAAAGATTGGCGCCATCGATAAGGAGCGCGATCTTGGTGGAGGAAGCTGACATTCAGGCGTGGCTCCCAAATCGAACAGCAAGGCACAGGAAACATCAGTTCACATTGTGTGTTTTGCGGCGCCACGAAAAGCGGGCCGGAGCGACATCGTAAGTAGCAGCCGTGGCCGTTGAATTACTTGATTGGACAGAACCTGGTTGTCGCGCGGAGGGACGCCCGCCGGGCGCGAACAAGATCTGCTTGAGCTTGTTGATGGCACGAACGGCGTAGCCTAGTCCGAACGGAATGGTCTGGCGGAAGAAGGCGATCTTCCTCACATGACCCTCGACATGCCATTTGACGCACGCACCTTCGCGGAACAATATCACGTCACCGACGCCATAACGCCGCGGCGGCATGCCATTGCTCTCGAGCACGATCGATCCTTCGAGGATCATGATGGTCTCGTCGACGTCGTAGTACCAGTTGAACTTGCCCTCGGTGCAGGACCAGATAATGGTCTTGGTAGTGCCGCATGCGCTCGTCGACAGCACGTGCTCGCGGGCTTCCGGATTGCCCTCGAGGATCCAGTGTGGCTTGATCGGCGACGGTTTGAGATCCACATTGCAATGGCCGGTTTCAACTAGCGCAAGCGGCATCGATGACCTCCAAGGATTGAAAAAGGATGCACGGCTTCAAAAGAATTCCGGTGGCGGCTAGAACAACGAAGATCAGATTATCTCAAAATTAATGAAGAGGCCAAATTTGCCGAAGATTAACTGGGGTGCTCCGTTCAACGGGTCGCTCGACGCGAGTTACCTCTAACGAGGCACCTCGGGGTGAGCCGAAACATGAGATGAAGCTGGAGCGTGAGCCAGGCAGCGTCGTTGCTTTCGTAGCTTCGCCTTGAATTTCAGGCTACTGGAACACTGTGTACGTCAGCCGACACTGCAGCGAGGGACCGGTCAATTGTTTGACATACATCGGATCGAACTTCGATCACAACGGGTCCGGTCACCGACATTGCTTCCGCTACGACATCGGCCACTTCCGCTGCGTTCGTGATGGTATAGCCCTGCGCGCCGAACGCGCGGGCAAGGGCCGCAAAGTCGGGATTGGACAGGTCCGTGCCCCAAGGACGTTTGGGAAATGCTCTTTCCTGATGGGTACGGATGGTGCCGTATGACCGGTTATTGGAGATCACGATCTTTATATTGAGCCGGCGGGCAACGGCAGTTGCTAATTCATTCCCGGTCATCAGGAAGCCGCCGTCGCCGCAGAACGCGATCACCTGACGATCCGGATAACGAAGGCCCGCGCTCAATGCAGAAGGAATACCGCTGCCCATCGCGCCGCAGGCGGAGCCGAGCAGTCGGGCTGACGGCTTGAAGCGGAAAATCCGGTGTACCCACGCGGCAAAGTTGCCGGAGTCGGTCGTCACGATACCATCTGCTCTGAAAAGTTTGGCGATGGCCGCAACCGCATGGCCAAGGACATCGGCGCTGGGGGTACGCTGCTCAGGCCACGCATGTACCGCTTCCCGGGTTTTGGCTACGGCTTCGATCCACTCACCGCGCTCGCGTTCGATGGCCGGTAGCTCGAGCGAGGATCTTACGAAGGGATGCGCCGACGCCACGATCGGGAGATCCGTATGGAAGTGAGTCCCGATCGCATTCGGGTCGGGGTAGACGTGAACCAGAGGCTGAGACGTCGGAATTTGTCGCGGAAACCGAAATCCCAGGGAAGATAAATCGCCGAGCCGAGTTCCGATCGCAACGATCAGGTCCGCTCGCTCAAAGAGCCTGACATGAGCCGGCGACATGAAGAAGCCAAGATGCCCGATCCAGAGCCGGTGATCGTTCGGATACTGATCTTGCATCTTGGTGGTGACGGCGACAGGCACGTTCCAGTGCTCGCTCAGTGCGACCAGATCCTCGCGAAATTCTGCAGTGCGACACTCTCCTCCGACCAGCAGAATCGGTCTCTCCGCGTCGCCAAGCAAGGTGGCCGCCTGTTCCACGGCGGCGCGGCTGGGCTCGGCTCGCGCAACGCCGTGAACCCTGGCGGAGAGCTGACCGGCCTCCATCTCGAGAACATCAGCAGGAAGCTCGATCACAACTGGCCCGGGCGTGCCGCCAAGCGCCGCGGAAAATGCGCGTGCCATCATCTCGGGCACCTGGGCGGCTGAATCGATTCGAGTGGACCATTTGATAAGGCCACTGAACGCGCGCCCCGTGTCGATCTCCTGCACTGCGTCACGATTCAAATTCGGCCTGTCGACCTGGCCGACCAACAATACGAGGGGTATCGCTTCCTGCGAAGCGACGTGGAGACCGATCGCCGCGTTGGATGCGCCCGGTCCGCGGCTTGCCATCACCACGCCCGCCCGGCCGGTGAGCTTGGCGTCGGCGATCGCGGCAAGACTGGCGCTTCCCTCGTGGCGGCAAGTCACCAGATCGATCTCGTCGCGTTCGTACAGGGCGTCAAGGAGCGCAAGAAAGCTTTCGCCGGGTACGCTAAATGCCCGGTCGACGCCATGCGCGATCAGAATATCCACGATCAGATCGGCAACCCGGAAAGCCATGCCACACCGCCTCAGTTAGAAGACCACCCCAGCCTGATCGACAAGATCACGCATCGATCCGTCTCACGCCGCAAGCTTTACGGCGTGCGCGAAATCCCAATACAGTTTCCGCGCGCGCGCATAGAAGGGGCCGGGCGTGAGCTGGCGGTCGTCGATCCGGATCACCGGTACGACCTTGGCGAAATTGCCGGTCGAAAAGATCTCGTCTGCCGTGAGGAAATCGGCATATTGCAGCGTGGCCTCAATCACGGTGACGCCTTCGCCGCGCAAAAGTTCGATCACCCGCTGCCGGGTAATGCCGTTCAGGAAGGTACCGTTCGGCGCGGGCGTGTAGACTACGCCATCTTTCGCCATGAACACGTTGGCATTGCCGAACTCCGCGACGTTGCCGAGCATGTCCAGCATCAGGCAGTTCTGGAAGCCGCGCGAGGCGGCCTCGATCAGCGCACGCGAACAGTTCGGGTAGAGACAGGCGGCCTTGACATCAACCGGCGCGCATTCGGCGGTCGGTCTGCGGAACGGCGACAGCGTGATCGCGGTGCCGACAGGCTTCGGGAGCGGCGCTTCGTAGATGCAAAGGCACCAGTCCGTCGTTTCCGGATCGTAGAGCACGCCGCCGCCGATGCCGCTCTGCGGCCAATACATCGGGCGGATGTAGAGCTCGGCATTGGCCGGGAAGCGAGCGATGCCTTCGTGCGCCAAGCCCAACCAGGTGTCGAGATCGACGGTCGGCTTGAGCCCGAATTTGATCGCGGATTCATTGACGCGCGCGCAATGACGGTCGAGATCGGGCGTGACGCCTTCGAAGGCGCGTGCGCCATCGAACACGGTCGACCCGAGCCAGAGCCCATGGGTGCGTGGCCCCATGATCGGCACATTGCCCTCGTGCCACTGGCCTTTGAAGAACGTCCATGTCCGGGAGTGGCTAACGGGCTTGCTTTCGGGAATCATGCGTCTCCTCCATATGGACGATTGAGCTGCGGTCCGTAGATCACCAGCTCGGTATCAGACAGATCGGCAAGCGAGGACGTTGCGGACCCTTGAAGTATTTGCGGCCGTGCCGTCCTTTGTAAAAGCCGACCAGGTCCTCCCTGCGGCCGTCGGCCGCGCGACAAGCCAGGCTGAGGCAGCCGTAGGCCGCGTGCCGTGCAAGCAGCGCGACGTCGGCTTTGGACAAGCCGTCGATCTCCTGCGCGTCCCGCGGCACGACTTCGACGCGCACGCCTTTGGCCGAACGCGACAGCACGGGAAAGGAGAAGAACAAGCCGCCGCAATACGGGCGGAAATCCTGGGCTTCGATGGTCGGCCAGGCCCAGTGCGCCGCGCTGATGTTGACGTGTCTCGCGGCATCGGATCATGGTCCGAACTCCGTCATGCGATCCAATTCCGCTTCTTCGTCAACGGGTCGTCAGCGCGAGCCCCTCCTTGCGCCTGCTCCCGTCACCCATGGTGCCCGAATGCAGGGTCTCCACTGCGGTGCGAGTCCGGCCTCGTTCGATTCCTTCCGCTAAGAGGCGGCGGCCTCGAGCGTGCGGCTCGCTGCGATGCCATGTACAGCAGCCAGTTGCGGTAGATGTGCCTCGCCGGCCGATGCCAAGCGTTTCTCAGATCTCTCGCCAGGCGATCGGCCGGGAAATCGGCGAAGAACTCCGGACATCTGTCGGACAGGGCTTTTCGCCGGTACGCGGTCAGGAGCTCTTCCGCCTCCATGCCAAAATAGCCCCTCGGTATGGTCGGACAGACTTCGTTCTCTCCGCGCAGGAACCGGCCCATGTCCCTTCTGTATTCGCCCAGCAGAGTCTGGGTCTCGTATTCCGGGTGGCCCTGGAAATGGACGAAAAGGCTCTTCTTCTGCTGTTTGACGAAACAGTCGACGCCAGACTGCGGCGACGTGGTGAGAACGGAGTATCCGCAGTTCACGAGCTCTCGCTCCGTTACCTCGTTCCAGCGGGCATGCGGTATTCTGAAGGTCGCGGGAACGTTGTGCATCAGGGGATGCCTTGTCGTCTTCGTTTGAGCGAAGACACCGATGCATTTGGCAGGCAGCTTGTGGCGCTCCACGCCGTCCATGTGCAGGACGGCACCATGGACGGCCAGACAGGAATACACCGACGACAGGGTATTCTCCCTGGCCCAGTCGACGAGCTGGACGAAAGAGTTCCAGTATGGCTCCTCCGTCAGGTTGGCGGCTCTCGGCTCGGTGCCGGTCACGATCACGCCGTCCAGGCCTCCGTTCAGCAGATCGTCGGTGCTGCGGTAGTATCGACGCACGTAGTCGTGCCCCCATTCCGAACGGGGCGTCGTCGCCATCGTGTAGAAGTGCAGTCTGACGACGAGCCTTTCGGCCGCCGCACCGACCAGATCGAATATCTGGCGCTCGGTGGACATCAGGGCGGCGTCGGGCATGTTGTTGATCAGCCCGATATCGAGGCACTCCACGCGGCTTCCCGGCGACGCCATCGCGGCGGTGCCTCCGTTCGGCGCTCTCGAGAAGAGGTGATGTTCGTGCGAGTCTATGTCGATTAGCACAGGCATCGGGATGCCTTCATGGTTGACTTGAAATCAATCTGCGGCATGTAGCGCCTGATCGAGGTCGGCGATGATGTCGTCGACGTGTTCGATTCCTACGCTCAGCCTGATCATCTCGGGCCGCACGCCGGCCTTCTCCTGCTCTTCGGGCGACATTTGCCGGTGCGTGGTCGATGCGGGGTGGCAGGCGAGCGATTTCGCATCGCCAATGTTGACCAGCCGCTTGACCAGCTTCAGCGCGTCATAGAACCGCTTGCCGGCCTCGAACCCTCCGGCCACGCCGAAGGTCAGCAGCGAGCAAGCCCGGCCGCCCAGATATTTTTGTGTCAGCGCATAATAGGGGCTGTCTTGGAAGCCCGCATAGTTCACCCATGCGACGCGGCGGTCATTGCGCAGAAACCGCGCGACCTCCTCGGCATTCTCGACGTGCCGCTCGATGCGCACCGCGACGGTCTCGATGCCCTGGAGCAGCAGGAAGGCGTTCATCGGCGCCAGAATGGAGCCAGTGTTCCTCATGGAGACGGCGCGGCAGCGCGCGATGTAGGCGGCGGCCCCGTACCGTTCGGTGAAGACCAGCCCGTGATACGATTTCTCCGGCTCATTCATCATAGCAAAGCGCCGGCCATGCTCTGTCCACGGGAATTTGCCGCCGTCGACGATGATTCCACCAAGCGTGGTGCCGTGTCCGCCCATGAACTTTGTCAGCGACTCCACCACGACATCAGCGCCGTATTCGATCGGTCTTAGCAGGATCGGGGTAGCCACCGTGTTGTCGACGATCAGCGGCACGCCGTGCCTGTGGGCGACGTCGGCCATTGCTTCGATGTCGCAGATATTTCCGGCCGGATTTCCGACGCTTTCGCAGAACACCGCCCTCGTGTCGTCGTCGATCAATTTTTCCACACTCGCCGGACGGTCGTCTTCCGAGAACCGGACCGTGATGCCCTGCTGCGGCAGGATGTGTGCGAACAGCGTGTAAGTGGTGCCGTAGAGTTGCGGGACCGACACGATGTTGGTGCCCATCCCGGCGATGTTGATCACCGCATAGTTCACTGCGGCCTGACCGCACGCCACGCTAAGCGCGTCGACGCCGCCTTCCATGGCGGCTACGCGCTTCTCCAGCACCGCGTTGGTCGGGTTGCCGATCCTTGTGTAGCGGAAGCCATCCACTTCGAGGTTGAAGAGCGCGGCGCCATGGTCGGCGCTGTCGAAGGCGTACGAGGCCGTCTGGTAGATCGGCACGGCGACGGCCTTGGTGGTCGGATCGTCTTCGAAGCCGCCGTGGACGGCGAGGGTCTCTCTTTTCATCGAGGTTGGCCCTTCGGCTCTTCGGGCGCGGGCTACCTCGGGAGTTCGCTGGTGCATTGCAGTTCCTCGAACGCTGAACTCGTCTAGCGGTCCATCCGCGGAAAGCCGAGCAGGTCCCGCACCGCGTTCGGCCATCTGGCGACGTTGCTGCCGTGGGTGTGGAACATGGCGACGGCGAGGCGATCCATGCCGAAGGCCACGCAGGCGGTATGGGCCGGCTGCCCGGAGGAATCCACGATGCCCCAGGTGGTGCCGAAATGATCGCGGTGATAATTGAAGCTCATGCAGGCGGTCGGCTGCTCATCGGAGCGCAGAGGGATCAGCAACTCGAATTTCAGCGCTTGCTGCTGCTGGCTCACTGCCTTCATCCGTCCGACCCGGCCGAAGAACGGATCGCTGGCGTAATCGATTCTGAACGTCAGCCCGAGATCGGTGGCGATCTCCTTTGCAAGCATCATCCAGCGCTCGCGGAATTGCGAGACGTGATCGGGGCTGCCGATGCAGACGTATTCGCGCATCCTGAAGGACTGCAGCCGGTCGAGATGGCGCGAGGGCTCGCGACGGAAGCAATCGGCGGCTACGTCGAAGCACCAGCCCTCCGCCGGCACCGGGCCGCGGCTCGCCGCGATCGGATAGACGGGATAGCAGGCGGCCGGCGACAGCACGAGGTCGGCCGGCGACAGCGACGCGGTCCAGTCTCCCCCGGCATCGAAGCGGTCGACTGCTCGGTCGATCTCACTTTCCGTGCCATGCAGACCGCAAACGCAGCCCAGGAGGTTCGGGAAACTCTTCAAATAGCCAGACCGCTCAAGCTGGCCGCGGTTCATGACGGGAGGGAAGCGCATCACCTCGGCGTCCGGTTCGCGATACCGAGTGATCAGCGCCGCAAGCCGCTCCACGACGTCTTCATAGAGCGCGGTGCGGCCATAGACCCCCGGAGAGCCCAACCGGTAGAACAATACATCGGCGAGATGGTCTAAGGGATCGGCGGCTTCTGCCGGTGCGGCGGCAAACATGGCCACGTTCATGTCAAGACCCATTCGTTCGAGAATAAAATCAGTCGCGCAGGGAGGTCGGCACGGCGCTCATCAGCGTGGCGGTACCCATACTGGCGAGGATGCGGTCGTTGTTGATCATGATTGGAGCCGAGAGCACGTCGCGGAGGTGCCGGCCAATGCTGACGTCGGTGTCGTTGCGGTAACCGGACAAGCCGCAGGCGCGCATCGCGTGCAGCACAGTCGTAACGGCGAGCTCGGAGGCCTCCACCTTGAGAAGGTTGATTGACGACTGAAAGTCGATGGACGACAGCGCGCGCTCGTCCTGTTCGCGGGCCGCAAAGGAGTCGAGATTCGCCGCGATCATGGCGCGCAGTTTGGTCAGCGTCATCTTGGCGGACGTAAAATGTGACGCTGCGGGGGGCATGTTGCCGCCTGACCCGCGTGCGGCCTTGCGGATAAATAGCTGTGCGCGGTCCACCGCAGCGGCTGCAATTCCCGCCCAGACCGACGACCAGCACAGATGAGCGACGGGCGTCATCGTCTGCGCATGGATCTTGTCGTATGGCACGGGGAAGATCTGTTCCGCGGTGCCCTTGAAGTTCAGCTTGAAGCCGGCGCTGCAGGTTCCGCGCATGCCGAGCGTCTCCCACGCCAGCGTGGGCTCGAGCGTATAGTCGTTCCGCGTGATAGCCAGCAGCACCTGATCGGATCCAGCGGCCTCGTCCGCGCGACGGGCGATGGTGACGATGCCGTCTGCCTCGGCGCCGTAGGAAATCACTGTCGCGTCGCGAGTCAGCGAGATCTCGGCGCCTTCGCGCTCCACCGCCGCCGAGCTGAAGCGAATGTTCCCGCCGTTCTGACCTTCGGTGGTTGACGACGCGAGCAGCAGCTGTTCGGCGGCTACGCGGCACATGAGCTTTTCGTGCCAGCCGCTGCCCGCGCCGTGGCGCACCAGACACGCTATCTTGGTCTGGTGCATCGCAAAGATCATCCCGGCCGATGCGCAGGCGCGGCCGATCGCGTAACACATGTCGGCTACGTCGGATATCGATGCGCCGTCTCCGCCGAATTCGATCGGGATCTGGACGCCCAGAAGCCTCTGCTCTCGCGCCGCGTCGATGGCTTTCCGCGGGAAGCGCGCCTCGCGGTCCACCGCTTCGACCTCCGTCGTCGCTGCCTCCGCGACGGCCGCCGCCCGCTGCCGGAACGAGGCTCGGTCAGAGTAAGCCTGGAGCTGGTTGCTTTCCGGGAAGTTGCGGAGCTGGACTTGCTGCACGTTCATGGCCAATGCCTCCCACTTGATAATCGGGCGTCCCGCACCGCGTCGAAATGAAATTCGCGCCAATGGAGGGGGCAATCTAGCCGACCGAGTCCGCGAAGTCGGCGGCGCAAAGGTGGATGTCGATGAGCGGCGCGCTTCCGGGCGAGGTACCTCCGAAGTAGAGCTATTGACCCGACTTGCAGTCAGCTATCGTCTCTTCGATTACGATCATGCCGCTACGCAATGTGTGGGGGTGAAATGCAGTACGTTAATCCCAGCGTCCAGGACCGTGTTCTTTTCGTCGTGAGAAGCGTCCTCGAGCAGAACGCGATCAAGGCGGATATTCACCCGGAGTCGCGGCTGGTAGACATTGGGCTGGACTCGATGGATATGGTCGCGCTGATGCTCAAGGTCGAAGCCGAGTTCGATCTCATCCTTCCTCAACCCGAGATCACGCCCGAGAATTTCCAATCGGTGAGGACGCTGGAGATGATGATCCTCAACCAGCTCGGACCCGGAACGGGATAAACGACTTGAACAGAAATGCTTCTTCGGCCGAGCGAAGCGGCATTCACATTGATCGCAAGTCGCGCCCGTTCCGGGGCGCTGCGTCACCCGCCGCGCCGAGATCGATCAAACCCATCTGCATGGTCAGGTCATGGAAGCAGCGGTGATCCAGCCGGCGACCGGAACAAGCGCTCCGCAGCGCGGTCCCTCCGTTGCCAAAACTTGGCTGAAGGCCATCGAGCTGACCTCGCAGATCGAGGATAGGCCGCATCGGCTCTTCGCTGACGTCGTGGACGACTGGGCGCAGCGGCAGCCCGGGCGCCCCGCGTTGCTCTCGGATGGTCAGACCTTCTCCTACGGGCAACTCGCCGCCCGGATCAACCGATATGCGCGCTGGGCACTGGGCCTGGGCATCCGTACCGGCAGCACCGTCTGCCTACTGATGCCGAACCGGCCGGACTACATCGCCTGCTGGCTCGGCATCAGCAGCGTCGGCGGCACGGTGGCGCTGATCAACACCAGACTGGTCGGGCGGTCGCTCGCCTACTGCATCGACGTCGCACGTGCCGATCATGTCATCCTTGCCGCCGAATGCGTGGATGCGGTGGAGACCGCACTTCCGCATCTGGACCGCGTGCCGCAAATCTGGAGTCTCGGTGCCGGCGGTGTAGGCGCCGACCTGGACGCGGCACTCGCCGTCGCGGATACAAGCCCGCTTTCCTCCGCCGAGCGCGGCGACGTCACGATCGATGGACGCGCGCTCCTCATCTACACCTCGGGCACCACTGGACTGCCGAAGGCGGCGAACGTCAGTCATCGCCGCATTCTCATCTGGGGTGGATGGTTTGCCGGGCTCACGGACGCTTCCGTGGACGACCGTCTGTATGATTGCCTGCCGCTCCATCATTCCGTGGGCGGTGTGGTCGCGCCCTGCAGCATGCTTCACGCAGGCGGTTCGGTCGCGATCGCAGAGAAATTCTCCGCGACAAACTTCTGGGACGACATCGTGAGTTTCGACTGCACGGTCTTCCAGTATATCGGCGAGCTTTGTCGCTACCTGCTGAAGGCGCCGGCGTCCGGGCTGGAAACAGGACACCGGCTGCGGCTGGCGGTCGGCAACGGATTGCGCGGCGACATCTGGGAGGCGTTCGCCGGGCGGTTTGCGATTCCTCGTATCCTCGAATTCTACGCGTCGACGGAAGGCAACTTTTCGCTGTTCAACGTCGAGGGAAAACCCGGCGCGATCGGCCGGATCCCGTCGCTGCTGGCGCATCGCTTTCCCGCTGCGATCGTGAAGGTCGATGCCGACAGCGGCAGCCCGGTCCGCGGCGCGGACGGGCTATGCGTGGGCTGCGCTCCCGGTGAGGTCGGCGAAGCGGTTGGGCGCATCGGCGCCGCCGATCGGGGCGGCGGTCCTTTCGAGGGGTATACCGATCCGGCCGAGACCGCGAAGAAGATCCTGCGCGACGTCTTTGCCGAAGGCGATGCCTGGTTCCGCACCGGCGATCTCATGACGCGCGACGAGCAGGGCTACTTCCATTTTGTCGACCGGATCGGCGACACGTTCCGCTGGAAGGGCGAGAACGTCGCGACGGGAGAGGTGAACGACGCGATCAGAGACTGCCCCGGCGTTCTCGATGCCTCCACCTATGGGGTCGCTGTTCCCGGCGCCGACGGCCGTGCCGGCATGGCGGCTTTGGTCGTGGATCAGGACTTTGATTTCTGGACCTTCGCGGAACACCTGGCGCGTCGGCTCCCGGTCTATGCACTTCCGATCTTCGTGAGGCTCTGCCGCTCGCTTGAGGCCACCGAGACCTTCAAGCAGAACAAGCAGCGGCTGATGCGCGAGGGATTTGATCCCTTAATCGTCGGCGACCCACTGTTCTTTCGCGATCCTGCGACTGGCGACTTTCGTCCGATCTGTCGCGCCGTCTACGCGAGCATCGTGGAAGGCAGGTTCAGGTTCTAGGCAATCGGCTCGAAAGCCGTTTTTGAGAGGTGAGGTGTTCCATGTCAGTAAGGTCGAGGATTTTCTCGGCGATGCAGCAGATCGCCAAAGAACAGAAGGTCAAGCTGCCGCCGCTCCAGGACGATCTATCGCTCCACGACACCGGGTTCGACTCGCTGGCATTCGCGATTCTGGTCGCGCGGCTGGAGGACGATCTCGGGATCGATCCGTTCACCATTGCGGACGATGCCGCCTTCCCGTCGACGGTGGGCGAGTTCGTCAGGGCTTACGAGAATGTCCCCGCCTGAGACCTTTGCGCTGCGCGAGTATCTCGGCCCGGAGCTGAAGGGCCGCACAATTTCCGATGCCCGGCACAGCGTATCGCTGACCGACATTCTCAGGCACAGCTGCCTGATCGGCAGATCCCGCGAACTGTCCGGCCGATCGGTGCTGCTTGCGGTGTCGGGGCAACTGCAGTCCGCGCTCGCCATGATCGAGCTCGACGGCGTTGCCCGCCGCATGCTTCTGTGCCCGCCCGACCTCGATCCGGATCACATCCGGGCCTTGCTTCCGGAGGCCGAGATCGATGCGATCGTGACCGATCGGCCGGATCGATACGATACCGGCGCATATCTGGTCGCTGGCGTCGGCCTGCCCGAACGTGCGGCCGCGGGATGGAGGACCGAACGCGCAACAGAGTGGCTGATGCTGACGTCGGGGACATCAGGGCTGCCGAAGATCGTTGGACATACGCTCGATGGGCTGGCCGGCGCGATCGTTGCCGACGGACCTGCGCGCCATACGAACGCGACCTGGGCGACGTTCTATGACATCCGCCGCTATGGTGGCCTGCAGATTTTCCTGCGCGCCGTGATTGGCGGTGGATCGATGGTGCTGTCGGAGCCCGGCGAAGCCATCGCGGACCACGTGGCACGGTTGCGTGCGGGCGGCGTCACTCACATCTCCGGAACGCCGTCGCACTGGCGCAAGCTCCTGATGAGCGGTGCGGCCGAAGACTTCTCGCCGCGTTATGTCCGGCTATCCGGCGAAATCGCCGACCAGGCGGTGCTCGATGCCCTGGCCCGCGCGTTTCCACATGCGTCGATCGGCCATGCCTATGCTTCGACCGAGGCCGGCGTCGGTTTCGCGGTGGATGACGGGCGCGAGGGTTTTCCCGCCGGTCTGATCGGGCGGAATCGTGACGGCGTCGAAATGAAGGTCGTCGATGGTTCGCTCCGGATCCGCTCCCACCGCACGGCGCATGCCTATATCGGCACGGCCGCACCGTCGCTCGCCGATGCCGAGGGCTTCGTCGATACCGGCGACATGGTCGAACTGCGCGGCGATCGGTACCACTTCATCGGCCGGCGCGGCGGCATCATCAACATCGGCGGGCTGAAGGTTCATCCCGAGGAGATCGAGGCCGTGATCAACCGGCACGAGTCGGTGCGGATGTCGCGCGCGCGGTCGCGCAAGAGCCCGATCACCGGCGCCGTCGTGGTCGCCGACATCGTCCTTGCCGACGGCACCAATGCGGATCGCCAGGAAACCATCCGCACGGAAATTCTCGCTCGGTGCAGGGACTCGCTTGCGGCATATAAGGTGCCCGCGGTGATCCGCTTCGTCGAGCGGCTCGACGTCACGGCGGCGGGAAAACTGGTGCGCGCCGATGCGTAACGTCCTTGTCACCGGCGGCAGCCGCGGCATCGGGCTTGCGATTGCGCGCCGGCTCGCCGCATCCGGCGACTACAACGTGGTCGCTGTCGCGCGCCGCGAGAGCGAGGGTCTGGGCCGGGCGATCCGCGAAACGGGAGCGGACCGACTGCAGTTCAGGGCATTCGATCTCGGCCGGACCGACGAGATTCCCGCCTTCGTCAAGGAGCTTCGCGATGCCTTCGGCGCGATCTATGGCCTCGTCAACAATGCCGGGATCGGCACCGAAGGGCTGCTGGCCACGATGCACAATTCCGAGATCGAGGCGTTGATCCGCCTGAACGTGCTGTCGCCGATCGTTTTGACCAAATATGTGGTGCGTCACATGATGGCCGACGGCGCCGGGCGCATCGTCAACATCTCCTCCATCATCGCCTCGACCGGCTACAACGGCCTGTCTGTCTATGCCGCATCCAAGGCCGCGGCCGGAGGCTTCACCCGTTCACTGGCCCGCGAAGTCGGCAAGCTCGGCATCACCGTGAACGCGATCGCGCCCGGCTTCGTCGACACCGAACTCACCAGGTCGCTGGACGACGACGGCCGCCGGCGCATCGCCGGCCGCAGCGCGCTGCGCCGCTTGCCCGAGGCCGATGACGTCGCTTCCATGGTCGAATATCTCCTCGGTGAAGGCGGCCGCAACATCACCGGCACCGTTCTGACCGTCGACGCCGGCAACACCGCCTGACCGCCGCGGCGGCAGGCTTGCATCGTCGCGGTGCACCGCGTCGCATCACCCGTGCTGCGAGCTGCTTCCTTCGACGTACCCCTTAAGAGTTTCGCGCAGCAAGCGCCAAAGCGGAATAAGGCAGTTAATACAGAATAATGAGAGACGAGGCGCGAACGCCGGTGCATTGGCCAACTCGGCTTCGCAAGCCGCCACGTGCAGCCTAGCTCCGAAGAGTGCGCGCGGCTTCCCCCATGCGAGGAATGGAGTTGGCGGGCAAGCGAGGTGCATAGAGTGCGTTACGTGATGACACATTGGAGCATCTTCGGCACCGACACATCGGCTGCGCCTTCAGAGCTTGGAAAGGATTAGCTGATGACATGGTTTGCTGATTCAGGTCCACGACTTCTGCTTCTGGCGTTAGTCTCCTTGCCCGCGACTATTCAGCCGTTCCCTGCGGACGCTCAGACGCAAAGTGCCCGGATGCAAGGCGTTCGTCTGTTCGATCGCGAGGCGCCACGGCAAAAGCCGCAAGTGGCGATGAATGCCTGGACAGTCGGTATTGCAGGGGGCCTTCTCGAGGGCGCACCAATCCGCCTGGCAGCGGAAATCGCCCGGGTCGTCGACGATGGACCTAATCTGCACGTCCTGCCAGTCGTGACGCGCGGCGCCACCGAAAACGTGAATTCACTGCTCTACTTGCGTGGCATCGACGCCGCGATCATCAATTCCGACGCGCTGGAGGAATACAAAAGCCAGGTGCCGGACATTCAGCAGCGGCTTGCCTACATTCTGAATCTATTTCCGTCCGAACTTCAGATATTCGTTCGTCCCGAGATTCAGAGTCTGAACGACCTTGCCGGCAAGAAGGTGAACTTCAATACCCAGGGTACGGCGGCGGCCTATTCGGGCCCACTGATCTTCAGTCGGCTTGGCCTCGAGGTGGAAAAGACGTTCATCCCGCATCAGATCGCGCTCGAGCAGATGCGTAAGGGCGAGATGGCAGCGGTTGTTTTCATTACCTCGAAGCCGGTAGATGCTTTCGTGCGCGGCCGCTGGGATTCCGGGTTCAAGTTCCTGCCGATTCCCTATGATAGCAAGTTCGAGGATTACTATCTGCCCGCAGCGCTCGATACCGCGGACTATCCCAATCTGATCAAGCCGGGCGAGCGTGTAACCACCATCGCCGTCCCGACCGCTCTCGTCGCCTTTAATTTTCCGGCCAGGTCGAACCGCTTTCAGCGCATCGCGCGTTTCGTCGATCATTTGTTCTCGCGGATCGGCAAGCTGCAGGAGCCCGGCTTCGACCCGAAGTGGAAATCGATCAATCTCGCGGCTACGGTTCCCGGTCTCGTGCGCTTCCCGGCGGCGCAAGCCTGGTTGGAACGTCAACCGCGCGCCGCGCACGCATCACAATGAAAGGCGCCGCCATCTCGATCGTAGCCGGAATCGCGCTCACAAGCGGGATTGCCTGGGCGCAAGGAGCGATAGATCCGGCAGCGCAGCTCCGCGACTGCAACTTGATGGAGCGCGCCGAAGGGCCGGAGTGTCCCGGCCAGACGTCCCCGCCGATTGCTGCTGCGCCTCAGGCGGCCTCCCCAGCAAACAACTGGATCGTTAGCCAAACGACCTCGCCGGTCGACTATTCACCCTTGATCACCGCGACGACCACGTCCGTCGATGGCGCAGCCGAAGCCGCAATGAAGCTTTTAATTCGTTGTCGGGGAGGGAGGACCGAATTGGTCGTCGCCGGACCCGGCATTTCCGGCCGCAGCGAGAACTACGCGATTTTCTATCGCGTTAACGACGGCCAGCAGGTGCACGCCGCGACAGCGCAGGCGGCGCCCGGAGCAGGGGTCGCGTTCGGAGGGGACGTCATTGGCTTGCTGCAATCCCTTCCAGTCGCGGGAAGCCTCAGCGTCCACCTTGTACCTCGTGCGGGAAGCGCGCTGGATGGAGGTTTTTCGCTCCGCGGGTGGGAGACGGTGCGCGCGAGGATGACTGTTGCATGCAAATGGTCACACCCGGTCGCGAAGCCGAACAGATGACGGTGTCCAATGAGATTTTTTGCACAGGAGAGAGTCCGATGAACATGTTTCAACATACTGCAGGGATAATCGCCATAGGAGCAGCAACAGTCCTGTTCGTCCCGTCATTCGCTGCCGCCGAGCGAGGCGGACGGTACTGGGTACCGCCAACGACGTATCCCGCAATGTACCAACCGCGCGTTGCGGAAAGAACTGTCGCCCCGCGTAAGCGCACCAAACATAGTAAAGCCATTACACATAAAAGAGAAAGATCTCCGCTTGCCGCCCACGCTCGGCTTGCGCCCGACTCCAAGACGCACAGTTTAATTTTGCAGGTGAACACGAATGACCCCGCCGCGATGAATCTTGCGCTCAACAACGCAACGAACGTTGCGCAGTACTACAAGGATCTCGGCGAGAAGGTGAAAATCGAAGTTGTCACGTTTGGGCCCGGCCTGCATATGCTCCGCAACGATACTTCGCCGGTAAAGGCCCGTATCGAGGAGATGGCGCTGAGCAGGCCGGAGGTATCGTTCAAGGCCTGCGGCAACACCCAGGAAAGAATGCACAAGGCCGAGAACAAGGACATCGCGATCCTCCCTCAGGCCGAGGTGGTGAAATCAGGCGTCGTGCGCGTGATGGAGTTGCAGGAGAAGGGGTGGTCTTACGTAAAGCCATGAGGGAAATGGAGGCTCGCGATGAATAGCGACCCGCGCCTTTCGACGGGATGAAGAGGGGCGGGTTCGCAGCTCCGCGGGCGCAAGCTAGCGGAAATGGAGACGGCCAGGTCGATTAGCTGGCCCTGGCCGTCTTCGATTGCCCGCATGCTCATCGAGGGAGTTCTGGTTCTACCGCTCCCGCAAGGACTCCTGCTTGTATCTCGCCAGCGGCGAGAGTAGGTAGCTGATAATGGTGCGCGAGCCTGTCTTGATCTCGACCGTCACGGCCATTCCCGGCCCAAGCTTGACGAGTTTCTCATCCACCTGCATGGCCGCGCGGTCGAGCGAAATACGGGCGGCATATTCCAGCTCCTGACCTTTCGGCTCGCTGCTGCTCGTCGTCGCACCCAGAGTCCGGTCACCTGAACTGCCTGGCGGCCTGTCGCGGGTAATAGCATCAGACGAAACGCTGAGCACGTCGCCATGAAGGAGCCCGTAGCGCGTGAAGTTGAATGTGTCGACCTTGATCTCGGCTTTCTGTCCTGGATGCACGAATCCAATGTCGCGGTTGGAAAGCATAGCTTCGATCTCGAGCTGGCTTTCGCTCGGAACCACCACGGCTAGTGCCTGAGCAGGGGTCACCACGCCGCCCACCGTGTGAACGGCGAGCTGTTGCACGACGCCATCGACGGGCGCGACCAAACGCTGAAGTTTCGTGCGCCGATCCGCCTTGATCACCTCTTGCGAAGCGCTCGCCGTCTTCTGCTCGGCTTTCGCGAGCGCGTCATAGGTCGTGCGCCGAAACTCCGCGGCGGTCCTGTCCCTCGTTTCCTTCAGCAACGCCAGGGCGGCGTCGGCTTCGCGCAGCCGGCTCTGCTGCAGGACGAGGTCCTGCTGAAGCCCGACCAGCTCCTGGTATTCGGAGAGATAGACGACCTTCGAGGCCAGCGCCTTGTCGACCAGGTTCTTCCGGATGTCCACGCGCTCCTGCAGCACCGGTATCGTCGCCTGCAGCTTGGCAACGCTCGCCGAAGTAGTTGCCCGTTCTGCTTCCTTCTGGCCCTGCTGGCGTTCGATCTCGGCAAGCTTGGCGTTCTGTTCGGCGCGCTGGCTGATCAGGAACTGGCGATACATCTCGACCTCCGCGGCGCTCGCGCTTTGCGGTGGCCGGAAGGCGGCAAGCGGATCCTCCGCGAGCGCGGCGCGCAGCCGGGCGACGTCGAGTTCGGCCGCGACGAGATCGCTCTTCTGGCGCTCGTTGTCGGCTTCCGTCATCGTCGGATCGAGTTCGATCAGAACGTCGCCGGCTTTCACGGTCTGCCCGTCGCGGACGTGGATGGCGCGGACGACGCCCGTCTCGAACGGCTGAATCAGCTTGGTGCGCCCGCCTG
Source organism: Bradyrhizobium sp. CCBAU 051011 (assembly GCF_009930815.1). Lineage (NCBI taxonomy): Bacteria > Pseudomonadati > Pseudomonadota > Alphaproteobacteria > Hyphomicrobiales > Nitrobacteraceae > Bradyrhizobium > Bradyrhizobium sp. CCBAU 051011. Next base: position 1,420,074 of record NZ_CP022222.1, on the reverse strand, counting down.
GTACGATCTTGCCGGTCGCGCTGGCGACGATATCGACGCTGCCGAATGTCGCCCACAGTAGCGCGACGCAGAACACCGCGATGATGCTGGCGCCGATCGCGCGCCCGATCGGGGACGGCGGCGTTTCAGTGATCTCGAGCGCCGCCGGCAGGAACGCGATTTCGTGCTCGCGGCGCCGGGCCGGAGCCGGGCGGTTGGGAAACGGGACGATGTTTCGGCTAGCGGACGTCATGGATACCGGCCTGCAGATAATGGAGGTTTGCGTAACGCCCGTTCGAGCGGATCAGCTCATCATGGCTGCCGTCCTCGACGATGCGGCCATGCTCGAGCGTGATGATCCGGTTCGCATTGCGCACGGTCGAAAGCCGATGCGCGATCACGAACACGGTCCGGCCGGCGGCAATTCGCTTCATGTTTTGCTGGATGGCGCGCTCGCTTTCGTAATCGAGCGCGCTGGTCGCCTCGTCGAGGATGAGGATGCGCGGATCGGTAATCAGCGCGCGTGCGATCGCGACACGCTGGCGCTGCCCGCCGGACAGGCTGCTGCCCCGTTCGCCGACGACCGTGTCGTAACCCTCGGGCAGTTCCAGGATGAAGTCGTGAGCGCCAGCAAGGGATGCCGCCTCGATGACGCGCTCCATCGGCATGGCCGGATCGGCCAGTGCGATGTTCTCGCGAATCGAACGGTTGAACAACACGTTTTCCTGGAGGACGACGCCGATCTGACGCCGCAGCCAGGTCAGGTCGACCATCGCGAGATCGACGCCGTCGATCAGCACACGTCCGCTCTCCGGCACGTAGAGACGCTGGACCAGCTTGGTGATGGTGCTCTTGCCCGAGCCGGACGAGCCAACGATGCCGATGACTTGGCCGGGTTGAACGTTGAATGACACATTGTGGAGCACCTGGGGGCCGTCGATGCGATAGCGGAACGACGCGTGCTCGAACGTCACCTGCCCGCGGATCGGCGGTAGTGCGGCACGGCCGGGATTGAAGCTCGGCTCCGGGATGGTGTTGAGGATGTCACCGAGACGATCGATCGACAGACGGGCCTGATGGAAATCCTGCCACATCTGGGCGAGCCGCAGCACCGGCATGCTCACACGTCCGGCCAGCATGTTGAAGGCGACGAGCTCGCCGACGGTGAGGTCGCCACCGATCACGAGCCGGGCGCCGAAGTAAAGCGTTGCCGCGACGACCAGCTTGTTGATCATCTGGACCGCCTGGCTCGCCGTATTGTTCAGGCTGAGCACGCGGAAGCTTGCGCTGACATAGCCGGCGAGTTGCTCCTCCCACCGGCGCTGCATCTGCGGCTCGACCGCCATGGCCTTCAGCGTCTCGACGCCCGTGACGCTCTCGACCAGGAATGCCTGGTTCTCGGAACCCCGGTTGAATTTCTCATCGAGGCGCCGGCGAAACAGCGGCGCAGCGCCCGCGGAAATGGCGATGTAGAACGGGAATGAGGCCATAACGATCAGCGTCAACGTCGTCGAGTAGTAGAACATCACCGCAAGGAAGACGACGGTGAACAACAGATCGATCACGAGCGTAAGCGCTGAGCTCGTCAGGAACTGACGGATATTCTCCAGCTCGCGGACGCGCGCGACCGAATCGCCGACCCGGCGAGCCTGGAAATATGCGATCGGCAACGCCATCAGGTGACGAAATAGCCGGGCGCCGAGCTCGACGTCGATGCGGTTCGTGGTGTGCGCAAACAGATAGACCCGGAGCGTTTCGAGAACGGCCTCGAACACGGTCAGCGCCACAAGGCCTATGATTAGAACGTCTAGCGTACTCATGCTTCGATGCACGAGCACCTTGTCGATGACCACCTGGAAGAACAGCGGTGAGATGAGGGCGAATATCTGCAGAAAGAACGATGCGACCAGCACTTCGCCGAGAAGACGGCGATATTTGTGGACCGCGCCGACAAACCATCCGATATCAAAGCGGCGGGAGAGATCGGTCAGCGACGCGCGCCGCGCCATCAGGATAATGCCGCCGTCCCAGATCGCCTCGAGCTCGGCCTGCGTCATTGCCTCGGGCTGGGGAGACAATGGGCGCTGAACCAGAATCTTGTCGTCATCGACCTTGCCGAGGATCAGGAAGCCGCCATCGCGCAGCAGGGCAATTCCCGGTAGCGGGGTGACCGCAAGCCTGCTCCAGTTCGACTTCTGCGCTCGAGCCTTCAGCCCGAATTCCTTGGCGCAGCGCAGGATTTCGGTAACGCCCAGCTTCGCCGCGCCCATGCGATGCCGGATCTGTTCAGGATCGGCCGCAATGCCATGGCATCTTAACAGGATTGCCACTGCCACGAGCCCAGACTCGTCCTCGCTCTGAGGCACGATGCTCGCAGCCTCGAAGTCGGATCCGGCCGCCTGGAGGGCCATATCGCTTCGTTCGCCGAAGCACGCACGCATCAATGAATCGCGGGCCCGCATTATGGTATCGCGAGCGCGCGTTACGGGGGCGACGGCGCGGCGCGCCAGACCACGCACGGTGACGCTCATGTCAGCGAGGGCATGGCGCACCCGGTTGATGGCGTTCTGCGATCCCGTCAGGATCAAGCGGCCGTCCCAGATTTCCTCGAATTCCGCGCGCGTCAGCAACTCCGGACGCGTCGCGGTCGGATGCAGCACGAGTGCCCCGTTGTCGTCGACCTTGCCGAGAAGCAGAAATCCGCCATCACGCAGCGATGCGATCCCAGGCAACTGGAGGTTCGCAAGTCGCTTCCAATGCGTTGTTCGTGAACGGACCTTGACTCCAAACTCGCGCGCGCAGCGAAGCAACGCTCTGATGCCTATCGTGCTGCTTCCGCAGCGATCGCGGAGCTGGTCCGGCTCGGCGTGGACGCCATGAAGGCGCAGGAACAGAGCCAAGGCTCGAAGCCCATGGTCTGCGGCGTGGGCATTCCCATTCTGCATCGCCATAATGTTTTTACTCAACCCTTCGCAGCTACCGGCCGCGTTTGATGTTCCTTTTCTGCATTCCCAAACTTTGGTGGTGCCGCACCCAGGCGCTGATGCGCCTGGGTGCGGAAGCGGATCAATGCGGTCTGGTCAGGATAGCTTCCTGCCCATAACCGGCCATTCGCGACACGGCCGACACGATCTGCCCGGAATCGACCCGACCGGTGTTGCCGGCCAGATACTGGTTCAGCAGCGCGAAGCTCTGGTTTGCAAGGGACGCTGTGGTCGTACCTGATGCGAGCTGAGGATCCGTCACGGTCGCCTGCGACCTGGTGGTCGCCAGAGTGCTGGTGGCCGGCTCCACATGGCCCTGCAGCATCGCATAGCCCCGGCTCGCCAGGGACCCTGCGCTTGCGGCAGTCGTAACGACCGGCTGCTGCGTGGTGGGCGCCGTGGTGCTGGTGACCGGAGGCGTCGTCACAGTGGGGGTCTGCGGCGACGTCGTAGTCGTCGTCGCAGATCGCGCATCCGTCACGGCGATGGTCTGCGGCGCGGCCGATGTCACAGCGCCGGTGACCGGGTCCTTCGCGTTTGCGGTCAGCGTCAGCGTAGCGTCAGGATGACCTCCGCGACGGTAATACGAGTGCAGCTCCAGTCCGCTGTTAACCTGCGCAGCCGTCAAGGTGATGTTACTTCCCCTGAACGACTGACCATCGGACGTGGTGATCGTATCGTACCTCGACAGACCCGTGACGTTCACGGTCACGCGATCGTTGGTATCAGTCGTTGTCACCCTGGTACCCAGGTCGACCGTACCGCCTCTGCCGCGCACCGCGAGCGTGTTGTCCGCGATAGTGAGGACTGGCCTCGTGACGGATGACGTAGGGGTGGTTGGCGTGGTTGGGGACGTCGGCGTCGTCGGCGTCGTCGGCGTGGTTGGCGAGGTCGGCGTCGTCGGCGTCGTCGGCGTGGTTGGCGAGGTCGGCGTCGCATCGATCTGCAGACCGGTGAACGTCTTCACCGCACCCGAGAGGTTCGCCGCAAGACCGGAAAGATCCTTGATGCTGGCTCCGCTCGGAAGATTGACTCCGGTGATCGCGACCGCCGAGGTGTCCCTGTCGGTCGGCGCGACGGTCGTTCTAAAGGTGAGCGAGCTCGTGCCCGAGCCACCGACATAAGCGGCCGTGTCGCCATTGTTGAGCGCCAGCGTGGGCGTGCCGGTGACGGTCACCGCCTCGCTGAAGCCGAGCGTCATTGTGATGGTATCGCCGTTATCCGCGATTCCCGTCCCCGGTGAAGCGGAAACCTGCGTCACCGACGGCGCGACGTTTGGCGGCGTGATCGGCGTCGTCGGCGTGGTTGGCTGTGTCGGCGTCGTGCCGCCTACACCCTGCCAGCCGTTTGCCATCGATCCGGTGACGACCGTCAGGTTGCGATAGTCGGCGATCACGGTCTGGGTGGGACCTGCATTCCGATAGAGGCCTTCCGTCCAGTAGGTGCCGGCCCCATAGCCGAGCGGGCCGGAATAATCCACCACCTGTCTGCCGTCGATCGAGACGTCGAGATAACCGCCGCCGCTGTTCGAGACATTGGTCTGGATATTGATGTCGTAAAACTTGCCCGGGACAATCGGGTTCGGGTCGGTCCACAGCGTCACCATTCGGAGATCAGGAGAACCATTCCTGGGATCCCCACCGGGCTGGGTATAGCGGGCGACAATTCGCAGACGGTCACCGACAAGCTCGACCGCGACCGGCGGTGACGTCGGCACACCACTACCCCTAGATGTGTCATCGTTGTGAAGTTCTCCGGTGACAAACCATGACGCCGTGTTGATGAACGTGTTGTTGGGCCCGTTCGGCTGCACCATAAACTGGTAGTCGACGGCGATGGGCGTCCCGACGGGAATGGTTTGAGCACCGCCTGGCCCGGATCCCCCGTCAACAATCTGGGCCCGATCGACACTTCCAGCACTATCGTAGGGGCCTGGCTCACCCGGTCGAAGTTCAAATCGCAGAGTTTGCGCGTCAGGATTGGTCAGACTGTAGCTCTTGTTCGGAGTTTGCACTCCGAAGTAGCTACCGCCGATGTAGCCACCTGAGGAGGAATACGGTTGCGACGTAGGGTTAAACGACGTGATCGTGCCAGTGGTATTCAATTCAGGTCTCCCACGAGTTACGGAATCGAGTTACGGAAGTTGTTTGTCTTTGACGTAGACAAGGGAATTCCACTGCCGCGCATCACGATGGCGCGCGACATACCTGCATGCTCGCAGCGACTGGCTTCGCGAACACATTTCAACGCATCGCAGCCTCGGACCGCGAGCGGATTTCAATGCATCGCAGTCTCGGACCGCGAGCACATTTCAAAGCAGTGGGATTGTGCCCCCCCGACTGCTGGGGTGGGGTTAATAAGCAAAAATGGCGAAAAAACTTTCAAAGTGTGATTTATACTCATGTATGTCGGCCCAATACGTGCCCATATCGGGTCGATTCTAGGGGCAAGCGCGATTTTTCCATCAGATTGCTTCGTCGTCAGCGTTGCGGGAGATCGAAGGCGACCGGAGCCAGCCGAACGCAAACGCACGTAAGTGTGCCCAGGGAAGCTTAAGCGCGCCGATGCGGTACAGTGATCGCGTTGGAGGCTCAAACGAAATAGGGAAGCAACGCGGCTTCATCGCTCATGAGGTCGCTCAATCGAAGGCCGGCCAGTTCAGCGAGTGACACCAAGCAGCAGGAACATGTCGCTCTAATGAGAAACTCATAGAACAGCGCCGCCTGACGACCTGCCGCTGACCCACCATCGATCAAAGTCTTCTTCTAAAGGTGGATGAATCAGCGATCTCGTTCGGCGCCGACAGTGGGCTTTCAACACATCGGCGCGCCAAGGCCAATGAGAGCCGCCTTGATTATTATCTAGCCGTTCGGTTAGTGGCGGCCGCCTAGTTCGAGAATCAGCGAATACAGTTGGTTGTAAGCAATTCTGCCCTTGTGGAGCAATTCCAGGTTCGGACCGCGCTCGGTGGCGTTATCGAGGATCCTCAGCGCTGTTTCCGCATCAAGGTCTGGCCGATGCTCCATACACCCGCTCCGCAATAAGTAACGATCTACATCGAGCAGTTCCGATCGGTAGATCGAGACCGTTGGGATACCGAGTACTGCCATCTCCCGGGTCATCGTCCCACCAGCGCCAATAAACAAATCGCAATCCGGAGCTATATCTGCCAGGTCAAGTGCGGTATCGATCACGCGTATGCCTTTGAATTTTTCGGCTCTGTAATGTGCCCCCTGCGCACGCCCTCTTGGCAGAACGGTCAAATCGACATGATTGCGAAGTCCAAGCAAAAGACTGTCCAGGAAATTGATGTCACTCTTGTAGTACTGAGCGGTCCAGGGCTCCGGCCTCACGTAGACCGCTCTGCGCTGATCCCGCGCCGTCCTGTCAGTGCGTCGCGACATGAATTGATCGGCAAAGTACCATAGATACATGCCTTCCTTTATTCCGGGAAAGTGGCGTACCTTGGCGGAGCGAGCTCCCTGCCAGCGCACTCTGCTGATGTCGAGGAATTCCGGCAGCATGATCACATCTGCGAACAGAAAAGACGGCACGTTTCCAAGAGCGTGCTCATTGTCGTTCAAATAAATTGATCGGACACCCAGAAGTCGCGCGACGACCGGTGAATAGAAGGAGCTTTGCGAGACTGCGAGGTCAATTGAACGGTCCTTGAGAAAACGGTACAAGTCGCACACTCGCACCGGATACCCTAGAAGCTTTCTGGCGATGTTGGCCCCGTAGTGCTTGCCGACGACTTCGTAATCGAGCCGATGCAGCTTCAGCAGATCAACCGTGTTCGCTAGCGGTCGAGCCGTTATAACTACTTCATGTTTCCCTTGAAGCTCGCTTATAAGCCCTCGAAACATGTTAATGTGGGGCGAGTTATGGAGATCAAACCAAATCTTCATCATCCATCCAAACTTGCTTACCAGCGCAGACCACGAAACCGAACTCGGCGTCCTTCCAGTTCGATCCTCAGTTCTCGGAAATCATGCTTCACCGTTGAGCGTAATTGTATATTGGCCGAGATCGTTTCCTGATGTCCCATCGGGGACAAGTCGATAATTGCAAGGGCATCCAAATACACACTTAAGCATAGTCTCGTGAACCGGTCCGCAGCTCTACCCTTTCGGATTACCCATTCTCGATCTGCAGAAGAAGCCGAGGCCAGCCGATGGGGGAATGGACGGTCTTACTGCGATTTCGTAAGACTGCCGCGTTGGCTTGCAAACAAACAAGGCTCGTGAAAGCGAAACGAAATCCAGAAGGACCGGGTCGTCCGCTTCAAGTTGTTATTTTGCTCTACTGGGCGGGGGGGTAAGGGGATCAATCGTTTGATGGACAAATCGCGCGGCGACACAAATTGCTCGCTTCGCAAACAAGAAATGTCATTTGTACCCCGGTGGGGCGTCAATCATGTGAGGCGCTTTTGAGATCCGTTCTAGGCCGAGCCGCCTGGTACCGTGACCGTCTGGCGGCAATGAGTGCGGCGGAGGTTGTTTACCGCCTGGTCGAAACTGCCAATAAGCAAACTGCGCGGTGGCATAGTGGCGGCTGGGAAGGGATTGAGCCACTTGGTCCGCTGACTACCATACCTGGCATTCGTTCCCGGCTTATCGCCACCTCATCGGATCTATCCGCTCTCATAAGCTGCGAAGCCGATGACGTCCGCGCGGGCAGTTTTTGCCTGCTCGGTGCACGCTGGCCGAAGCCTTCTTTGATGCCACCCGATCCGTCGTTCTGGCGTATCGATCCAACGGATGGCGAGCCGTTTCCGCAATGGGACGCCTATGCCTTCGATATTTCATTCCGGCACGGCATAAACACGCGCGATATGAAGACCATTGCGGAGCTCAATCGACTGCAATTTCTGGTTCCTCTCGCCACCGATGCGCTGGTCGAGAAACATGACGAGTTCGTGCTTTTGGCCGGTATGATTAGGTCATGGATGGCGGGCAATCCACCCTTTCGTGGACCAAGCTGGATTTTTGGCATCGACGTCGCACTTCGTATCATCTCGGTCGCGGTGACGCTCTCGATCATCGGGGTCGATCGTCTTGACGGCGTTACACGCAGTGCCGCGCTTCGCTTCTTCTTTGCGCATCTCGACTGGATCAAGCGATTTCCGTCACTGCATTCCTCCGCAAACAATCATCGGATCGCCGAGCTTGCCGGACTGGTCGTCGGTTCGATCATGGCTCCGGGATTCCCCGATGCAGTGGCATTGCGGGAGAACAGTTGGCGCGCGTTGCTCGCGGAGATTGATCAGCAAATTCATCCGGATGGCGTTGGGGGGGAACAATCTCCCACCTATACTGCGTTCTCGATCGAGCTGTTTCTTGTTGCGGCCACCGCCCTTGGACGCGAAGCCAGCCTGCCAGCAACTACCGTGGATCGGCTTTCGGCGTGGTTGGAGCATTCCCTTTGGTTGATGGACGCCGATGCAAAGGTGCCTGCGATCGGAGATTGCGACGATTGCCGAGTTATTGCGACAACACAGGCGCCTGAGCCACGATACGTCGCGTCCGTTGTCGCAGCCGTTTCGGGCTGCGTTGGGCGCCTGGATCTTGCGCCACCGGCCAAAGATCCAAGCATTCGCGATGTAATCCTGAGATCCGCCGCGGTAGCGCCGGCACAACGTGTTGGAATGCGCTCGTTTACGAGAGGGGGCTATTCGGTAATCCGAAGCGGGCATAAGGATCCTGTCGTTCTCACGTTCGATCACGGACCAGTTGGCTATCTGTCAATTGCTGGTCATGGCCATGCTGACGCGCTTTCTATCTGGCTATCTGTAGGCAGCCAACCTGTTATCGTAGACGCCGGAACGTATCGATATGGTCCGAATAGGGAGCTGCGGGACCACTTCAGGGACACTGCGGTTCACAACACCTTGAGTCTTTCCGGGGTTGGATCAAGTCGCCCATCTGGGCCGTTTAATTGGGCGAGCAAGGCGAATACGCGCCTCATGTCATCCAAAACTACTCCAGTTGCGCGAGTTGTGGCAGAGCATGATGGCTATGTCGGGCAATACGGCGTAAGGCACCGGCGTACGGTGGAGTTTGATGACGTTTCGCGGTTCACGATAATCGACGAACTCGTCGGAGTTCCAACAAATGGAAGCGTTACAGTATCGTTTCTGATAGATCCGACTTGCCAGTCAACAGTCGAGCCGGATCGGAGCGGGGTGCTGATCACATGCAGCAATCGTCAACTCGTTCGAATAGCAAGCGCCGGTCCATTGAAAGCTCGCGTAGTTCGGGGCGACCAAGCGACAGGATTTGGTTGGTTCTCGCCATCCTACCGCGTTCGCATCCCTACCGATCAGATCCTTTTTGAGGGACATCTCCGCGGTACTACGTCGACCATCACGATTGAGGTTCTCTAAGTAGCCAAGGGCTCCGCCCTTGATATCTCTTTCGCCCTGGCGCTCGAGCTTGGCGATCGTCGCTACTGCTGAGCAATCAGCGCACTGTCTTCCGAAGCTTTTTCGCGGGCGACAGCGAGCTCTGCCGCGATTTCCAAAGCCTTCGCGCGCTCGACCGCCAACGTCTCCTTCAAGGCCGTAATGTCATCACGCTTGGCGCTCAGTGTGTGAGTGGTTGTGAGTGCACGGACGCAGGCTCGCGCCTGCCAAAGGCGACGCGACAGCGGACCGCACTGTAGAGCTTCGGCAGGAACGGGAGCCAGCGCGACAATTGGTAGATCTTGCGCCCGCGCTCACTGGTTCTGAGAAACGCGTCTTCGACGAACCTGATCTCCGTGAAGTAGCGCGCGAACAGTCGGCGGAGCTCACGCTTCGGTAGATAGTTGGTGTGGGAAGCCAGAAACGTGAAGTTGGCTTCACAGGCCTCTCTGGCGGACATTCCCTTTTGGAATTCGTTCCGGATTCCGACCAGCGCCCACGCCTTGAGCCACCAACGAGCACGCACGACGGTGGCGAGCGGCACGAGCACGTGCGGCTCGATTGGGTTGTATCGAGAGGGAAAGAAGTGGAGGAAGGCGCCGCCAGGCTTGAGCACCCGGTGGATCTCCTGGAGCGTTGTCGGATAGTCCATCACGTGTTCGAAGACCTGGTCGCTCACGACCACGTCGAAGAAACAATCGTCGAAAGGCAGCTTGTAGGGGTTCAGGTCGATCTCGCGAAGGATGCCCTGCTGCATCAGCGCGGGATCAGCTGAACCGTGGTCGTCCCGGAGGCCCATGCTACAACCGTAGAAATTCCACCCCTTCTCACGCGCGGCCCGCACCATAAGCCCGGCGCCGCAGCCGAGGTCGAGAATGCGCGTGTTCTGGCTGACGGTTACCCCGACGTTGCAGAGGACATTCACGAAAGCGTCCGCGCGCTTTGCCTCTTCCATAGCAATCCCCTTCAGTCCGCCGATCGGCGGTAGCCGAAACGCCGCCGCTCGTTGCCGAGATCGCGCAACCGGCCGCGCGGAGCCACGTCTGCAGGGCGGCTGGAGCGACAATGGGCCCGATGCTGCCCTCGTATCGGCTGCCGTATTCGTGTCGGAGGCAGAAAGGCCTTTGAGTACCGCCGGGCAAGCCGTCCGCTGTCGTTGTACCGACCCTCGATCGATCCTAATCCCGCACAGCCGCGGCTCAATGGACCATTGTAGCTACCCCCCATACGCTACCCATTTATATCAACATCCCCTCCCGCCTTATGCAATGCAGAAGCGCCTCGTTGGTGTTCTGATCGGATGCGTGTTCTTGGGGCATTGAGAGCCGTGGCCCATGTTTGGGAGACCGCTATGGTCAATATTGGTTTGATCGGGCTTGGCAAGATGGGACTCTCGCACCTTGCGATTGTCAACGCGCATCCCGAGGCTAAGCTGATCGGCATTTGCGACACCGCGAGCTATATGTGCAGCATCCTGCACAAATACACAGGCATCGAAGTGTTTTCCAATTATCGAGAGATGCTTGATCAGAAGTCGCTCGACGCGGTTATCATCGCGACGCCTTCGCGATTTCATGGCGAAATGGTCCGCGAGGCTCTCCTGAGAGGCCTGCACGTGTTCTGCGAAAAGCCATTTTGCCTGGATCCGGGCGAGGGGACCTCCTTGGCCGAGTTGGCTGACCGGAAAGGCGTCGTCAATCAGGTCGGATATCATTATCGGTTCGTTGGGGCGTTCAACGAAGCCAGGCGTCTGCTCGATGCGCAGGCGCTTGGCCGAATTCATCACCTCAGGGTTGAAGCCTATGGCCCGGTGGTGTTGCGGCCCAAGGGCGGGACTTGGCGGGCGAAGAGCAGCGAGGGCGGCGGTTGCCTTCATGATTACGCGTGCCATGCAATCGACATTGTGAACTATCTCGTTGGCAGGCCCGATTCCGTGAGCGGGACAGTGCTCAACAAAATCTTTTCCCGCGACGTGGACGACGAGGTCTACGCGACGCTGCATTTTGCGGATGGAATGACGGGAACGCTTGCCGCCAATTGGAGCGACGACAGTTTGCGCAGAATGTCGACGCAGGTCACGCTCTGGGGCACGAATGGCCGTATGGTCGTCGATCGCCAGGAAGTGAAGACATATGTTCGAGGTGTGGCGGGGTGCACTGGCGCGGCAAAAGAGGGGTGGGACATTCGACACACAACCGATTTTCACAGTGACGTGTGGTATTACCTGCGGGGCGAGGAATATTCCGCGCAACTCGACTACTTCATCCGATGCATCGCGGAAGGTCGCCGGGAGAACATCTCGTCTTTCGCGTCTGCGGTACAGACAGATTGTGTCGTGTCCGCGATGTTGGAGGACGCCGGAGGCGCGTGGCGACGAGTAGTAGATGCCGGAGCCAGGACCCCAGCTCAAAGCCGAACGAGTGAGGGTGGCTTGCTGTCCCTCGTCACGGGCGCGCTGAGGTAGAACTCCGTTAGGGAAGGGCAGGAAGACCGATGGATCGGATATTATTCGGCGATAACCAGTTCTTCGGCATCAATCACATGTCCGAGGAAAAGGCGCGGGCGCAGGCTATCCGCTTTGCAGATATCCAGGAAATTATCAATCTGCTGGATGTCGCCTATGACAGCGGAATCCATGTCTTCATGTGCACGACGCATGATCGAATCGCCGAGCTCTGCGCGCACGTCCGTTCGCACCGGGAGCGATATTCGGAGTTGGAATTTTTTCCCTGCATGCCGTACGCCCACAAGTACGCAAATGCCGTGACCGAGCACGGAATGCTTGAGGCATTGAAGCGTTTCTTGCCCGCACAGAACGCCCTTTCTGCGCTGGTGAGGGGTGGTTTATCGGTGGCGACGCGGGATGTGGAGGGAATGGCGCGGCTACTGATCGACGCCGAGATGAAAATGTTCAGCGGACTGAGGACCCCTGTTATCTTTCTTCAGAACGTGGTCACCGACCTGTTGCTTGGGATGGGAATTAAAGACGCATTCCGCATTTTTGCCGATCACGTGCAGGATCGCTACAACGCTGAGCCGGGTTTCATAACAATGAATTTGCCGCGTCTTCTCGATGTGCTGGACGAAATCGGCATAGAGAATCCGATCGTATGCGCGAATATAAACAAACTGGGATTCCGGATGTGTGGCGGTATCGATCTCTATGAGAAGGTGATTGCGTCGCGCAAGTTCAGACCTGTGGCAATGTCCGTCTTGGCTTCCGGAGCGATCGACCCGCGCGAGGCCATCGAATACGTCTGCAGTCAGAAGAAAATAGAATCAATCGTATTCGGCGCATCCAGCAAGGGCAACATTCTGAACACGAAGAGGCTCATCGACGAGTGTAGCGTCGCGCAGGCTCCGCATGTCTCGGCCTGCGGGGCAAGTCGCGCGTGACCGGCGTCGATCTACTCGCCGAGGTCCTTGCGCTTTGTGCAAGGGAGGGCTCCTTCAAACCGTATTCTTCGGAGCGATTCCTGTTCCGTTTGATTGATGGCTAAATCGCAGCGGGCTCCAGAAGGAGCATTTGTGGCGGTTATCATCTGATTGTCGTCGAGGTTAAGGCATCTAGCATGTGTGGGATCTTTGGATGGGTTCTTGGGGCCACGAACCGTCAGGATCGCACGACACTCATCGGCCTTACGGATCTCATGTTTCATCGGGGGCCGGACGGCTCCGGCTACTGGCTTCACGATACCTCTGACGAGCGATTTCAAATCGGCTTCGGCCACCGCCGGCTTTCGATTATCGATATCGGTGGCGGCGGGCAACCAATGTCGAGCGAGGATGGCCGCTTCACCTTAATCTTCAACGGCGAAATCTATAACTACCTTGAACTGCGACAGGAACTTGTCGCCCGTGGTCATCGCTTTCGTACGAACTCAGATACCGAAGTGCTTATCGAAGCATATCGCGCTTGGCACCTCGACGCCGTAGGTAGATTTCGCGGCATGTTCAGCTTTGCTCTGTGGGATGAAGCAGAGCAGCGCCTGGTGCTGGCTCGCGATGCCTTCGGCAAAAAGCCGCTGTTTCTCGCCGAGCTGCAGGGCGGTCTTCTCTTCGGCTCGGAGATTGAGCCGCTCGTTCAGTTTCCGGGCTTCAGCCGAGCGTTCGACCTCGAGGCACTGGGCCACTATCTTCTCAATCGTTATGTTCCGGGGCCTCTCACGTTCTTTCGTGCGGTGAGGAAGCTGCAGCCTGGTCACTATGCCGTATGGCAGAATGGAACGCTGAAAACGACACGCTATTTTACGCCGCCAGTTGCGACGACGATACCGGAAGTCAAATCATTCGGTGATGCAATTCGTTTGTTCGAAGACACATTCGATGAGGCCGTCCGAATTCGTATGCGTAGCGACGCACCTTTCGGAGCCTATCTTTCGGGTGGTGTCGACTCCTCGGCAGTCGTGGCAACCATGGTTAAGCATAGTGCCGAGCCTGTGCGAACGTTCTCAGTCGGTTTTCGGGAAGCGGAGTATTCGGAGCTCGATCACGCGCGTGCCATTGCAGGTCAGTTTGGCACAATTCACAATGAACTATTCGTCGAACCCGATGCTTTCATGGAGCATTGGTCAACTGCCGTCTTGCGCCGGGGGGCTCCGGTAAGCGAGACATCTGACGTTCCGATCTTCATGCTTTCGGAAATGGCCTCTCGTAGCGTGAAGATGGTACTCACGGGAGAAGGCGCTGATGAGTTGATGGGAGGATATGCGAAGCATCGGGCCGAGCAGTGGATCGGTCTGTATCAATGGCTGATGCCACACTTGCTTCACGAGCGGATAATCTATCCGCTGGTCCGCTCATTGCCTTACGGAATGAGGCGCGTAAAGATTCTTGCATTGGCGGCGGGCGAACGCGACCTAGTGAACCGCATGCGGGTCTGGTTTGGCGGCACTTCAGTTGCTGAAGCTGAGGCGATGCTCGGCCGCCGCCTCTCGGCAACGCCGCCGGACGTCTATCCATACTCGTCTGGGCTCGAATCTAGTCTACGGCGTACATTGTTCTTCGATCAGACTTCTTGGCTTCCTGATGATCTGTTGGAACGCGGCGATCGGATGATGATGGCAGGGTCGATCGAGGGGCGGATGCCATTCATGGATACGATGCTGGCCGGCGTCGTAGCGCGCTTTCCGGACGAGTTTCTGACGAGAGGCAAGGGCGGCAAGACCGTGCTGCGGGCAGCAATGGACAAGATCCTGCCACAGTCCATCCTGCGGCGAAAAAAGGTCGGATTCCGTGTGCCCGTCGCAGAATGGTTCAGGGGCCCTTACCAGGATTTCGTACAGGACATGCTTGTGAGCGAAAGTTCCGGTGTAGCGCGAATGATAAGCGGCTCCAAGCTTCGTAGGCTTGTTGCAGAGCACCTGAGCGGTCGGCAGAACCACGAAAAGGTTCTTTGGTCGGTGATAAATCTCGAGATGTTCTTGCGTACATTCAAGATAGCAACATGAAAAGAGCCGGCTCCTGCCTCTTGTATCCGTCTGCGAAGCTTGGCCAATCGAATTGTTTCGACGTCAATCTCCAAATCACGTCGGAGCACCTACGTGGCGTGATTTGGATCTGAGCAGACATTAGCCCCCGGGGATAAGAGCTTGAACATGACGACCTCGTTGGTTTGCTACCGGACACAGACAGACAAAGCTCGCATCAGCGAAACTAAATCCATTGAGCAGGCAGCTGGTCCGCTTCGAGTGGTCATCTTTAATGCCGAAGGCACAGGTGGCCATGGAGGCATGGGCCGGATGATGGACGAACTGCGCTGCGCGCTTCAGGTGGATCGCTTCGCAAACGTAAACGTCTGTTTTGTCTCAACTCGGGGTGCCGGCTCGATACTATTGTCGCCCTTATTTCTTGCGCAGGCAATTATACGTCTGGTGCTGCTTCGGCTGCTCGGACGAGTGGATGCTGTACATATAAATCTGTCGGCGTTCGGCAGCACGTATCGCAAGCTCATCTTGGCCCGCATCTCAAGAATTTGCCGATTGCCGTATGTGCTCCATCTACATAGCGATCAGTTTGATCAGTTTTGGGATTCTCGGCGCAGTATTCTGAGGAAAGAAATAGATCTGATGTTTCTCAGTAGCCAAAAGATCATTGTGCTTGGCAATTACTGGAAGCAGGTTGTTGCGGACAGAGTACCGGATTGCTCTGCAAGGATTGTCATTGTTCCGAATGCTTCACGAACAGCTGACTTCAAAGATCCGAACATCATGAAGCAGGCAGCCAGCATTCTCTTTTTGGGACGACTCGGGCCAAGAAAAGGTGTGCCGGAACTTGTGAGGGCGTTGGCAAGCTTGGATTCAAAGTCCGGCTGGAGGGCCACGCTCGCAGGTGACGGTGCGGTGAGCGATACGAGAGCCGCAGTTGAGCGAGCTGGACTTGGCGATCGTATCTCGGTGCCAGGTTGGGTCGGTCCAGCGCAGGTTGAGGCACTTTTGCGCGCGGCCAATATTCTGGTGCTCCCGTCCTTTAGCGAAAATCTTCCGATGGCGGTGATTGAGGCCTTGGCTCACGGCGCGGCCGTCGTTTGTACCCCAGTGGGGGCACTTCCAGAGCTCATTGAGCACGAGAGGACTGGACTGATCGTCGAGCCCGGTGATGTCGAAGGACTTGCTGCTGCATTGGGGCGCCTCATTGACGATCCCGAATTGAGACAGCGATTGGGAGAGAACGGGAGGACTCTACATAGAAGCCGGTTAGCCATCGAAATTTGCGCTGAACGCCTCGTTGCGATTTGGACTGAATCAGTCCACCCGGGAGAGCGCTGACATGCGTATATTGCACCTTACTGAGTCTCTACGCCGGGCAGGGAAAGAACGACAAATCGTCGAACTGTTGAGTGGGCTTTCTCCTCACCATGACATAGAGTCATTCGTCGCGGTTACGGACGAGGACGAGGTTCGTTACGAAATTGACCTTGGATACGCGCAGATTATTCAGCTCGTTCGGAGAGGCAGGAGAGATCTGCGGCTTTTCAAGCGCTTGTACGAGCTGGTCTCCAATTTGAAAATAGATATCGTTCATTCCTGGAGCCCGATGTGTTCCGTTTATGCCGCTCCGGTTGCGAAACTGTGCGGCACGGCCTTCGTCAATGGCTTTGTGCGAGACGCGCCGCCGCATATGACGCTGTGGAATAAGAACTATTTAATGGGCAAGCTGACTATCCCATTTTCAGACATCGTCGTCGCCAATTCGCGCGCGGGCCTAGCTGCCTACCGTGTTCCGGAGCGCAAGGGTCTATCGATCTACAATGGCTTTAATCCTGCAAGAGTCCGTAACTTAACGGACGAGGCAGAGCTTCGCAGCATGTTGGGCATCGCGACCTCCCATATTGTCGGGATGGTTGCTAACTTCACGCCCAGAAAAGATTACGCAACCTTTGTCGAAATGGCATGCCGCATTTGCGATCTTAGGGACGATGTTACGTTTATCGCTGTCGGCGACGGCGAAACGCTGCGGCAAGTGCGCGCTAGCGTGCCACCAGAACATTCGCTGCGCATACAGTTTCTGGGGCAGCGGAGAGATATAGAAAGTGTCGCTAATCTCTTCACCGTGGGAGTTCTCGCTAGCAACAGCCGTCTACACGGGGAGGGTATTTCCAACGCAATAACCGAATGCATGGCGTTGGGTAAGCCAATCGTAGCAACAAACGATGGGGGCACTCCTGAACTGGTCCTGGAAGGACAGACGGGATTTCTTGTGCCGAGCCACGACGCTGGAGCGTTGACGGATCGTGTGCTCAAACTCCTCAATAGCGCTGAGCTTGCCAATGATCTCGGTATAAAGGGGCGCCGGCGTATTGAAACAGCGTTCTCGCTCGATGCGATGACTAACGCGTATCTCGGCCTTTATCGCGGGTTGGCGGATAAGAGGGCACGCGCGCCATATAACCCGGGCCCCGCAAACTCTGCAAGACTGGATAGAGTCTCTCGTCTCGGGAGGGATAGACCATGAAGCCGAGCCGTTTCACGGAAGAGCAGATCATCGGGATTTTGCAGGAGCAGGAGGCGGGTGTGGCGACCGGTCTGCCGCAAGCACGGGATCTCGACGCGACGTTTCTACAAACGGAAGGCCAAGTACGGCGGGCTGGAGGTTTCCGACGCTAAGCGGCTGAAGGCGCTTGAGGATCGCGTCATTAGTAGGTGGTGTCTCAACCGTCAGCGCGACGATACCTGACGGGACAAGAGCTCCACTTCGGAGGTACCACATTTGGAAGCGCGGGGCCTTCCAACACCCACTTCTGCGCCGCCAACTTCGCGAGTGCTGTCGGCTAGATTGCCAATCAACCCGAGGCGAAACATCTTAAGCGGTTCGCGTCCTTGAACCATGAAATGGAATGCTTTGGCGATGAACGTGCAGGGAGTCCAGTTCCGCAACGTCGCTCCCGCCACCAGGAAGGATGAAAGGAATTGAGCCTCAAGAAGGAAGCCTTTTACCTACTGCGCCGGGCGACCTCCCTGTCGATGCGTCAGTATCTCAAGTCGCGCCTATGGCGGCTACGCCTAAAATGCACGCCCCTGATCCAAGCGTGGAACGGGACCTTCTCGACGGCCGAGCTTGAGCTCGAGATTCGCCGGCATCTGCCGGATGATTTCGACATTCTCATGGTGCATTGTTCTTACAATAGCCTGACCCCGATGTATCGCGACGATCCCCGCAAACTGCTCAAGACCTTCCTGCGCATCACAGGGCCCGATCGAACGTTGGCCATGCCAGCCTTCTTTTTCGGAACTGCTGAGAAGTACTATCTCGATTATTATCGCGCCAATCCGCTGTTCAACGTGCGGCGCACGCCGTCCCAGATGGGAATTGTGAGCGAGCTATTTCGTCACTTGAGCGTCGTCTTGCGCAGCCTCCACCCGACCCACAGCGTATGCGCGATGGGACCTCTTGCCGAAGAACTTACCCGCAGCCATCACCTGAGCTCCGCGGAATGCGGGCCACTGTCACCGTTCGGTGTGATGGCGCGATACAAGACAGTGATTCTTGGCGTTGGCACCGAGTATTATCGTAGCCTCACGCAGGTTCACGCCATCGAGGATCACATGGGTCCCGACTTCCCTATCCCGCGGGAGCGCGAGGAGCCCATCCGCGTTACCCTGATCGACGGTGCCGGCCGGCATATTCCGTACCAGATGTCGGCGCCTCTCTCCCACAAGTTCGTGCTCAGGATTGAGCGACTGGCCGGATTGCTTCGCCCGGGCGTGCTAACGGCTTGGAAGTACAAGGGCGTTCCGCTCTACTGCGTTGAGGCGTCGGAGATTAACTGCGCACTCGGAGCCGCCGCCGCGTCCGGCAAAACGCTATATGTTGCGGCCTAGGCGGCCTCGCGACAGAGCGTGCGTTTCTGTATTGCGAGCAGGGAGAACCGATAATGATGCTGACTCATTTTGCCGCCGAGAGCGTTCGTGACTTCTTTCGCATTAAGTTCCCAGGTCAAAAAACGTCAGAACGACTGACGGATGATCGACGTCACCTTGAGGCAGCGGTCGCCTTCATCACGCGATCCATAGAGCAGGGGAAGGGTTGTGCGTCCTCGAAGGGGTATAAGGTTGGCAAAGGATGGCTGCCTCCATATCGAGAGACCACCGGGTACATCATACCGACGCTCCTGGATGTGGCTGATCACCTCAAACGACCTGATTTGGCCTTGACCGCCGAGCGCCTGGGCGAATGGCTCGCAGGACTGCAAGAACCGAGTGGCGGCTTCATCGAGCGCGATCTCTGGCCAGACACCAAGCCGGTTGTCTTCAACACCGGCCAAATCCTTCACGGATTCAACGCGCTGATCTTACGTCGTGGACGGCACGATCTCGTCCCGCACGCGCGGCGGGCGGGTGACTTCATCGTCTCATCTGCTGACGAAACGGGATCCTTCGTGCGCAACGAGCACTACGACATGGTGCACTCGTACAACGTCAGAAGCGCCTGGGCGCTGCTGACCCTAGGTAGGCTGCTCGGAGAAACGAAGTATGAAAGGGCTGCGCTCGCCAATGCCGACTGGACGGTGGCGCAACAAGTCGACAACGGTTTCTTCCTAAACAACGTTTTCCAGCCAGGCTGGAACGCCAACACACATGGCATCGCCTACGTGCTGCAAGGGCTAATCGAGATCCACTGCATTTCGGGGCGCGCGTCCTACCTCGCTGCCGTTCGCCGCGCAGCCGAGCGCATCGTTTCGGTCTATGACACCAAGCGCTGCCTGGCTTCCGAGATCGGCGAAAACTGGGAGTTTCTCGCGAGGCATCTGTGCCTCACAGGGTGCGCGCAATTGGCGATCGTGTTCTTCAGGCTCTATGGCCTGGATGGTGACAAGCGATACCTCAACGTAGCACTCAATCTGCTCGACGACGTTGCTGCGACGCAGAACGTGATGTCGCCGGCGAAGCCCTATTATGGCGGGATCAAGGGATCATTCCCCATCTACGGCCGCTATGCTCCTCTGCAATATCCGAACTGGGCAACCAAATTCTTCATCGATGCACTGCTCGCGAAGCAAAGAGCGCTGGCTGGTCGCGCTGGTCGGTCGCCCCAACTGTCAGCTAGTTAGCCCGCCAGAAACAGCGCCCGATCGCGTGCACTGATCCTTCAGATGTTGGCGGCCCGATTACAACAACAGACGACTGCACTTGCAGCTCGGATCGAAGACTCGAGATTCATGGGACCGCGTTGATCATTTGGTCAAACGAAAGCAGCGGGGAATCAAACTTCTTCGACGAGTAGACCTTATGACCAGAAAGGACAATCAACACGTCCGCCCAACCGTCGACTTTTTCGATGGGGAAGAGTTCGAAATCCCAATCTTTTACCAGGGGGTCGTGGCAGCGGATTTCGTACTTTTTTGAAAGAATCTTTGCAATTTCCAAAACCGGCGTCTCGCGAGCATCGTCGACGTCTGGCTTGTAGCTCACTCCCAAAATGCCGATCTTCTTAACTGCTGGACCGATCTTGTCTTGAATTCGCGCGACGGTATGCTTCGGCATCTCGTCGTTCAGTTCGCGGGCGGCTCTAATGACATTTAGATCGTTGATGTCTTCGGTCAAAAACCAAGGATCGATGGCGATACAGTGACCTCCGACGCCGATTCCAGGCTGCAAAATACCAACGCGCGGATGTTTGTTTGCAAGCTTGATCGCAGCCGAGACGTTGAATCTGAACTTGTCAGCAATCAGAGAAAACTCATTCGCCAATGCGATGTTGACGTCGCGGAAAGTGTTTTCCATCAGCTTTACGCACTCAGCGGTCACCAGATTTGTCCGATGAATCGTCCCCTTTGTGAAGGTCGAATAGAGACGCGCCGCTCTTTCCGCCGCTTCCGGCGATTTGGCGCCGATGATTCGATCGTTGTGAACGATTTCATATAAAGTGTTGCCGGGAATGGCGCGCTCAGGGCAGTGCGCAACATCGACCTTGAGATGTTTCGATCGTAGGATCGGAAGTACGATATCTTCACACGTCTTGGGTTTGATCGTTGATTCGATGATGAGCAGGTTGCCGTCTTTCATGACAGGAAGGAGACTGTTCACGGCCGAAAGAACGAAGGACAAATCGCATTTCTTGTTGTCGTGTGGAGTTGGCACGGCCACAACGAAAACGTCCGCCGCCACAGGTCTCGTCTGAGCTTTGAAGTTTTCAGTCTTCAAAGCCGTCGTCAATAGTTCCGGAATACCCTTTTCATCGAACGGGCAGTGGCCTCGGTTGATCTCGTTTACTTTCTTTTCGCTGAGATCAAAGCCGGTAACTTTCACACCGGAGTTCGCCAAGAGGAGGGAGGTCGGAAGTCCCATGTAACCAAGACCTGCAACGCAAACGGTATCCTGCGTTTGTGCGGCCAACCGCGAATGTTGACCCATGACGATGTCAAGTATTCTCTCGGCGGTGTGGCCATCTCCAAAAGGATTCGTCCAAGATGTAATCGGACGATTGAGGGCCGCCACCATCGCCTCAGCGTTCCGGTGTACCAAAACATTCGCGCCGACGTCGACGGTTTCAGGCCGTTCCGTGCGATCGCGAATGGTCACGCAAGGTACGCCGAGGATACAGGCCTCCTCCTGCACGCCGCCGGAATCCGTAATGACGGCCGTGCAATTCGAAAGCAAGTTCAAGAAATCCGAATAGCCAACGGGCTCGGTCCAAACCAGGTTGGTCGGCAAGTCAACCTTGCTTTCCTTGAGGACCTTCTGGGTTCGATAGTGTATCGGCCAGCACACTTTACCGGGAATTCGCGTGATCAATTGGATGATTTCCTTCAAGGCGTCCGGATCGTCGACGTTCGCGGCCCGATGGGACGTAAGAAGGTAATAGCCACGCTTCTGCAATTGCAGTTCAGAGAGAATCCGACTGTTCTTCTCCGCTTGAACCCGATGAGAAAGCAAGGCGTCGACGATCGTGTTGCCGACCTGGAAGATCTTCGAGTCCGGCAGCCCTTCGTGTTTGAGGTGACCGACCTGCAAGTCGGTGACAGCAAACAAGTAGTCGGAAATATGATCGGTGATGATTCGGTTGCTTTCCTCGGGCATCGTTTGGTCGAACGAGCGTAATCCGGCTTCAATGTGCCCGACCTTGATGTGAAGTTTGTGCGCCGCAAGTGCGCCAGCCACCACGGTGTTCGTATCTCCCTGAACGAGTAGTACATCGGGCTGTTCCGACATCAAGATCGGCTCAAGCTCAATCAGTATGCGACCCGTTTGGTTCGCGTGACCTCCGGAGCCGATATTCAAATTGTAGTTTGGCGAGGGAAGAGCGAGTTCCGAGAAGAAGATCCCGTCGAGTTTCTCCGAGTAATGTTGCTTCGAGTGGATAATGAAGTAGTCGAGCTTTCGCTTCCGGCATTCGCGAATGACCGGCGCCATTTTGATGATTTCTGGACGGGTTCCCACGAGAATTGCGATTTTCATCTATTCTCCTTGAGCGGCTTGAGCACGACCAGGCTCGTCGGCGCATCAACGACTAGGGATGTGACCAGCTCGATCTCTCGAATTGCTAGCCTGCCGCTCCACAATGTCTCGGCCGACATGACGCCCGTTAGAGGAGAACAGCCTATGTTCGTCGTGTTCGAACATTGCCCTACACATCTCGAAGCACTGTCGTTGGCGTTACGGGTGCACTATCCCATCGCGTATGTACTCGCGCACCAGCATAGTCTGTCATCCGGCGCCGCGGCGCGACCCTTTAGGATTACCAATTTCGATGACAAGAGGAGGCTCAGACCGCACGTGCACGCACCGTCCGCACAGTCGATAGTTCGACTCGCCAAAATATTTGAGGCTGGCAGAGAGATCGCGGGGCTCGACTACAAGTACACTTCCATCGACCTGTCCGGAGTGTCGTCTCTCCGTAGCAGGCATGGGGTCTGTGCGCCGCCGATCCGATGCCAGGCGTCGAGCGGCATTGATTGCGGATCTGCCCAACGTCGTGATTCCCGCGTCCTTGGGCGGACCAGAAAATGATATCCGAAATCAGCCCCGTGTGCGCGAACCCTGTCGTCCAAAATGCGCGCCCGCGCGGCCCCTTTTGGAGTACCCCTATCGCCTTTCACCTTCCACGATCGTCTGGGCAAAGTCGCGGCTCTTGGCGAAGGTCTCGACCGGCGGTGCGGCGGCGATCGCGGGAGCGGAGCTAGGGCCGATACCGGGAAAGGTCATCACTCTGCGCGATACGTCGTCCTCGCGAGCACGACGCGCGATCTCCTTGTCGGATCGCGCACACCTGCAGACATAAGACACTGGTCCATGACCGTTGCTTTCTTGAGCGATCATGTCAGCGGTGGCACAGGCAACGGGTTGGAGATGCGCGACGCAAACGGCTGTGTGCCCGACATATCGAACTCAAGGTTGGCGTACCAAACGGCGGTCGGACCAGCGCCGGTCACACCTTGGTAAAGACCAGGGATATTCCACCAGAACGGCGCACCCGAGGAAGCGGCAAATTGAATGCCCGTCGCATTGAGAACCTGCACGCCATCGAACCAAGCCTGACAGAACCCGTTCGGACTATTGTCGAGCCTGTAGGTGGTCCGGACATGATGCCATACTCCTTTCGCGCATGCCGCACTGGTTCTGACTGGATAGATGTTGTAGTGGGTCCCGTTGACATAGTACCACACGAGGAAATTCCCGGTGCGGGGATCAATGGCATGAGTCGGTCCGCAGTTCACGCCTCTCGTCTGGTCGTGCAGGTTGGCTAGGTTGCAGAAGCCAGTATCAAAAACTGTCCCGTGCTCAATAAAGAACGAGAACGCAAAGTCGCACGTCGTCTGCCATGGGATCGCAATAAGATTCGCCGTATTTATTTGCACCCGCGTGATGGTGATGCGATCGAATGACGGACGATCCCCGGCGTGGGCCTCCAGTCTGATGATGGAATTATAGTTGGGATCGTTAACCTTGATCATAGCGTAGGGATAAGCGCCGGTTCGTCCCTGAAAGCTGCCAGCAGGAGAGGGGAGCGAGGACGAAATCGGATAATCAGTCCCTGAAAAAGTGGCGCAGTGCTTGTAGGGGGCGACGTTGGTCGGGCCAGTATTCAATCCGGGGGTGCCTGCCATCGGTCGTACACCCACCGCCGTCAGGAAAGTATAGAGTGCCTTGCTCAGCGCCAACTGTTGCGGGGCCGTCAGCTTCGAACCGTAATGCACAAAGGCGACCTGCCGCGTCGTATATGAGCCGCTTGCGCTCCTGAATAACTGCACGGCGCCGCTATCCGCGCTGTGCGTCTGGGTGCTCGTGCCAAGCGATGAACCATCGACAAAGGCCTGCAACTGCGCCGTGGTATCATTCTGTTGAATGACCCAATGACCTACGGTCGAACCCCATAGGCTGGAGAATGATGCCACTGTCGAAGTGTTGAGTGCAGAGAACAGGCTGGCAATCGCGGTGCCTGTGCTGTTCGCTTGCAGCGCCATATAATGCTTTCCACCGGTCGTCTGGAATGGCGAGATGTTGTCGGTCGTACATTCGTTCAGTGTAAAGAATCCATACTCGGCGTTACCATCCTGCGCTTTGCCTGAGTTGACGTTGAACGTCGTGGAAAAGTAGCCGGTCGAACCGTCGCTGGCCACGCAGGCATTGGCGCGGTAGGTCAGGTTGCCGTTGGCGATCAGTCGTCCGCTTGTCATGTTGACCCAGTTGTGGGTGCAGGCGGTCGAACTGGGCGCGGCGAAACAATAGAAGAGGTCCAGCGTCTGCCAGACCCCGGCCGTCTTCAGCGAGGAAATCAGGGCATCTGCAGCCGCCAGCCACGACGCGCTCGGGACCGGCGTCATGGTTGCCAGCGCATTGGTCTCATCATTGATGGTGGGCATCGACAGCCCGACGGTCGGAAGGGCGCTCGACGTCGTCGTGGCCAACAATCCGGTAAGAAGATCGCGCCGTCGCATGTACCGCCCCCGCAAGGATCAGGCCTGTGCAATACGAAAGAAGCCTAGCACTTTCTCACGCAGCGCGAGCAGTAAAGTGACGGACTGCCCTTCAGCCATTGGCGAAGTTGACCGGATAGCTGCAACTCGCTGAGCGGTGGCGATCAGGCCGAGAGCGCGTATTGCATCGCCAGAAATGCTCCTGAATGCTGGGCTGCCGCCTCACGTAGGATCCGGTCAATCTTGATGTGCCAGGTGTATCTACGACACCCGTCTCACGATTTAGGTAATCCTGATTGGTAAGCCCGAACCGGGGGGTTTGCTATTAATGTAGTGTCACGGTCAATTTTCGTCCCTCGGTATCTCGCACCGGTTGTTGGACGAGAATTGACGGCGCGCGCTTTCTGCTGGTGCTCACAGGCATGGCCCTGGTGCTTTGCGGATGGATCGGCGGCTCGCGCGGCGTTGTACCAGTGCTGGAGTGAGATCGTGTCCAACGAGGTCCTTGTCGTCGCATCGGGAGGGCGCAGGAATCAACTGCGCCGGCTCCAATCCGCATTCGATGGATTGGATGTTGCCTACGCAAGTGTTCGTTCGGCGTGGGCGTCTGGACATGAATCATGATGCACGGCCGAAAAATAGCGGTGATTGGGCTGGGTTATGTGGGGTTGCCCGTGGCCGTGTCGTTCGCGCGTTCCGGCGTTCCGGTCGTTGGATTTGACGTGGATTCTGGACGTGTCGCTGACCTCAGGGAAGGAAAGGACCGGACCCGTGAGGTCGACAGCGGTGATCTGCGTCAGGAAACGCTACTTTTTACTGCCGACCCGGCCGAAATGGTGAAGGCCGATTTCTTTATCGTCACAGTGCCGACTCCGATTGACGAGGCTCGGAATCCGGATCTGCGCGCGATGATAGCGGCGTCGCGATCGGTGGGCGCGGTGCTCAAGAGGGGCGATATCGTCGTTTATGAATCAACCGTATATCCTGGCGCAGTAGAGGACGACTGCATTCCGGTTCTTGAGCAAAACTCTCACCTGAAGGCTGGAGTAGATTTTACTGTCGGTTATTCGCCCGAGCGGATCAATCCCGGCGACAAGCAGCACCGCTTCGAAACGATTACCAAGGTGGTCTCGGCGCAGGATGCCAGAACGCTTGAAATCGTGGCGGATGTCTACGGATCTGTGGTCAGCGCCGGCATTCACCGTGCTCCCTCGATCCGCGTAGCAGAAGCTGCAAAAGTCATCGAGAATACCCAGCGCGACCTGAATATCGCCTTCATGAACGAGCTGTCGCTAATATTCCATGCGCTTAATATCGATACTGGCGAGGTCCTGGCTGCGGCGCAGACCAAATGGAATTTCATGCCGTTCCAGCCAGGCCTTGTCGGCGGCCACTGTATCGGTGTCGATCCCTATTACCTGACCTATCGCGCCGAAAAGGCTGGCTATCATCCCGAGGTAATTCTTGCCGGGCGACGCATCAACGACGGCATGGGTCGGCGAGTGGCGCGCGAATGCGTTCGTGGGCTTTTGCGGCGCAAGGCTCAGAATGGGATCGTGACCATCCTCGGGCTGACCTTCAAGGAAGACGTTCCTGACACGCGAAACTCCCGCGTTATCGACATCGTTCGCGAGCTTCAGTCTTTCGGGCTCACGGTGCAGATCCATGATCCGCTGGTGAACTCTGCCGAAGCCCGACATGAGTTTGGGATCACGTTGACCGAGCTGCACGCGCTGCAACCTGCCGATGCCGTCATTCTCGCCGTCGGCCATCAGCCCTATGTCGACGGTGGATGGCGGTTTGTTCAGCGCTTGCTGCGCAATGGCTCGGGCCTCGTGCTTGATGTTAAGACGAGGCTCGATCGTGTCGCAAAGCCCGCCGCCATCGAACTGTGGCGGCTCTGATCCGGGGATAAGATGCCGAACGACAAAGTACTGGTGACCGGGGCCGCAGGCTTTATTGGTTTTCATGTCGCTCGACAGCTCTTGGCTAATGGTCGCGAAGTGGTAGGCGCCGACAGTGTCAATGCCTACTACGATCCCAGGTTGAAAGAAGCGCGCATCGAGCTTCTCAAGCGCGATCCGAAGTTCAGTTTTGTGAAGCATGATCTAGCCGATCGCGCGGCATCAAGAGCACTGTTCGAACAGCATCGATTCCCAATCGTGATTCACCTCGCGGCTCAAGCCGGCGTCCGCTATTCACTGCACAATCCGCACGCCTATGTCGATGCGAATCTCGATGGGTTCATCAATGTGCTGGAGGGCTGTCGTCACAATGGGTGCCGGCATCTCGTCTTCGCATCCTCGTCGTCAGTGTACGGCGCGAATACGAAGCTTCCCTTTTCGGTGCGGGACAATGTCGACCATCCGATCAGCCTCTATGCCGCCTCCAAGAAAGCCAACGAGCTGATGGCGCATGCCTACAGCCATCTCTATCGCATTCCAGCGACCGGCCTGCGGTTCTTCACCGTCTATGGTCCCTGGGGCCGGCCGGACATGGCGATGTTCATCTTTGCCAAGGCAATCCTTGCCGGCGAACCGATCAAGTTGTTTAACCATGGAAAGATGCGGCGCGACTTCACCTATATCGATGACGTGAGCCAGGCTGTCGTACGCCTGATCGACCGTCCACCTCAGGGCCGGCCGGGCACGCCTGCGGATCCCGCGACCAGCAGCGCCCCCTGGAACATTTACAATGTCGGCAACAACCGTCCTGAAGATCTGATGGATGTGGTATCGCTGCTGGAGAAGGAGTTCGGCAGGACGACGATCAAGGAAATGCTTCCGATGCAGCCCGGCGATGTCGAGGCAACCTACGCCGATATTGCCGAGCTCGAACGCGATATCGGATTCCGCCCGTCCACGACAATCGACGAGGGTGTTGCACGGTTCGCGAAATGGTATCGCGAATATCACGGGGTTTATTGGTAGGGCCGTCCACCGACGCGCGAGCCCGAGCTGGCGGAGCATCGGCTGCAGGATTCTCCCGGCAAGGCGGACAGCCCGACCCGTATGGCGTCGGAAAGCGGGACCGGCCTTCGGACGCTGCTGCGGGCCTTTCCACGCAAGACTGGCCTCACGCTAGAGACGTGGCGGCGCTTGCCCGCAGGTCCGCCCTCGCGGGGAGAGCCGGTTTGCGGATGATAAAGATGATGTCGTTGTAATCGGCGCTCAGGCGGCCGAGGGACAGGACCTGAAGCGTCTTCTTGTAGGCTTCCACCAGCTTCTGCTTGAGGCTGTTGTTGATCAGGCCTTGGCTGCCAGGCACCCCGTATTCGGCGGCCAGGACCAGTCCGTTTTCTCCGCAGAACGCCCGAATGCCCTCGCGCGACACCACCTGGTCGTAGGTGACCTTGTAGGGGCCGTAGCCTGGCTTGCCGGCGTTCTTCCATCCGAGGATCAGGCGATAGAAGAGCACGTGAAACCAGTGTGGCGTCATCCTGGCGGTGAAGCCGTGCGCCGAATAGGGGTCGGGGATCATGATGATGATCAGCCCGCCCGGCCTCACCCATTTGTTGAAGTTCTCCAGGACCTGCTGCGCCCCCGGCACGTGTTCCAGAACGTAGGAGTTGAAGATGACGTCGAAGGTCCGCTGACCGAAATCGGCCGTGCGCAGATCTCCGACGATGCATTCGTGGAGATCCTTCTTTTGGTCACGCCGGATGCGAAGGGCTTCGGGGTCGAGATCGATGCCGGTCAACACATAGCCGCCATCGCCGATGTCAAGGTCCCACTTCCGGCCGCAACCAGCTTCGAGGATCTCAAGAACCTTGCCAGGATCCTTGATCGAGCGAATCTCGCGGGACATCACCTCCATCGTGTGATCCCAACCGTTTGTCAGCGGAATCCGAGTTCGTGCTTTCATCGACTTGGCTCCCTTGGGGCAGGCTGGCTTCCCGTCCGGCCGACCCCTCCGATGCGGCGCACCTCAGCAGGGGCGTTCAGCCCCCGGTGATCTGGGCAACGGTGTGTAGAGGGTGCAGGGTAATGGTTATACGCACGTGCCTTACCGTCAAATTCGCGTCAAGTGCCGGCTCTTTCGGATTACCCCGCGCTGGAGCGCGTCAATCTCCTCGACGACTGGAGCCCAAACTGCTCGCCGCCGACCAGCGCGGCGATCCGCTCGCGCCTTTCGACGGGGGCGACGATGCCACAGCTGTCTACCGCACGTCGAACGACGCTGCCCTCAGACATATGTTCGCTCACATGAACGCCTGCGAACAAATCACCAGGAGATTCTCTGACAATCGAACACCATCCGCTAAGTCGGGTGACCTACACGCTTACCCCGGCTCGGCGGTTATCTCGCCCGCGCCAGCGATCCGCCGCCCGGCAATACCGTAAGTGGCGCGGGCTGTCGCGCCTCACCGATATCGCGCTGGGTGCCATCGTCGAAGGAGAACTTGTGGGCAATTGAAAGCTCGACCGGAGCCTTGCGATCCACACGCTTACTTCGCAATCGATCTCTTCACTTTTGAGACGTCTTCGAGTTCACGTCAGACCATTTTGTCGGAACTGGATCGACTGCGATAGGCATCCCGATAGCGCAACCGCGCCAAGTTTATCATCATCGCAATGATCGGAAATGCATACATGTTTTCAATTGTTGGAAAGATGTCAATCTGCGTCGCCATACTAATTCCACAACCAAAGATGCACGCGAACAGAGCCCAATATAGGTCACTATTCAACCTTCGCCCAACTCGCCAGGCGGTAGCTGTTCCGACGAGAAGGAAAATTAGAAGCACAGCGGTTAAAATTGCCCCGCAATCAAGAAAGAAGCTGACAATTGCGTTATGCGCTGTGTTGGCCTGATACAGGGTTCCTGTGTCCCAAAGTTGGCTCGTCCCCATTCCGTAGCGACCAGCACCAAACAGGAACAGGCCGATATTGCTCGTCCATTCACTTAGCAGCGGAATCCAAACGTAATCAACACGGCCCGTCAGCAAGGCATCGGCCGAGAAGTCGGAACCGCTACCAAACCCCACCGAAAGCAGCGCGTTAACGGTTGATCCGATCTTCAGGAACGCTATGACGCCAGCCGCCGCAGCACCAAGAACTAGAATGACAAAGCTGCGCCTCAGGATCAGAAATAGGGAACATGAAACTGCTACTGTAACAAGCGCGTTTCGTGACCCGAGGAGAAGAACCGCCAGAAGCGATAGACACACGGGTGCGATCCAGAGACCGCCGCGCGTAAGAGCTCGATAGAGCAACAAGGGTACCGTAGAAATGTATATGCTTCCAATCGGATTGTAATGGGCTCCAAGATACGTTCGGCACAACTCGGCCATTTCGTTCCGGCTAGCTGTAACTCGCTCGGCCATTCCGATCTGGTCACCTGAAAGCAGAACGGACGGATTCATCAGGACCAGCGCGACGAAAGCGATCGATAGCAATAGTATCGAAAGGCAGATCACCGTCGTGATCCTCTCGAACTCCTGAAAGGAGCGCATACGCTTAAGGATAAACAGGAAGGATAGAGTGTAAAAGATCGGCACAATGCAAGCCGATAGTGCAAAGTCAAAGTAGGACTCGGGAAATGAATCAGGGAAGCGACTATGCAAAAGGGGCGCGTTTGGAACTGATCGAATGAGGGCGATAGCAAGAGTTACGAAGTACAGGAGAAAAATTCTTATGGATGTCCGTTCGATCTTGTCGGTCGCGTGTAGGGTCGCAGTGCCGAACACCAGATAAGCCAAGACTATTGCTGATAATAAGTTGAAGGGTTTGAGCCCTTGGATGCCGAACAAATTGTCTGTCAGAAATGGTGTGCGATGGAAGGGCCACATGAAAAGGAACAACAGAAAGAAAAAGGTTCCAGCTCGCGCGACTGAATCTGGCAACGCGAAATGATAAGGCGCTCGGGCGCTATCGCTCAAAGATGTACTCATCGACCTACTCTAACCGTCCATTAAACTTACTCGCATCTGGTCAGGTCGCCGCGTGGAAACTCTATGTTGACGCGAGTACCTCGTGTGGGACCAATTCAAAGTGATTGCCCTGGGTATTTTGACTTGGCCATAAGAGGCGTCAAAGCCGCAATTAACTCGCGAGCTTTTGCCGTCGGCGAATGATTGGCCTTGACATAGATCTGACATCGCGTCGCGACTGCGTTGTATTCGTTCGCGTCCATGTCCCAAACTGCGCGCACGGATTTGGCAAGCGCCGACTCGTCTTCAGCCGATGCACCAAGGGCATGGCGCAGAACGATCAGATCCGGGTCGACAGGTCGCCGAGTTACAACAGGGGTGCCGGTGGCCAGGGCCTCCAGATACGTGTTCGAGAAGCCCTCGACATCCGATGTGCAAAGAAGCATCGTCGCTTCTGATAGAAATTGTTGAACGTCTGCCCGCCGGACACCGCCAACCAGTTCCACGTTTGGCAGATGGCGCAGGCCATTCACGGCGTCCAGCGTCGCTTGGTCAACATTTCGGTCTGGCATCCCTGCCACGCGGAATTTGACGGCCGGAAGTTCCTGGGCGATTCGAAACAGCAATGGCAAGTTCTTTCCATCGCGGAAGACACCAAGCCAGGCGACATATCTGCGTGCTGCGCGCGGCAAAGGAGCGGCCGCGTCCTCTGCTACGACAATGGCATTATGAATGATGTGAATAGGCGTGCCCGGAAAAAGCGCTGCCAATTTTTCGCGTTGATACTCATTTTGACAGAGAAAAGCGGCTGTTCGATGCCGAGCCCAAGAATAGGGTAACCATTCATAATATCGAAGCCCGATCTTGTATCGTTCATCGACGTCTGCGTCGCTTACAACGCGGTGAACGAACGGAATCCTTAGTTGGCCGGCGACGAAAGCCATGATGGCAGTGCCCGCCCCACGTGCGCCCTGGATGATGATATCGGGACGATAGGCGCGGGCGGCCGCCAACACCTTGGGAATGTATGAGTAAAACCACCTCGCAACCCGCACGCCCTGCGCCGGATCATAGGTTTCGATAAGCTTGATTTGCTGGCCCGAACCGACATGGGCCAAAGCACCCTTCCAGGTAAGAAGAGCGGCTTCGTGACCAGCGTTTTCAAGCGCGCGAAGCCATATTGAAAGTTGGACGGTCCAGCCGCCGATCGGATAGTTGTCATCCTTCAATAGATAGGGAATGGAAAAATCTATCGAGAGAATTCGCACCTGACACCCCGAGCTTAGGAAGTACCATTTCGGAAGCACAGTCGACGTCGCTGACAACGACTGCCAGACCCATTGCCATCATTTCCAATGCAGCAGCAGGGCTGCCTAGAGACTACAGACGACGCCAATGTCGAGAGCGCTCGTGTAAGGTCGCACGCGCTGCTGGAATCCGGCAAGAACGACAAAGGTGTCATCGCCATATCTTTAATTCAAAAGGGATGCCAAGCGTCTTGTTTCGGTGTCCGCCACTGATGCGTACCGCCACTGCCGATGCCACGCCTGAAACATTAGAATATGCCAGATGAGGTAATAGCTCGCATTATCTCCGTTTAAGAATTCCTCCCAGAGCGAGCGAACGGCCTCGACGTCAAAAATGTCACCAGCGCTCAGGCCAGCTTCGTTCATCAGGTCCTCGGCCCAATTCCGTAACGGACCGCGCAACCAGTTTGGGAGCGGAACTCCGAACCCCATTTTCGGGCGCTCGACCAAACGATCGGGCACATGGCGGGCAAGAACCCGCCGGAGCAAGTGTTTGGGGCGTGGGGCGCGCGCGTTCTGAAATGTCGGCAGCCTCCAGACCCATTCAACCACGCGATGGTCGAGGAACGGAACACGCACTTCAAGAGCGACAGCCATGGAGGCTCGATCAACCTTAGTCAGGATGTCATCGGGCAAGTACGTGCACATGTCCAGGTAGCGCATCCGGTCCACCGGATCGGGCAAGAAGACCTTGAGGTCTTGATCCCAGCAGACCGTCCTTACCTCTTGTGAGCCCTTCACAAGAGCCGCTGGGTCTTGGTGGTACGAGATCGCGTGATAGTACATGGAATCGATCGATGACTCCGAGAGGATTTGCGCCAGCCGGTGGGCCTTTTGGCCAACACGTGGCACGCGCCGAAAGTGTGGTACATAGCGCGCGATGCTGTTGTAAGTGCTAGGCGGCACAGCGCGAATGCTTGCAGACACGAGGCGGCGGAGCGCAAGCGGCATTTTCGCACTCGGTCGCCAAAGGTTCTCCGTCCATTGATACCGGTCGTACCCGGAAAACAATTCGTCCCCACCGTCTCCTGACAGAGCCACCGTGACGCGTTTTCGCGTCAACGCGGAAACAATATGGGTCGGGATCTGGGAGGAGTCGGCGAATGGCTCGTCATACATCTCGGCCAACTTCGGCACCACATCGAGAGCGTCAGCGCCGCTAACGGGAAACGTTGTATGGTCGGTCTCAAGATGTCGCGCGACTGCCTCAGCATGTTTCGCTTCGTCGAATGCCGGGTTCTCAAAGCTGATGGTAAACGTCTTGACTGGTCTCTGAGAAGCTTTCTGCATCAATGCCACGACAGTAGACGAGTCATAGCCGCCCGACAGAAAGGCGCCAAGCGGAACATCCGATATCATACGGCGCGATACTGCATCATGTAGCAACGCCTCGAGCTCATCGACCAGTCCCTCTTCGTCGGCTCGAAGCGTGTTGCGTTGCCCCTGTGAAACAACACCGGCCAGGTCCCAGTACATGCCCACTTCGATGCCGCCGCCGCTCGCAATTTTGACGAACCCGGCGGGCGGTAGTTTGTAGACATCCTCGTAGATCGTGAATGGACCCGGCACATAACCATGCCGAAGAAAGGCGGCGATCGCTCCACGATTGAGACTTGGCTTCCAACCGGGATGAGCGCGCAGCGCCTTCAATTCTGATCCGAACAAAACTAGTCCATCGAAAACCGCCCAATAAAGCGGCTTTTCGCCCATTCGATCACGAGCCAGGAATAGTTGACGTTCTGCGGCGTCCCACGCTGCAATTGCGAACATCCCATTCAAGCGGGCGATGGTCGACTTGACGCCCCATTGGGCGAATCCTTCGACAATAACTTCTGTATCTGAATGCCCACGAAACCGAACTCCGCAACGCTCCAGTTCGGCCCTCAGTTCTCGGAAATTATATATTTCACCGTTGAACGTAATGGCATATTGGCCGTTGGCCGAGACCATTGGTTGATGTCCCAATGGGGACAAGTCGATAATTGCCAGGCGACGCTGCCCGAAGGCAATGCTGGCTTGCTCGCTTAACCAAACTCCGCTGTCGTCCGGCCCACGGTGGCTCAAGGTCTGCGTCATTGCAGACGCCCGCCGTTTCAGATCTTGCCGGCTGCAACCACTACGCTCCCAAATACCGGAAATTCCGCACATGCTTGAAAAGAGCTCCCTAATGAGAGGACGTCACCGCATGGCACCCAAATTCATAGGGCAGCATAGTATTTTGAACCGGTCCGCGGCTTGACCCTTTCGGGTTACCCATTCTCGATCACGGTAGAGGCCAAGACCAGCAGATCGCGGAATGGCTAAGCGCTAAGCCGGAAAGTCAATCGGCATGCAGACCTTTACATCGCCGAGCGAGGGAAGCAGCTCTCCGCCGAACGGCCCTGCAGCTCGTGCCGAGTCGCGTGTTCGCCAAGGAACACGAGCGTGCGGCCAAGCTGAGTCCGCTGGGAATGCAGTCGATCTACGCGATCGAAGAACTGTCGCCGGCGTCGAGGGCCGCCATGGGCGCCGCAGATCTCGCGCCACGACGGTTGTCTGGCGAAACCAGCCGGTCTCGACCCAGCGCAGAATTGTCGCATCGAGGATCGTGCCTGTCAGCCGATGCCGCCAATGTGGCGCAGAGGAGCTTTGCGTTTCTCCTTCTGGCGAGGGCGCTCGTCAGTAGGGCGAGGTGGTTCTTGCCCTGAAAGTAGGAGGCGATCGCATTGCGTATCTCGTGCGTTCCTAAGGCGCTTCACTCGCGCCGCGAACGAGAGATATCACGGAGTGATGGACCTTCGTGAGCAAGAACCCAAGCAGCAACGTCGTCATAAAAGCCGAAGACTTTGCCACGAGCCGCAGAAAAACGGATGCGTCCAGCTCGGAGGAGACGATGTGAGCGACCAGCACGCCGACCGCAACCACAAAGGCGACTTTCAAAGTCTGATCCATCGGTATCAATTTGGCGATGCTGGTTCCGAGCGCCTTGGCGATCTTGATCAACGCCCACCATTCCCAAACAACGAGACCCGCGATGGTTCCCACCACCGCGCCGGCGAGGCCGAATAACTGGAGACCAATGATGCTCAAGGCAATTGAGACCAAAAGCGATATCGCGCCGATCGTCGCGGCCAGTCGGCCGAATCCAAACGCCGAAAGCAGCCAGCTGGATCCGAAAACAGTTGCGATCTGTCCCAACGAATAAATCTGCACGAGCGGCACTGCCCCGAGATACTCGCGTGTATAGATTAGTTCCACGAGTTCATCCGCGGTCGCTATCACCAACCCGAAGGTTGGCAGCAGAAGGCATCCCAGCAGCAGATACGCTTTCGATATCAGCTTGCGGGCGCCGTCAACGTTGCCCTCGCCCACCAGGGAGCTGATATTGGGCAGAAGCGCATTACCCACAGGCTGGCGGGCCAACGAACCGACAGCCATGACCATTGCTGCAATCGAGATAAGTGCAAAGGCCGAGCTCGGAAAGCTCGCTGCCACGACCCATTGACCGGCCTGCGCGCGCAAGGCGAAAAAACCGCTGGCCATCGCAAAGGGCAGCGAATACTTCAATTGTATGCGGGCCAACTGGCCGTCGAATCCGAGGCCCCGTTCCCGCGCAACAAACAGGGCATACAATAAGGCTAACCCGACCTTCAGCGTGGCCAGGCCGCACATTACCACCAGAAGCCACCCGAGATCGCTAAACGCGACCGCCGTAATTGCCAATGTCGCTGTCCTGACTAGCGCAAACCCGATGGCTGCGCAGGCTCCCCACTCCGCCTTTCCGTCTGCCGTCGGCAGGGGGTCAAGAATCGACGCCAATATCCAGGTGCCGACGAAAATCTGAACGAGCGGCGAATGACGCTCGAGACCTGCAATCGAACTCGGCAAGATTGGCATCAATACCAAGAGCAACAGAATCGCGAGCCCCCCAAGCACGAAGAGACTTGCGAACGTGTTGCCCACCAGCTTTGGGCGGGTTCCGGGAGCGGCGAGCGGTAGGAAATAGAATAGAGATTGCGGCAGGAACAGGGGAAAGAGGATCAACCCTGTTTCGACGAGCAGCCACACCAAGCGGTAGTCCCCGAACTCCTGCGTGGTCAGGTGGCGGACCAGGACGACAGGTACGGCCAACTGCAGAACATAGTCGAGCAGCCCCGCAGCCGCGAGAAATACTGCCTTGCGGCGAATCCCTGATCTCATGCCGCGCGCGCGCCTCCTGTGTGCGGTCTCTTCCAGCAGGCTTTCGGTGACAAGAAGAGCTTTGGCGGTTTGCTCGACGCGCGTCATTTCTTCCTTCGGCGAAGTCAAAGGCTCCAAGCCGATCAAAAACGCTTAGTCCGATCGGCGGTAAAGATATTCAGCGCACCCGGAGCCAACTAACCCAAGCGCTACCGGGGTGTCAGCGCGATGCACGCAAGCAAAGCCTAGGCGCCTCATGAGCGCATCTAGTTCGTCCGATGAAATCGACTCGTAAGGATAGCCGCCCAACCAGTCGTGAACGTCATGACTGAAATCCATGCCGCGGCTTTTGTTGTAATTTGCCACATAGGCCGCAAAGTCGCGGCCCCTGACTAAGAAGCGCAGCCGAAACAAGAGGCCGATATAAATCGCCCGCGCTCGCCTCTGCCCCTCGGCCGACGCAGAGGCATACCAGCGTTTCTCAGCGCGCCAAAGCCTGCACAGGCGCGTGCGGCTGTAAAGCGCGGATGCGAATAGCCCGGTTGGCGCAACGGCCGAGGCGGCATTAGCTATTGCGTCTCGCATCGCGCCACTGTGATGCAAGACGCCCCACGCATATACGATGTCAAATTGGCCTAAGCGCCGCACATAGTCCCGGTCGAGAATTGAGCCGCGCTCGACTTTCCAGTTCGGATCCTCGGCGAAATGGTACTCGCGGAGTTCCTGCGTGCATCGCACTGAGGACGGATCGTAATCGAATGAATGCACGCGCGCGCCCAGCCGCCGCGCGGCAAGCGAGAACAGTCCGCTACCGGAACCGACGTCGAGAAAAGTTTGCCCTCTTAGCGTGTCACAACGCAAAAATTTAAGCAGTGAATGCTCGGCTTCTTTGATTTGCTCATCGCCCAAGTCACGAACGAAATCGAGCCAGTTTTCGCCAAACCCAAAGCGCACCTCCGGTTGAATTGCGAGCACTGCCGGCACTCCCTTCTTAGAACGTCGGATCAAGCACACTCAAATACGCCAATTGTGATGCTCATCCGGTAACTCGACACTAGTGACTACACCCCATTCTGACCGGACACCGACGTTAGCCGGAGGGCGTAGGCATAGTCCTGGAGCATGATCTGCTTATACGGAAACATGTCTGGAAGTTTTGAGATGGTTTCTTCACCCCGAACCCGTGAGGCGTACTGACTTTGCCTTTGCGGATGCTTCGGATTGATGATCCGGTCGAATCGCGTCCGGAAGCGCTCGCTCGATCCTGCCATCCTCTGTGCTTAGACGATATTCCAGCTCGCTCGCGCGGATGTCTCGATCGCGGACGTCTCGATCTAAGAGATCGCGCAGAACTGCGATAGCGACGCCAAGAAGTAGCCCTCCAACGATCGCTATTCCAAGCACGATCTTGGGTCTTGGCGAGCTTGCCCTCAAAGGAGGCGACGCCGCGGTGACGAGGCTCGCATCAAACACCGGCGAGGATTGTTGTTGCGTCGCTTCTGTCTTACGCAGCACGTGGCGAAAATTATCATAGGCGCTTTTTGATGATACCGCAGCGGCTGCCAATTCATCGATGGTCGCAGCTGAATCTGCCGGCTCTTTCCGATAATCCTCCAGCGCCTTTTGGGCAGCCAGTGCTTGATTGCTCAATTCGTTCAGTCGGTCCTTCACCCATTTCTGGTCTTGCAAGCTGGCCTTGTCCATTTGATGGGTAATATATTTTTCTGCAACGGCGTTTAGGATCTGCGCCGCTCTATCAGGGTCTCTGGAGTCGAAGGTAATCTCGACAAGATACGTAGGACCGACACGCTTGACCGAAAGCTTGCGTTCGAACGGTTCCAAGGCATAACGCGCGGCGCTAGCTTCCGTCTCCGGTTTACTCCAGCCGAGCAGCCGATGTATCATGCCGCGACCTCGGCCGGTCGCAAATTCCGGGTCTTGAGCAAGATCGAGCTTCTCGATCACGGCGCTAGCGATGCTCTCAGACTTTATGATTCCGATCTGACTTTCCACGATCGTTGACACCGCCGCCGCGTCCCCAAGGGTCGCTTTCGAGTTTAGGATGAGTAGCGCCTTGGCGGTGAACGTCGGTACCGCGGTGATGAGGTAAAGTGCAGCAAGGCCAAGCGTCGCGAAACATGTCAGCGATATGGTCCGTAGATGTCGTCGTATGAAGGCCAGCACGGCCAGCACTTCTGCCATCGACACGACCGGCCCCGGACGAAATTCGGGCGGCGGATTGTCGCGATCTATCCAATCATTCGTTCTATTGAGCATTTTCGTACCAGCGCTGATAGTTTCACTACCGAGGTTAGGCGCAGAATGGGATGCGACTGATGCCCTAGTCCGCAATTTACTAAGTGAAAGGCGATAGAGGGTGCAGCAGATGGAAAGGCGTCAATAGGCATTCCACCACACCTTTCTGGAAAAGAAGGTCATGACCACGATCTTTAGATCGAGAAGGAGTGACCAGTTGTCGATATAGTACAGATCGTACTCCACCCGACGCTGCATCTTCTCGAGAGTATCGATCTCGCCCCGGTAACCGTTGACCTGAGCCCACCCGGTAATGCCAGGTTTGACGTTGTGGCGGCGAGAAAATAACGAAATCAGTTCAGCGAATGCCTCGTTCTGCGAGGTTGCATGTGGACGGGGTCCGACGAGCGACATTTCGCCGATCAGGACATTGAACAACTGCGGGAGCTCATCGATATTGGTATGGCGCAAGAGGTGGCCCAGACGAGTGACCCGTGGATCGTGTCTGACGACGGGGCTGAAATTGTCGCCATCCTCCATCACGGTCATCGTTCGGAATTTCACTACGTGAATGGGCTCATTGTTGTAACCGTGCCGCCTTTGGCGAAATAGCACCGGCCCTGGGGAATCGAGCTTGATTGCGAGGGCAACCAAGACGAGGAGAGGGCTAACCATGATAAGCCCGGCGACTGCAACGGCGATGTCGAATGCTCGTTTTAGGGATCGGTTGAAAGGAGTAAGGGGGCATTGGAAGATCCGCATCGTCACAATGTTGCCGAACGGAGTGATCCGCGACACGGCCATGAGATCGATAGTCCCCACAGGCACGACGTGAACGTCAACTGGCAGCTCTGATAGGGCGCTGGCAAGCGCGAGGGCAGCCGGGACACCAGCTTCCGAAGTCAAAATGACAATGTCATCCGCACGGAGGGGCCGGCAATCCGCAACCAGTTGGCGGACGTTAGGCAGCACTTGGACCGCTCCGGGTCGCGTCAGTACCGAAGATTCGGCGCGAAACGTCGGAAAGTCGAACGAACGGATGGTCTGAATTCCGGTGCCGACTGCTCGAGCGGAAAAATCCAGCGTGTGACTCGGGTCCCCAATAAGAACGACGCGCCTGGCGTCTATCAGCCCGGATGCAATGGCAGGCTGTAGTAATGAGAACCATATTGCTCGTGCGCAGAGCACCGCAAGGAGGACGCTCACACCTTGGGCCATAATGGTAGCGCGCGAGTAGCCGTCTGAAATCTTTAGAAGGAATATCGTCGAGATGAAGAAGGAGAACACGAAGAAGACGGCGCTGACGCCGCTCCACAAGAACACGTGCCGGGGCTGCGTCTGGATCCGGGAATATTGATGGAGCCCGATAGAAACGAGCAGCTGCATCGTGGCAATCAGAAGGGATTCATTGACGTAGGCGGCGGCCGGCGAGTCCAAGAGGATAAGGCGATGATAGAGGACGGCTGCGGAATAGGCGGCAATGGCTACGAATAGGAATTCGGTACTTGCTGCCAAAACCAATAGCGCAGCTAGTCGGCTCTTACCGACGACTCTGCCGCCGCCGACCGAACTGGCCCGATACTGGGTAGAGGCCGGCGAATTGGTGAAGGACGCATAACTCACCAGTCACTCCCACGCGTTCATTCCCAGTCATTCCGCCTCTCAGCCAGATCAGTAGCATTCGGTTCACTGGGCGAAAATTGGCTAAAAATGGGTAGAGAGGAGTAACCACGATGGCCGGTTGAGCTGGGGCGCTGCGCGGCTAGATTGTCGAGTAATCAAACGTGGACGGGTCAATCGAACATGGCGAAGAAGGGCAGCGATCGGCCGCGCGCCAATGAGGAGACGAAACGTTGGTTTGCACATCGGCTGGTGGGATGGTTGCGTGAAGAGTAGCGATGTCGACGCGCTGCCTTCCGTGGATAGATTTGAATGAGTTCACCCGGTGCCGAGATCCGTACAGAGAGTTGCCGCGATGCCGAATTCCAGACCGAGCCGTTGTTTCGATGCCGAAATCTTTGGCAGCGGCATTAACCTGGTTCGTTGCAGCAAATGGGGGGTGCTGGCTATTGGCCTTACAATTTCCATCACGGAGGCGAAGGCCGAATATCGGGTGAACATCGGAGATGTACTGGAGGTCACGGTAGCCGGGGTGCCGGAGCTGCGGAATCGTGCTGCCGTTCAAATCGACGGGAACGTTTCGTTGCCGCTGGTCGGATCGGTTCCAGTCGCGGGCCTGCCGTTACCGCAGATCCGAGCAAAGATCGGGGCCGCACTGGCGAGCAAAGTGTTTCGACAGCGGACTACGGACGGCCGCGAGGTCATCATCGTGATAAACGCGGATGAGGTCACAGCGGTTGTGGCGGAATACCGGCCGGTCTACGTAAACGGAGACGTCTCGAAGCCGGGTGAGTATCCTTATCGTCCGGCCACCACCGCACGCCAACTCGTCGCTGTGGCCGGTGGTTACGACATTATGCGTATCAGGATGAGTAACCCGTATCTCGAGTCAGCGGACCTGAGAAGCGAGTATGGATCGCTTTGGACAGAGCTTGCCAGAGAACAGGCGCGCATGTGGCGCATCAAGAGCGAGCTCGGAGAGGCGTCGCAGATCAATCCAGGCATGCTGGCGAACGGGCCCACAGTCCGATCGGCGATTTCGGAAATCATCAATACAGAAACGGAATACTTGAAGACGAAGCAGAGTGATTATCAGCAGGAAAAGGCATTCCTTCAACGCGGCGTGCGACAGGGAGACGACCGGGTCCGCGTGTTGTCAGAGCAGCAGAAGAAAGAAGAAGAGGGATTTCAGGCAGATCTCGAAGAACTGCAGAAAGCGTCCGATCTCTACGGCAAGGGTTCCTTGACCAGCCCTCGCGTTACGGATGCGCGGCGCGCGGTGCTGCTGTCATCAACGCGGAGGCTGCAGACTGCGGCGCTACTGATGCAGGTCAAGACGGAACAGGACGAGGTCACCAGAAAGCTGGCA
The DNA here is from genome assembly GCF_009930815.1 of Bradyrhizobium sp. CCBAU 051011. Lineage (NCBI taxonomy): Bacteria > Pseudomonadati > Pseudomonadota > Alphaproteobacteria > Hyphomicrobiales > Nitrobacteraceae > Bradyrhizobium > Bradyrhizobium sp. CCBAU 051011. Next base: position 1,378,771 of record NZ_CP022222.1, on the reverse strand, counting down.
AGGCTCGACGACCAGCGAAGGCTTGACCTGCTCCGTGAGCTGCAAGACACCAGCGTAAAGCTCAACCAGATCCGCGAAAGGCTGCAGAGCGTCGGCGAGAAGCTTCAGTACACCGCGATGGTTCGATCACAGCTCGCACGTGGAGCCGACAGCAAGCCTAACATCGTCATCATTAGAAAAGGCGAGAAAGAACCTGAGCGAATTGTCGCAAGCGAAGATACCGAATTGCAGCCGGGTGACTCCGTCGAGGTCACCCTGCGATACCAGGACGGTCTTGACCCGCCTGCGCGAAGGTTAAGCAATTCAAATATTCCGTCAACGACAAGCCGGACAGAAGCGACCGCGGACGATTCGCCGCGCGTCGGCAGGAGGTGACGAGGGCTGCTGCAACTCCGGAACGTAAATCGTTGCAAAAAAGTCCTCTGCCGCTCGCAGGGCGCTGGTGAGGTGGCGCGTCGCCGAACTGGTCCAGGCGTCAGCGTTTGGTGCAAACACATTCCGCCGCGCGGAAGTTTTGCCTCAAAAGAGGTAGGGAGGGGTCAACCATGCGAGTTATAGGATTTGAATCAGCGGAGCGCAAAATGACTTATCTCCACAGGCCGTGTCGCCATGATGGCGGTGATCGCAAATGGGTCGCCCGGTAATTCTCAACGACGAAATGAACATCGCTGGTGCCGTCGCACCAGCGTCGGGGCACGATTTGGACGAGCCGCCGTTTGGGCGGAAGACCAAGAGGCACCTGGTCACGCGGGGACGATCTGCGAACCCGTGGATAGCCGCGGCCATGCTTGCGATGACATGTGCGTCGGAAACCCAGGCTTCCCCGCAACAAGCGCGACACCCGGCTGATGCGATGACCGCCCGCAATTTCGCTTTCGATGGAATGGTAGGTGATGGCGGCTTCGAGATCTTGCCGTCGAGCAGCGGCAGGAACGAAAGATCGGTGCAGGTTGCGCAAGCGGCGACCAGTGATGCAGATCGGCCTCGGGAACGAGAATACGATTGGACGGAGACACTATCCTGCGAACTCACCATGGCGAGGCGCGATATCGAGTTGCTGCAACGTCTTGAGCTGGAGCACGATCGGGCCGAGTGGCTGGCGCAGGATCTTGCGGCTGCTCGGCGCGAAGTCGAGACCCAAACGGCCAAGGCGGCGAAAGCAAGCGAGGAAGCGTCCCGTCTGAAACAGGCAACGGGGAGCAGCGACGCGGAGCTGCGGACGTCTCTGCAACAGGAGCGCGAGCGGTCCGCAGGGCTCGAGCAGGATCTTGCGGCGTCGCGGCGCGACGTCGAGACCCAAACGGCACTGGCGGCGAAAGCGAGCGAGGAAGCGTCCCGGCTGAAACAGGCAAGGGGGAGCAGCGACGCGGAGCTGCGGACGTCTCTGCAACAGGAGCGCGAGCGGTCCGCACGGCTCGAGCAGGATCTTGCGGCGTCGCGGCGCGACGTCGAGACCCAAACGGCACTGGCGGCGAAAGCGAGCGAGGAAGCGTCCCGGCTGAAACAGGCAGGGGGGAGCAGCGAAGCAGAGCTGCAGAAGTTTCTGCAACAGGAGCGCGAGCGGTCCGCAGGGCTCGAGCAGGATCTTGCGGCGTCGCGGCGCGACGTCGAGACCCAAACGGCACTGGCGGCGAAAGCGAGCGAGGAAGCGTCCCGGCTGAAACAGGCAACGGGGAGCAGCGAAGCAGAGCTGCAGAAGTTTCTGCAACAGGAGCGCGAGCGGGCCGCAGGGCTGGAGCAGGATCTTGCGGCGTCGCGGCGCGACGTCGAGACCCAAACGGCCTTGGCGGCGAAAGCAAGCGAGGAAGCATCCCGGCTGAAACAGGCAAGCGAGAGTGGCGAAGCGGAGCTGCAGAAGCCCCTGCAGCAGGAGCGCGAGCGATCCGCGCGGCTGGAGCAGGATCTTGCGGCGACGCGGCGCGACGTCGAGACCCAAACGGCATTGACGGCGAAAGCAACCGAGGAGGTGTCTCGGCTGAAACAGGCAAACGAAAGCAGCGAAGCCGAGCTGCAAAAGCCCTTGCAGCAGGAGCGCGAGCGGGCCGCGCGGCTGGAGCAGGATCTTGCGGCGGCGCAGCGCGACGCCGAGACCCAAACGGCATTGACGGCGAAAGCAACCGAGGAGCTGTCCCGGCTGAAACAAGCAAGCGAGATCAGCGAAGCGGAGCTGCAGAAGCCGCTGCAGCAGGAGCGCAAGCGGGCCGCGCGGCTGGAGCAGGATCTTGCGGCGGCGCAGCGCGACGCCGAGACCCAAACGGCATTGGCGACGAAAGCAAGCGAGGAAATTTCCCGGCTGAAACAAGCAAGTGAGAGCAGCGAAGCGGAGCTCCATAAGCCCCTGCAGCAGGAGCGCGAGCGATCCGCGCGGCTGGAGCAGGATCTTGCGGCGTCGCGGCGCGACGTCGAGACGCAGACGGTACTGGCGACAAAAGCAACCGAGGAAGCGTCCCGGCTGAAACAGGCAAGCGAGAGCAGCGACGCGAAGCTGCAGCAGCCCCTGCAGCAGGAGCGCGAGCGGTCCGCGCGGCTGGAGCAGGATCTTGCGGCGACGCGGCGCGATGTCGAAACTCAGACGGCACTGGCGGCAAAAGCAACCGAAGCAGTCATGCGGGCGAAGCGGGCTGCGGAAGCAGATGCTGCCGAACTCAGGAAATCGATGCAGAAGGAGCGCGAAAGGGCCGACGCACTTGCGCAAGGCCTCTCGATGACGCGCAGCGCACTCTATGCATATGAGGCCCGCACCCGCAAACTCGAAGACGAGACGGCCGAGCTTAAAAAGGCGGCCGCTAACGGCGCGCCTTCGCTTCGCAAATCCGCACAGGAAGAGCGCGATCGGATGGCGGGGCTGGAACAGGATCTCGCAACCGCACGTCGCGATCTCGAAACCCAGACTGCCTCGATAGCTAGGGCGAGCGAGGAGGCCGCGCGGACGAGGCAGACGGCAGAGCGCGACCTAGCCGCGTTACGCAGTTCATTGCAGCAGGAGCGGACCAGGTCCGAACAGCTCGAACGGGACCTCGCGCTTGCGAAGCATACTGCGCCCAATGCCGGGACGGTCGGCTCGACCGCGCGGGACAAGGCTACGGATAACGTTAAACCAGTTGCTGACCGAACACGAACTGCGGGCGTTCGGGGCGATGCCCAGGCCAATTCCAGTGTCAATTCGAAGGAAGCCGCGGTGGCGGCAGGGTTGCTCGCGCGCGCAACCGCGCTGCTCAGGCAGGGAGACATAGGCGCGGCACGGATTGTGTTGGAGCGTGCCGTCGAGATGGGCAGCGCCCAGGCGAGCTTCTCGCTCGCAGAAAGCTATGATCCCTCGATCCTTGCCAAATGGGGAACGTATGGGACGCGAGGCGATGCGACAAAAGCGCAAGACCTCTATGCGAAAGCCGACGCCGCGGGGATCAAGGAGGCGAAAGCGCGGCTTGAGGCGCTGCGCCGGTAAGCATCAATTTGAGCGATACGGAAAGTGTCCGAGATGATCTTACTGACCGGAGGCGCCGGCTGCTGGTTCCCATGTGTCGGGTGCGCAAGACGAACAAACTGAAGTTAAGGGTCGGCGCGGATCACGATACATGGCTGCAACTGTGACCTGAAACGTCGCGGCAGCGTGGCATTGAGATATCGTCCAATATGCCAGGTATGATTTGTCGGTCAAAGTTGGGGATCGCGCCCAGCTACGGCCGAAAACGTGGGCTGCCCCACTGCGATGTGGCTTCGAGAAACTTGCTGGCGAGCGACGAGAGCCGCGCTGTAAAAGCGTTTCGATTGGCGCGTCAGTCCGCGCCAGCGCAACGCGTGCAAGGCCGTCGGCGCCTGCTCCGCCTATTTGCCGAGCCGCACCACTGCATTAGGTCTTCGGCTGATGTTCTTGCGCATCAGGCTGATACCAGGAACCTTGACGTGACTTGCCTGGTGATCGATCGCTTCCAAGTGCTCGGGTCCTTCGATTTGCTTGATGTCTGAGACCATCTCGATCGAACTTGGCAATTGTTCGCATGTATTGGAGTCGCCATTCGTCGGTCGCACCAGTGAACCGTTGTTCATCCCCCAAATTGCCGCTTGGGTCCGGTTCTGGACTCGGATCTTGCGAAGGATCGCTTTGACGTGGACCTTCACGGTCGCCTCCGCGATATCGATCTTGCGCGCGATGGACTTGTTGGAGTCGCCCGCGATCAGGCATTGCATGATTGACTTTTCGCGAGGGGACAATTGTTGCGTAATGCGGTCCGTCGTGAAGGCGATCGCCCGATCATTGTCAATGCGCGGCTCGGCCTTGGCGAAGTGGTCGCCTTCAGAGTCGAGAATGGACGACATGAATGCCGGCGGGAAGATTGTTTCGCCCATCATCACCAGTTCAATGGATTTGATGAATACATCGCACGTCATGACGTCGATGAAATAGCCGCTGGCGCCCGCCCGAAATGCCGAAACCATCTCGTGTAGCCGGTAGTGATCGGCCACGACCGCAATGCGCGCTTTCGGATGCCGCTCCCGCAGGAGCTCGATTTGTTCAACCGCGGATTCGAAGTCATCGCCCGCATGGACAATGAGAACCAGCGATGGATGTGATTGGAGTTTGCTCGGCGACAAGTCATCTATGCATGACACCGATGCGAGGGTGCGAAAATTTGCCGCGCTTAGTATTCTGGCAATTCCCTCTCTGATTAGAACGCTTTTCCCGACGATGAACGTTGCAAAACCTTGCCGCCTCGGCATTGTACTCTCCCAGCCTTTACGCAAAATGACAATTTCGAAAAACGGGTTGAATTCTGGAGCCTTGAATTAGCGGGTTTTTTGCTCGATTGAGTTCTCTTCTCCGTTGCTCTGTTTCTGGAATTTTGACTGCTTCAGTCGGGTAGAATTGTTTCTCCTTTACAACATGCGGTTGGATTTTGAGGGCCTAAAAAGTGAATAAGCATTTGCGAATGTTAGATTCGAATTAGCGCTATCCCTATATACCTTTGGTTATAGGCCTTCAGGATACGCGGAGTATGCCGTTCGTAATGGTTAACGGCGTTTCGCGGTGCTGCAGGCGACATTCTCTGAGCGAGTAAAGAGTGGAAGTCTATTGCGCGTTGTAAAATTTCGATCGAAGCAGCCACGTACCGGAAGTTGATCCGCGCGCGCTTTGAAAGTGGAAAGCCGTACTTGCCCGCAGTTCTACCGTCCCGCAGTTCTACGGGTGCCTTCATCTTCCAGGATTGTGCAAAGTGCCTTGGAGAATCGCCCGCAAGGCGAAGCTAACCTCTCGCCGCCTTCGTTTATTGCGATGCGGCATTGGCCATGCCATCATGGTAAGATATGTTGTTGCGGCATCGAGCAGGGGTGAATGAACTAAGCGTGGGGGCGCGGGGTTTAACATTGGGGGACAGGCTGAGGACTGCCCAGTGCGTAGTATCACTACCGTGATTGCGGATCGGCACCCCGTGGTTTTGAAGGGCTTGAGCAACGTGCTTGGGGCCCACTCCGATTTCAAGATTGTTGCATCTTGCACCGATGGTCCGCGCTGCGTCGAAGCAATCCGGAAGTTCGCGCCGGACATGGCTATTCTCGACGGCTCGATGCCCGGCGCGACCGGCCCGGAGATTCTGTCGATCGCAAGTATTGAGAATCTTTCCACGCGGTTCGTCTTTTTCACCTCAGCTGAAGTGGAGCGTGAACTGGTCATGTTAGCCCCTGCCGACGGTTTCAGCCTCATCTCAAAGGATGTGACGCCTGAAATTCTCGTGCAGTCGTTACGCCAGGTTGCCGGAGGCCGGCGGCTATTGCCGCTGCCTACAACCGATCAGACGGTCCTTCGCGAGCAAAGCGCGATCACGGAGAACGCACTCGCTGTGCTGACGGAGCGGGAGCGCCAGATCATGCGGTTGGTGTCCGAAGGACTGTCGAACAAGGAAATTGGCCGCCGCCTGAATATCAGCAACGGCACCATCAAGGTGCATCTTCATCACATCTTTCAGAAGCTTGAAATCAGCAACCGGACGGTACTCGCGGCCATTGCGATCTCGCAGGATGACGGTGCGGGTCCTGCCCCGGAACATGAACCGTCTCGGATTCGTCGCAGCTAGCAACGAACGTAGATCGAGAGCAAAGCCTTGTTGGCAAGGCGCATTCGGTTCGTGCAAACCGCGCTGATCAGTTTTCGTCAGTTGAGGAAGATACTTACTTTGCAACTCCCGCGATCGAGAATTCCCTAACCCGCTCTTTCGTCATGTGGAAAATAAGCAACTCGCCATGCGCATTCCATGGCTGTTCTGCGAACCGGAAGCGCAATTAATCTGCCCAGCCGAAGCTGCGATAGCGGTGATGCGGCTCTGCGTGGCTGCGTTCCGCGTAGCCCGCGACGGCGAAGCGTGGTGCGCCATGAGGCTACCCTAGCGAACACATATGTAATTGAAATCACTTTAGTTTTTGCACGGCTCGGGTCGAGCCGGCGGTCGTCAGGACTGATTGGGCCCTTGCACTCCACTGTAGGACATTTCGGCATGCGCGCCACGACTTCGCGCGCCTTGGCCGCCCGGGGGTGGTAATATCAGAGTTGCGAGACCGGAGATTTCGCGCCGTGGGATCGCGGTCAAGACAACGGCGCTCGAAGGGGGTACTCCAGGATCGTGCTGATGATCGCGATTGCGGTCGGACGTTGCGAGAAAATGGAGGGCGCTATGGAAGCGTGGCGTGACGACAAGGCCCGGGCAACCCTGATCCGCGATGCGGCTGGAAGCATGCTGCTGGGGAAGGCCCCGCGGACTTTTGCCGAGCTGCTGTTCGGTCACACCAATAGCGAGGATCTCGCCGGCTACGATGCCACCTCGTTAGCCTTCCTGGCCCAGCAGGCCTGGCAACATGTGCAGCGTCGCACCGCGGGTCACGCCGATATCCGCGTTGTCAATCCGATGATGCCGGATGGCCGCGAGATCTCTGTGCTCGAAATTCTCAACGACAACATGCCCTTCCTGTTCGATTCCACCCTGGCGGAACTCACCGAGCAGGGCATCGAAGTCACCCTGGTTGCTCACCCGATCATCGCCATGGAGCGCGACGAGCAGGGCCAGCTAATCCGCTTCCATGGCGAAGTACTGCCGGAAGGAGCAAGGGGCGCGCGCGAAAGCCTGATCCATCTCCACATCACCCGCCTGGACGTCGAGGCCGACCGCCAGAAGCTGATCGACGGCCTGACCAGGACGTTGAACGATGTCCGCGCCTGCGTCACTGACTGGAAGCCCATGCGTGCCCGCATCGAGGAGGCGATCAGGACCTTCTCTTCCAATCCGCCGCCGCTGCCGATCGACGAGGTCGCCGAAGCCAATCAGTTCCTGCAATGGCTGTGCGCAGACAATTTCACCTTTCTGGGGCTGCGCGAATACCGCATCGCACCCGAAGCCGATGTGTCTGACGACGTTTCGACCGGCGAAGGCCTCGGCATCTTGCGAGATCCAGATGTGAAGGTCCTGCGTCGCGGCAGCGAAATGGTGGTGATGACTCCGGAAATTCGCGAGTTCATGCGCGAGCCAACGCTGCTCATCGTGACCAAAGCCAACGTCTCCAGCCGCGTACATCGCCGCATCCGGATGGACTATGTGGGCATCAAGCTGTACACGCCCGATGGCCGGCTCGAGGGCGAATTGCGACTTGTCGGCCTTTTCACCTCGGGCGCCTACACGCGCTCGGCACGGCAGATCCCTTATGTCCGCCACAAGGTGGAGCGAGTGCTGCAGCGCGCCGGCTTCGACCCGAACAGCCATTCGGGCAAGGCGCTCATGCATATTCTCGAAGAATATCCGCGTGACGAACTGTTCCAGGTCGACGTCGACACCCTCTACAATTTCGTCATGGAGATACTGATCCTCTACGAGCGCCCCCGCGTCCGGGCGCTGTCACGGGTGGACAAGTTCGATCGCTTCGTCTCCATCCTCGCCTTCATTCCGCGCGAGAAGTACGACACCGATGTGCGTACACGTGTCGCAGACTTCCTGGCGCAGGCCTATGAGGGCCGGCTGGCGGCCTCCTATGTGTCTTTCCCCGAAGGATCTCTTGCGCGCGTCCACTACATCATCGGGCGTTATCAAGGCGAAACGCCCGTCGTCGAACGCGCGACACTCGAAGCCGGGATCAGCGCCATTGCCGCGACCTGGGCCGACAGGCTCAAGGTTGCGCTCACTGCATCGACCGATGGCATGCGCGCGCGCATGCTCGCCAACCGTTATGCGCAGGCCTTCGCCGGTGGCTATACGGAGGTTTTCAGCGCGGAACGAGCGATCGCCGACATCGCCGTCATCGAAAAGCTCACGGCAACGCGTCCGGTGGCGATTTCGGTTCACCGCAACGAGGGCCACGACGAGCCCAGGCGCTTCGGCCTGAAGGTCTTCTCGGACGCCGCACCGCTGTCGCTGTCCTACCGCGTACCGGTGATCGAGAATCACGGCCTGCGCGTGGTCAACGAGCGGACTTATCAGATCGTGCCCGGCGCCAGGCAGGCGGCGGTATGGCTGCACGACATGACCATCGAGACCAGCGACGGCCAGCCGATCGAGATCAGCCCGGAATTCAGTCATCGCCTGGAAGCCTCGATCATGGCGGTGGTGCGCGATCGCGCCGAGTCCGACGGCTATAACGCGCTGATCCTGCGTACGGCCCTGGGTTGGAGGGAAGTCTCGGCCATCCGCGCGCTGTCCCGCTATCTGCACCAGATCCGCGCACCGTTCACCCAGGACTATATGTGGGAAACCCTGCGCAAGAACGCCGCGATCACCGCCAACCTCGTCGCGTTGTTCCAGGCCCGCTTCGACCCGCGCCTCGCCTTGACGGACGCGGAGCGGTCGGCACGCGAGACGGCCCTGCTTGCCGAGATCGAGGAGCAGCTCAAATCCGTCGCCTCACTCGATGAAGACCGCATCCTGCGCCGGTTCACCAATCTGGTGCAGGCAACCATACGCACCAACCTGTGGCAGGTCGGCGAGGACGGATATCCGCGTCCGGTGATCTCCTTCAAGTTCGACGCGCGCAAGATCGAGGACCTGCCGGCTCCGCGACCGCTCTACGAGATTTTCGTCTATTCGCCCCGTGTCGAAGGCATTCATCTGCGCTTCGGCAAGGTGGCGCGCGGTGGCTTGCGCTGGTCCGACCGGCCGCAGGATTTCCGCACGGAGATCCTCGGCCTGGTCAAGGCCCAGCAGGTCAAGAACGCCGTGATCGTTCCCGTCGGCGCCAAGGGCGGTTTCGTGCCCAAGCGACTGCCGCCGCCCTCCAATCGCGAGGCTTGGCTGGCCGAGGGCACCGAAGCCTATCGCATCTTCGTTCGTACGCTGCTCGAACTCACCGACAACCTCGACGGCGACATCATCGTGCCGCCGGACTCCATCCTGCGGCATGACGGCGACGACCCCTACCTCGTCGTTGCCGCCGACAAGGGGACCGCGACCTTTTCCGACATCGCCAACGCGATCTCGGCCGAGAAGAACCATTGGCTCGGTGATGCCTTCGCCTCCGGCGGCAGTCAGGGCTATGACCACAAGAGGATGGGGATCACGGCGCGAGGAGCGTGGGAGGCGGTCAAGCGTCACTTCCGCGAGCTCGGCACAGACATTCAAACCATGCCCTTCACCGCGGTCGGCGTGGGCGACATGTCCGGCGATGTCTTCGGCAACGGCATGCTGTTGTCGCCGGCGACAAAGCTGGTGGCGGCTTTCGATCATCGAGACATCTTCCTCGATCCTGCGCCCGACCCGGCGAGCAGCTTCGCCGAACGCAAGCGCATGTTCGAACTGCCGCGGTCGAGTTGGCAGGACTACAACAAGTCGCTGATCTCGCCAGGCGGCGGCGTGTTCTCGCGCTCGCTCAAGGCGATCCCGCTCCCGCCGGAACTGCGGACCCTTCTCGATATCGACAAGCCGCAAGCGACGCCTTTCGAGGTGATGACCGCGATCCTGAAGGCGCGCGCGGACCTTCTGTGGTTTGGCGGCATCGGCACCTATATCCGTGCATCGGGGGAAAGCGACGATCATGTCGGCGATCGCGCCAACGATCCAATCCGCATCGCGGGCGCGGATGTCCGTGCCAGGGTGATCGGCGAGGGCGCCAATCTCGGGGTCACCCAGCGCGGCCGCATTGAAGCGGCGCAGAAGGGCGTCAAGCTCAACACCGACGCGATCGATAATTCGGCCGGCGTGAATACTTCCGACGTCGAGGTCAACATCAAGATCGCGTTGGCGCGCCCCGAGCGCGAGGGACGCCTCACTCCTGGCGACCGCAACAGGCTGCTCGCCGCGATGACCGAGGAGGTCGGCGCGCTGGTACTGCGCAACAACTATCTGCAGACGCTGGCGCTCTCCCTCGCCGAACGGAAGGGCCTGGCCGAAATCGGCTTCCTCACCCGCCTGATGCAAGCGTTGGAACAGCGCGGGCTGCTTAGCCGCGCTGTTGAATTCCTGCCCGACGACGCGGTGATCGCCGAACGCACGAGGCGTGGTGCGCTCCTGACGCGGCCTGAACTTGCCGTGTTGCTCGCTTACGCCAAGCTGACGCTCTACGATGACCTGCTCGCCACCGGAGTACCCGACGATCCTTATCTCGCCCGTGAGCTGTCCCAGTATTTTCCGCGCGAGGTTCAAGACAAATTCCCGACAGCGGTGCAATTGCATCGGCTGCGGCGGGAGATCATCGCGACCAATCTCGCCAATGCCGTGATCAACCGCGGCGGCCCGGCCTGTGTCGTACGCCTGATCGATGAGACCGATGCCGATATCCCGACGATTGTTATGGCCTATGTGGCGGTGGATGAATGCTACGGGCTGAAGCGGCTGAATGCCGCGATCGATGCGCTCGACACCCGCATCGATGGGCAATTGCAACTTACCCTTTACGCGGCGATTCAGGATCTGCTGCTCTCCCGAATGGTCTGGTACGTGCGCAATGTCGATTTCAAGGCAGGTCTCGATGCCGTGATCGCACGCTTCGGCCCCGGCATCCGGCAGATTGCCGCCGGGCTCGACGAGACCCTGCGGGAGGGCTTGTTGGCCGGGCGCACCAAGCGGCGGCAGGACCTGATCGATGCCGGCGTGCCGGCCGACCTCGCCGCCGAGCTCGCTGCTCTCGATGCCCTGGTCCCGGCACCGGATATCGTAACCGTTGCGGAGCGCACCAGCCGGGCCATCGGTGACGCCGCCACGACCTTCTTCGCCGCCGAGGCCGATTTCAGCCTCGATCGCATCATCGCCGCCGCGCGTAGCGTACCCGCGACCGATAATTACGAACGTCTCGCCATCGATCGCGCCGTCGACCAGATCGCGGCTGCGGAAAGAACCCTGGTCGCCAACATGCTGGCAACCGGCGAGTCCGGCCCGCAGGCCGTTGCCAGCTGGCTCGCCGCTCATCCTGAAGCGACACGCATCCGCCGCTTGGTTGAGGAGATCGCGGCCAGCGGCCTGACGCTCGCCAAGCTGACGGTGGCGGCCAATTTGCTGGGGGACCTGGTCAGGGGCTGACGGGCAGGCACGGCAGAAAGGGTACCCAATGATCCGCGCTACTTGCCATACCGCCGATAATATCCTGTGTGTCGAGTTCGATGCCACACCATGGTTCAGCGAGGCCGATGCTCCAAGCATTGTCGATTTGGCCCAACGAGGGTGGGCCAGCACAGCGATCGCAGAGTCCGTGGAGCACCGACGAGGATACGAACGCGTCCATGACCTCGTCGAGTACGCGGCGAAGCGCCTCCAGCTAGAATCCCTGGAGGATCCGACCTGGGAAACATTCGAGTGTATCGTCGATGGCTCGGAGGCTGTGGCCTGGCTCGAAAAGAACCGGCCTGATGTTGTGGCAGGAATCCCGCAGGTAACCGGCGATCGTTGGCATTGAATGGTGCCCCTGGCCGACAATCGCCTAAAGCGCGATGGCATTAGGTTGATAGCCTGAATTTTTGAGGTAGTTGGCGCATTCTTCGGGTGTGAAGGCGTCGAGGGCCTCACCGATGGCGGTGCAGACCGTATCGACGGTTCCGGCGGCAGCCTTTCGGAGCAGATGCTTGAGCTTGGCAAAGACCTGTTCAATCGGGTTCAGGTCAGGTGAGTATTTTGGCAGGAGGAACAGCTTGGCGCCGGCGGAGCGAATGAGCTGACGCACGACCTTGCCTTTGTGGCTTCCGAGATTGTCCATGATGACGACATCGCCGGGCCGAAGGGTGGGCAGCAGAACCTTCTCGACATAGGCCCGGAAGCTCGCGCCATCGATCGGCCCCTCGATGAACCATGGCGCATCGATCCGGTCATGGCGCAGGGCCGCCAGGAAGGTCATGGTCTTCCAGCGGCCGTGAGGAACCTTGGCGGGAAGCCTTTGCCCGCGTGGCGCCTATCCCCGCAAGGGAGCCATATCAGTCCGGGTCCAGGTCTCGTCGATGAAGACCAGCCGTTCGGCTTTGACGCGACCTTGTTACTTTGTCCACTGGGCGCGCCGACGCGCCACGTCGGGACGATCGCGTTCGCCAGCCACCACGCTTTTTTTGAAGCTGAGCTTCTCGGCATGCACGAAGTCCCATACCGAGTGGTAGTCGACCTTCAGGCCGCGTCCGGCAAGCTCGGCAACGAGCAGTTGACGATTGCGCGGTTGCAGGTACCGACGATCGACTGAAATGCGACCAACCGGTCGAGACACTCGGTCACCTCCACCTGCAGTTCTCCTGCGGCACTCGCCCCTCAGCGCATGGCGTCCGGGGCAGCTCACGGGCGCTCTCCATCCGGCGCCTGACCGAACCAACTGTACCGGGCGGTGGCTTAATTCCATGCTGAATGCGCTTGCGATTCAGTGGATTGTTTCGCACGACGGCTGTTCTGAAACGTATTCTACCGAGGTGCGCGCTCTGTTCCTGGCTGCCTTCATAGCCGACTGTAGGCTCTGGCACAGAGTTATCTCCCGAGCAGCCCAGACATGTGCGCGTAAACGGGGAACCGATCTTCGCCTCTGGTCCAAGATTTCTATTGTTACTCTTTTTTGACGCCTCTAGCATTCGTCGCACAAGCGTCGAGCCAACTGCACCCGTGAGGAAGATGATGCGCTGTTTTCGTGCATTTCTGCTGGTTGCGTGCGCTCTCGTGGCGCTGCCATTCCTGTTAGCGAATTCAGGCCATGCGCAGGGCACTTCGCGAAACATTCCCCGGAAGGAACTGCTGATCCTTGAAAACCCGGAAGGGACCGTCAAGAACGCCGGATGGTTCAACATCTGGGCTATCAATGCAGGATCCCAGTCGAACGGGCTGCAGCAGGTTGCCCTCGATACGCTCTGGTACATCGACCCTGAAAGCGGTCTCGAAGGCGTCTGGGACAACTCGCTCGCCGCCGACAAGCCGCAGTACAATGCCGATTTCACCGCGATGACGGCGAAGCTTCGCAGGGGCATCTTCTGGAGCGACGGCATCGAGTTCACCGCAGATGACGTCGTCGCGACGGTGATGACCCAGATCAAGCATCCGGGGATGCGCTTCAGCGCGGTGCTCGCGAGCAACGTGGCGTCCGTCGAGGCGCCGGATCCCTATACGGTGGTGTTCAAGCTCAAGAAGCCAAACTCACGCTTTCACGCCAACTTCACGGTGCGCTGGGGGGCGGTGTGGATCCTGCCCAAGCATGTTTTCGAGAAGGTGGACGATCCAGTCAAGTTCGATTTCAACAAGCCGGTTTCGCTCGGCGCCTATGTGCTGAACAGCTACGACCCCGACGGCAAATGGTACAGCTGGCAATTGCGCGACGATTGGCAGCGCACCACGCTCGGGCGCTACGGCAAGCCTGGACCGAAATTTCTCGCCTACATCGATCCCGGCCCGCCGGACAAGCGGGTCATTGCGCAGCTCAACCATGAGCTCGATGTGATCCACGACATCGCGCCCGAGGGCATGTTTGCTCTCGCCAAGCAAAGCAAGATGACGCGGGCCTGGTTCAAGGGTTTCCCTTATGGCCATCCCGATCCGACGCTGCCGGCGGTGATCTTCAATACCCAGAACGAGTTGTTCAAGAACCCTGACGTGCGATGGGCGTTGGCGCTTCTGATCGACATCAAGGCGGTGTCGATGGCAGCCTATCGCGGCGCCGCCACCATATCGGCGATCGGCGTGCCGCCGACCGGCGCCCATCCGGCAACGTATCATCAGCCGATGGAAGAATGGCTGAAGGCATTCGAGATCGACACCGGCAAGCGCAAGATCAAGCCGTACGATCCGACGATCGGCAAGCAGATCGCCGACATGCTGCGACCTTCGATGGGCGAGCAGATTCCGTCCAATCCCGCGGAGATCGCCCGTGCTTTCGGCATGGGCTGGTGGAAGGTCGATCCGCAGGCAGCGCAGGAGCTTCTGGAGAAGGCCGGCTTCAGCAAACGCGGCGGCGCCTGGACCATGCCGGACGGCAGGCCGTTCACTATCCGCGTCATGGTGGAAGGCGACCTGCGCCCGGTGATGACGCGGGCCGGGACCATGATCGTGCAGTTATGGAAACAGGCCGGCATCGACGCACGGATCGATGTGGCGCAGGGGACGCTGCCGACGCGGCGGGCGGCCGGCGATTTCGACACATTCATCGGCTGGAGCGTCGAAACCTGGGGCGGCCACCCCGACCTGTCCTACTTCCTCGACAGTTGGCATTCGCAGTTCGTGGCGGAGCCCGGCAAATCGCAGCCACTGCGCAACTGGCAGCGCTGGTCGGATCCCGCGCTCGACAAGATCATCGAGAGCATCCGGATGGTGGGCTTTGATGATCCGAAGTCGATCGAGCTTGGCAAGGACTACATTAAGCTCGCCGTGAAAGAGATGCCAACCATTCCGTTGATGGCGTACAGCGTTTTCACCGCGATGGACCAGACCTATTGGACGGGATTTCCGACGTCGGAAAACCCCTACACCAATCCGGTGCCGAACTGGGGCAATTCGCGTTATATGCTCGTTAAGCTCAAGCCGGCCGGCTAAGGCATGATCCGGAAAAGTGTGAAGCGGTTTTCCGAAAAGATCATGCCCAAACAAGGAGCTAAAGCGCATTGACGATTCAACCCAATCTCATTGCGCTTTAGGACGTGAAGAGAAGGCGGCGACGGTATCAATCGGACGGCCGGTCGCGTCTGTCCGAATCCCTCGGTCCGGCATCCTGGGAGCATCGATGAGCGGATATGTCGCGTATGTTGCCCGGCGGCTGGCGCAGTTCGTGCTCGTGGTCTTCATCGGCATCAATCTCGCTTATGTGATAACCCATTCCACGCCGATCGATCCCATCGAACAGTCGATCTCGGCGGTCACCTCCTATGCCAACACGGCTCCGGATGCGATCGAGCAGATGCGCACCTCGCTGCGCGAGCTCTACGGACTCGGCGGCTCGCCCGCCCAGCAATATCTGGCGTTCTGGAAACGGATCCTGCGCGCCGACTTCGGTCCCTCGATGTCGGCGTTTCCAACGCCCGTCGCGACGTTAATTGGCCGTGCACTACCCTGGACCGCCGGACTGCTCGCGGTCTCCACTATCGTCGCCTGGGGGCTCGGCAGCCTGCTCGGCGGACTTGCCGGCTACTATCAGAAAAGCCGCGGGCTGAAGCTGATGGGCGTGATCGCCATGGGGCTGCACCCCATCCCTTACTACATTCTGGCGCTCGTGCTGCTGATCGTGTTCGGCTTCCTCTGGCCCGTGCTGCCGATCACCGGCGGTTCGGCGATGAACCTGCCGCAGACATTGACGTTCGACTTCGTCAGCAGCGTGCTGCAGCACGCTATCCTGCCCGCGCTCTCGCTGATCCTGATCGGTGTGGGCAGCTGGTTTCTCGGGATGCGCGCGCTGGTGTCCAACATCGTGACCGAGGATTATGTTGTCTATGCCGAACTGGCGGGCGTCAGATCCTGGCGCGTCCTGTCAGCCTATGTGATGCGCAACGCGCTGCCGCCGCAGCTGACCGGGCTCGCCATCTCGCTCGGTGGAATCTTCAACGGTGCGGTGATCACCGAAAAGGTATTCGGCTATCCCGGTGTCGGTTCGCTGCTGGTCGACGCGGTCTATGCGGGGGACTACGGGCTCGTGCTCGGCGTGACCACCGTTTCCATCCTCGGGGTTTCCGCCGGCGTGCTCGTTATCGATCTTCTGTATCCGCTGCTCGATCCCAGGGTGAAGGTCAGCTGATGGTCGTGATCCTGCGTGACCTCTGGCGTTACCACGCCGAATTTCGGATCGGCGCCGTGCTGATCGCCGTCGTGCTGCTGCTGTCGGTGCTGGCGAGCTTCTCGCCCTATCCCCCGCAGGATGTCTATCTGGTGCCGCCGGATGTGCCGCCGTCGCTGATCTATTGGTTCGGCACCACGTCGCGCGGCCAGGACGTGTTCTGGCAGCTGACCTTTGCCATTCGCAATACCCTGCTGTTCGGATGCACCGTGGCATTGATCAGCCGCCTGCTGGCGCTCGCGATCGGGCTGCTCAGCGGCTACAAGGGCGGCTGGATTGATCGGGCGCTGATGGCGGTGAACGATACCTTCATTGTCATCCCGCTGTTGCCGATCCTGGTGCTGTTCTATTTCGTGATGCGTGACCGCATGTCCTGGCTGCTGCTGGCCCTGATCATGGCCGGCCTCGGCTGGGCCTATGACGCGCGGCTGATCCGCTCGGTGGCCATGAGCCTGAAGGCCCGCGAATTCACTCAGAGCAGCCTGTTCTCCGGCATGAGCACGCGCGAGATCCTGGTTCAGGAGCACTTGCCCTATGTGATGCCGATCGTCTTCTCGACGACCATGAACAACATGGTATGGTCAATCGGGCTGGAGGTGACGCTGGCGGTGCTGGGCTTCACCGATATCAACACGCCGACGATCGGCGGCATGATTTATTGGGCCAACCAGCACACCGCAATGGTGGCGGGAGTCTGGTGGTGGATCGCGTTTCCGACGATCGCGGTGATCATGACCTTCATCGGGCTGTTCCTGCTGGCGGTGTCGATGAACGACTATATCGATCCGCGCAACCGTCACCGCAGCTTCGGAGGGGCCACGTGATGCCGGCCGAGACGACGCAGGCGCAGCAGGGCGACGTCGCGCAGCCGATCCTGTCGGTGCGCGACCTGCGGGCCTATTTCCGGACCGATCGCTTTGGTGTCAAGCGCGACGTCAAGGCTGTCGACGGCATCAGTTTCGCGCTCCGCCGCGGCGAGATCTACGGAATCGCCGGCGAATCCAGTTCCGGCAAGACCACGCTGATCAAGACGATCGCGGGGGCAGTCAGGCCACCACTGGAGGTGGTCGGCGGCCGGGTGGAATTCGCTTTCCTGCCTGGCTATGGCGGACTGCACCGCGCGCCGGCCGCGGAAGTGGCGCGGATCCGTTGGCGACATTTGTCCTACATCACGCAAGGCTCGATGAACGTGCTGAATCCGCTGCGTCGGCTGCGGGCGGCCTTCGTCGACTTCGCATATCCGCATATCGGCGTGAGCCGCAAGCAATTCGAACAGCAGGTGGTCGCCCATCTGGCGCGCCTCAAGCTTGACCCGTCGGTGCTGGCGGCCTACCCGCATGAGCTGTCCGGCGGCATGCGTCAACGTACCACCATTGCGCTCGCCACCATCTGCCGCCCTGAAGTCATCCTAGCCGACGAACCCACCACCGCGCTCGACGTCGTGGTGCAGAAGGAAGTGCTTGGCATGATCAGCGGCATTCGGCGCGAGATGGGCTCATCGGTCGTGTTGGTCACCCATGATCTGGGCGTCCACGCGCATGTGACCGACCGCCTCGGCATCATGTATGCCGGCCGCCTGATCGAGGAGGCCACAACAGCAGAGATCTTCCGCAACCCGCTGCACCCTTACACCAGGCATCTCATTTCCAGCCTGCCTCGCATCGGCGATAACGTTCCCCGCGAGGGACTTGAAGGCAGCCCGCCAAGTCTCTCCGATCCGCCTCCGGGGTGCCGCTTCCATCCGCGCTGCCCGCTGGCGATGGAGGTTTGCAGGCACAAGGTCCCCGCGACGCTGAAGACCACACCCGCGCATCGCGTCGCCTGCTTTGCTGTCAACCGGAGTGATGAGGCATGAGCGACCTGCTGCTTGATGTTTGCCAGGTCAGCAAGACCTTCACCCGGAGAGGACTGCTGTCGGGCCAGCGGATTGCTGCCGTCAAGGACGTGAGCTTCCAGCTCGACGCAGGGCGGCCAGAGATATTTGCAATCATCGGTGAGTCCGGAAGTGGCAAGACCACGCTCTCGCGGATGATCCTGAATATCGAGACGCCGACCAGCGGCAAATTGTTGTTCGACGGCGTCGACCTTGCGACAATCCGCACTGGAGCCCAGCGGCTGGCCTTCATGCACAAGGCGCAGCCGATCTTCCAGAATCCGTTCGAATCCTTCAATCCGCTGAAGCGGCTCGATCGCTATCTGTTCATGACACAGCGCCGCTTCATCGCGGCCGATCGGCGGGTCACGTCCCGGACGGCCGTTGACGATGCGCTGCACAAGGTAGGACTGTCGCTGGAGGAAGTTAGCCATCGATACCCACACGAGCTCTCCGGCGGACAGCTCCAGCGGGTCGCGATCGCTCGTGCGCTGCTGGCAAACCCCAAGCTGATCGTGGCCGACGAGCCGGTGTCCATGATCGATGCGTCCTTGCGCATATCCATCGTCAACCTGTTCAAGACGTTGCGTGACGATCTCGACATCTCCATCATCTATGTCACCCATGATCTGGCGACGGCATATTATGCCAGCGACCGCATCATGATCATGCAGAAGGGCAGCGTCGTCGAAAGCGGTGATGCGAGAACGGTGTTGAATGCGCCGCAGCATCCCTATTCCCGTCAGTTGCGCGAAGCCGCGCTGTTGGCTGAAGTCGCGACAGACAATTCCGTCCGTATGAGCAATCTCACCAGCGACCGCGCATCCGAGAGGCGAACATGAGAAGAGCAAACGTGCTGATGGATCGCGATTTTGCCATCGGCCATACCGACCCGCGTTTGTTCGGCGCCTTCATCGAGCACCTGGGACGCTGCGTCTATGGCGGCATCTACGAACCTGGTCATCCAACGGCGGACAAAAACGGGTTTCGCGGCGATGTGCTGGCGCTGGTCAGGGAGCTCGGCCCCACCATCATCCGATATCCCGGCGGCAATTTCGTTTCCGGGTACAATTGGGAAGACGGCGTCGGGCCGGTGGACAAACGCCCAGCGCGGCTCGACCTTGCGTGGTTCAGCACCGAACCCAACAGCTTCGGCACCAATGAATTCATGGACTGGTGCAAGGCCGCCGGGGTCGAGCCGATGATGGCGGTTAACCTCGGCACCAGGGGCGGGGACGCGGCGCGCAACCTGGTCGAGTACTGCAATCATCCGGGCGGGTCAGTGTGGTCGGATCTGCGCCGCGCCCATGGCTGGGAGAAGCCACACAATGTAAGGTTCTGGTGCCTTGGCAACGAAATGGACGGCCCATGGCAAATGGAGCACAAGAGCGCCGAAGCCTATGCCGCGGTGGCGCGCGAAGCCGCCAAGATGATGCGGTGGGTCGATCCAACCATCGAGCTTGCGGCGTGCGGTTCGTCCGGGCGAAATATGCCGTCGTTCGGCCAGTGGGAAGACACCGTGATCCAGCACACCTTCGATCATGCCGAGTTTATTTCGCTTCATACCTATCTCAATAACTACAGGCAGGACACGGCATCGTTCCTCGCCAGCCCCGACCTGATGGACCGCTTCATCGAAGAGGTTGTCGCGCTCGCCGACGCGGTGGCGGCGAAGAGGCGCTCCACCAAGCGCATGATGCTGAGTTTCGATGAATGGAATGTCTGGTATCGGACCCGCCGCAACCGGGCCGACAGGGTCAAGGAGGGGTGGCCGGTGGCGCCGCCGATCCTGGAGGAAGTCTACACGATGGAGGATGCGCTCGCCTTCGGCGGCGCCTGCATTTCGCTGCTCAATCACGCCGATCGGGTGAGAACGGCCTGTCTTGCGCAGCTCGTCAACGCGATCGCGCCGATCATGACCGAGACCGGCGGCCGCGCCTGGCGCCAGACCATCTTCTTTCCGTTCGCGCAAATGAGCCGTCTTGGCCGCGGCAAGGTTCTGCGGACCCAGGTCGAGTCGGAGAGCTACGATTCGTCCTATTACGATCCGCGTGGTATCCACGACTTCACCTTTCCGGTGCCGAACGTGCCGTATCTCAAGATCGCGGCCGTTGCGGGAGGAGCCGGGAGTCTTTCCCTCTTCATGCTCAACCGCGACCTGACGCAGGAGATAGAGGTGAACCTCGAGGCGCGGAGCTTTGGCCCGCTCGCCATGAGCGAGGCGCTTGAATTGCGCCACGACAATTTGCAGGCGACAAATACCAGGGACGTGCCGGAGCGGGTGAAGCCCGCGCCGTTGCTGGGCGTCACCATCGATGGGACGCGGATGCAAGTGACGTTGAAGCCGGCCTCATGGAATGTGGTCCATCTGTCGGCGAACTGAAAGCAGATCACAGTCGGTCCATCAGGTCGGCTTGTGGTTTTGGGCAGTGTGCTTGCGCATCCGAGCCTGGTCAGAGTCCGCCGCCAGGATCCGCCGGCAACGTGAACTGAAAGACGGCGCCGCTGGGCTCATTGGCGCTCGCCCACAAGCGTCCGTTGTGGGCCTCGATAATGGAACGACAGATCGCCAAGCCCATGCCCAGGCCGTGAGGCTTGGTGGTGAAATATGGATCGAAAACATGCGTGAGCATCTGTGGATCGAGGCCGGGCCCGGAATCAGCAACCCGGACGAGCACGGAGTCCGATCCGACCGAGGCGGTGGTAATGAGCAGGTCTCGCGCCCTGTCAGCGATCGTGGCCATTGCCTGGATCGCGTTGACAACGAGGTTGAGCAAAACCTGTTGTAGCTGCACACGATCGCCCTCGATGAGCGGCAAACCGTCCGCAAGTTGCGTCTTCACCGAAATCCCGTTTTTGAGTGCCTCGCCACCGGTCAGAACAATCACCTCATCGATCGCCTCGTTGAGATCGAGGTGCTCCTTGCGCGGCGGCGCCTTCTTGAAGAGTGCGCGAAGTCGGCTAATCACTTCGCCGCTGCGATACGCGTCCTTGACGATAGCCTCTAATGATGTTCGCGCTTCTTCGAGATCAGGCGGATTCCGGCGGAGCCAGTTCAAGGCCGCGCTGGCGCTGATGGCAACAGCGCTGATAGGCTGGCTGACCTCATGGGCGATCGAAGAGGTGAGCTGACCCATGGTTGCGACCCGGTTCGCGTGCGCCAGCTCAAGCTGCATTTCCTGATAGCGCCGCTCGCTCTCGCGCGCTTCAGCTTCCGCCCGCTTGCGTTCTGTCAGATCGAGCACGAAGGAGACGTTTTGATCAGGAGAACCCGCCATCGCGGCTGAGCCGACCAGCACGGGAATTCGGCTGCCGTCCTTTCTGAGGAACTCCTTCTCGCGGGGCGCAACCTCTCCCGACAGACGAAGTTGATCAATCCGCTGTACGTCGCCAATTTCGTATTCCGCCGGAGTCATCTCCTTCCAGCTGGCCGCTCCGGACACCAATTCCTCCCTGGAGTAGCCGGTCATGGTCAGGAAGGCCTGGTTGGCGTAGCTGATGTTACCGTCTGCATCCCAGAACAGGATCCCAATGATGTTGGAATCGACGAGTCGTCGAATGCGCGCCTCGCGTTCCTGCAGATCGCGGTAGAGCAGGGTGTTCTCAAGCGAAATCGCGGCTTGAGCTGCCAGCATTTCCAGCACCGCGACACGGTCGGGAGTGAAAGCGTGCGTGGTCAGGCTATTCTCGAAATAGAGCAACCCGATCAGCTTGGCCTGCTTGATCAGTGGGAGGCACATGATTGATCTGGGGTGCCGGCGACTCATATAGCCTGCGTCGCAGAGCGGATCGGGCCGCGACGCGTCATCGATGATGACGGGCTTTTGCGTGCGAATGACATAGCGCAGCAGCGCCTCCGGACAATCGGGACCAGAGACGGGCGCCTCGCGCATCGCGATCGTGAACTCATCGCCGCTCGACTGGCCCTCCGCCTCGATCCGGAAGTCGTCCTGGCGTGACAGGATCAGCAGGCCGCGATCCGCGCCTGCATTCTGCAGCGCGATCTTCATCAATGACTCGATGAGCCTCGGTAGCTCGATCTCGCTCGATACGGCCTGCGACGCCCTGACGACAGCAGTGACGTCCGGTTGCGGGACCGGGCCGCTCGCCTTCGCGACGGCGCTGTCGTCTTCCACCACATGCAGTCGCGGGTAAAGTCGCTCGAGTTGCGCCACCTTGGCATCGGCACCCCAGCGGAGATATCCGTAGTGCGCGTCGCGCAGATAGGCATTCGCGATCTTTTCGAACCCTTGCGCTGCATAGAACCGTCCGGCGAGCTCGTTGGCAACTGCCTCGTTATGGAAAAAGCCGCTCGTGCGCGCTGCGGCGATGGCCCGATCGTAGCAACGCATCGCATCGAGCTCGCGGCCTGCGATGCGGGCGATCTCCGCCTCCACGAGCGCCGCACGGTCCGCGAAGTCCCCCGGGCAGATGCGGGTCCATTGCTGAAGTTGATCGTGATGGGGTGCCATGGCTTCGAGACGCAGGGCGCGCTCCTCGGCGCAAGCTGAATCGCTGTGCGCCGCCTGTGCCAGCGCGGCATAGAAATGCAGCTCCACCCGCTCGAACAGCGCCTTCGACGTCCACAGCAGCCCTTCCGCCTTCGCCGCTGCCGCGATGGCGGTCGGATCGTCGGCAAGGACGCGCGCCTGCAGCTTGCGGATCCAGTACCAGTAGCCGGCATGCACCAGCTGCGGCTCCGACTCCAGACGTCGCTCGAACTCCGCCTCGCTGAAATCGTCGTCATCGAAGCTACCGAATTTGGCCGTCAGGCCGCGCAGCATCCGGACCAGTTGGAGCTGCCCGATGATCCTGGCGACGGCAAGGTCAACGCGCGCCCGGCGCGCGAAGTCGATGCCGGCCTCGGCCTCCCGCTGCACCTCGGCGAGCGGATCGCCGCAGGCAAGAAGATGCGTCATGAGGTGGTGGCGGCTAAAGCTCGCATAGTTGAAGTCGCCGTCCTGCTGCGCCGCGTCGAAGGCCCGCCGCAGCAGCGGCCGCCCTGTCCGGACATGGCGTGTCCAGCTGCCGAAGCCGAGATAGACGCGCGACTTGAAGCGGTCCAATCCGTATCTTTCGACCAGGTCAAGGCCGAGCTGGGTGAAGCGGTAGCCCGCCTCGTAGTCGTGAAAGTCAGGCCCAAGCACGGTGCCGAGTAGGATATAGGCGAGGCACGACGCATCGGAGTTGCCGAACTCCAGGCTTAAGTTCGTCATGCGCGCGATGATGAGGCGGCGCAGGTTCTCGTCGATGAACCATGCGGGCGACACCAGCACGGTAAGGACGTCCATGGTGCCGCGTGCGATCGGATCGGTCATCCGGGGCAGATCCAGCAGCGCCTCGATCGCGCGCTCACCGATGTGCCTCCACATGCGCTCATACTCCCGCGCGACCTCCTGCGATGTCGGCTGCGTCGGCCAGGCGATGCCGACACGGCGCAGATAAGCGAGGCCGATTTCGATGTCGCGGTCATTTGGTTCCATCTGCAGTCGGGTGACGGCGGCCAAGTCGGGAAGGCTAGCGGCACGGCCCGCCAGTTCGGCAAGGCGGGCTTTGGCGGCGGCGTGCTCGCCGGTCACGAATTCGCACTCCGCACGTTGCAAGGCCAGCTCGAAGCTGAGCGTGTAATGCCGCTCCCAACGGTCCTTCGACAGCATCGCGTCTCCGGCGCTGAAGTGGGCGAGCGCCATGGCGAAAGCCGTTGCCGCCTTGGCGCGCCGGCCGGCCAACAGGTTCAGCTCAGCCAACTTCTCCCGCTCTTCCGCCTCGGTAATCAAGGCAGCGCCGCGATTGAGCTGGCTCGCGATTTGGAAGACCTTTTCCTCAAGGGCTTCCGGTGCTGTCCGCGCCGCGAGTAGTCGGCCGATCCGCAGATGGGCTGCCGGCCGCTCGTGCTCGGGAATCAGCGCATAAGCCGCCTCCTGGAAACGGTCGTGAACGAACCGATAAGCACCTGGCTGCGGCTCGACAAATTCCTGATGAACGGACGGCCACAGAGTGGCATGGAGCTGCTCCTCCGGAATTCCAAGCACGATCGAAAGCATCGCCGTCTCGGCGATGTTGCCGAGGCAGGCCATTTGCTGCACGGCGGTCTGCGTCGCGGCCGGAAGGCGGGTGAGCTTTCCGAGCATGAGGTCCACGACGTTGTCGGTGTATCGCTTGGCGTGAATACGATCGAGATCCCAGGACCAGCAGGCCGTGTCGTGGTCGAAGGCGAGCAGTCCCTCTTCAGCGAGCGAGAACATGAACTGAATGGCGAAGAACGGATTGCCGCCGGTCTTCTCGAGCACCATCTGCGTGAACGGCGCCGCCTGCTCCGGCGCGCAGCGAAGCGCGTCCGCGAGCAACTGCCCGAGGTCCTCCCTGCCGAGCGGCGCAAGCGTGATCTGCGTGACCGCTCCACCCGCGGTGTTGATGACGTCGAGCATGCGCGTCAGGGGATGAGAGAGGTCGACCTCGTTGTCCCGATAGGCGCCGATCACCATGAGGTGCTTCAGATCCGCCCGCGTCAAAAGATCCTTAAGCAGGTCGAGCGTCGCCGCGTCGAGCCATTGCAGATCGTCGAGGAACAGCACCAGCGGATGCGCGGGGCGGGCAAAGACGTCGATGAACCGCTTCAACACCTCCTGAAAACGGCTTTGCGCCTGCTGTGGTGGAAGCTCCGAAACCGGCGGTTGTTGGCCGACAATGAGCTCGAGCTCGGGGATCAGGTCGACCATCAGCTGTGCATTGGGGCCGAGCGCCGTCAGAAAGTCGCGGCGCCACCTGCTCAGCTCCGCATCGCTTTTACCAAGTAGCGGTCGAACGAGGCTCTGGAACGCCTGCGCGAGCGTAGCATACGGGATATCGCGTTTGTGCTGGTCGAATTTGCCTGATGCAAAAAGGCCGCCAGAGGGGACCTGCATCTTGTGCAGTTCATTGACGACCGAGGATTTGCCGATGCCAGAATATCCCGAGACCAGCACCAATTCCGGCACGCTGCTCTCGACGATGCGGCCGAAACAGGCGAGTAAGGTCTCGACTTGGTGCGACCTCCCGTACAGCTTTTCGGGAATCAGCAGCCGGTCGGGGGCATCGTGCTGTCCGAGCGGGAAATCGTCGATGCGGTGCTGACGCTCCCACTCTGCAAGACAGCGCCGCAGGTCCCGCTCGACGCCGGCCGCGGTTTGGTAGCGTTCCTCGGCCATCTTGGCGAGCAGCTTCATGAGAATTCGCGAAACCACGAGTGGGATGTCTTCAAACTTATCGCATGGCGGTGCCGGCTTTCTGGCGATATGGCAGTGCACCCACTCCATCGGATCGGTCGCGGTGAAGGGAAGCGAGCCGGTGAGCATCTGGTAGAGCGTGATGCCGAGCGAATACAGGTCGCTGCGGGAGTCGATCGAGCGGTTCATGCGCCCGGTCTGCTCTGGCGCCATATAGGCAAGCGTCCCCGCGATGGATTCGGGAGGCGCCGGAGACTGTCGTTCACGCGGCCGGCGCGACGCAACGCCGAAGCCGGTGAGCCGCACGCTCGTCTGGGTGCGATTCACCAGGATGTTGGCAGGTTTGATGTCCTTGTGCACAAGACCGCGCTGATGGACCTTACCCAACGCTGCTGCGATCTGGACGGCGACGCGCAGGAAGTTCCCCATCTCCATTGGCGCGTCCATCAGCCTGGTGAGCAGCTCGCCGCCGAAATCTTCAAGCACAAGAATGGTCCGGGTGTGATCCTGCAAGAGTTCCAGCGGCTTCGCTGCCCAGGCGCCGTCCAGCTCGTTTATCAACCCGAACTCATGTGTGAGGCGATCAAGGCTCTGCGGATTTGGATGCTCCGCTGCCGGCAGCACGGCCAGCACGATCTGGCGCTCGTCGTCGCCGCTTTCACGGCAGGCACGGCACAGCAGAATGCCTTCCTCTTCACGCAGGACCTGCGCACCATGGGCCCAGCCTGCGCCCAAAAACGAGCAAGGGATCATCTCGGTAAACCATGCGCGCCGACCCGAGCCGAAGCAGACTCGTCCGTCGCTCCGCGTCACCCCTTTTGAAGCCGCCACTTTGCGGCATTGCGTCGTTAGCAGATCTCTGTATTCAGCAGATCTCTGTATTCGCGCGTGCTGGCTAGGAGATACCGGACGAGCGCGCCTTTATCCCGTCCGGGTTCAATTGGCTGTATCGCCAGCGCATTCAAAAACGTATCACTTGGCTCTATTACGTCAACTTGCTACGTCGCAAGCCAAGGCAAATCAAACTCGAAGCAGCGACGGGCTGCGTATCCTACAGTAGCAGTGGTCCGCTTGCAGCTTTGTAACACCTTTGAGCGTAGCTTCATACGAATGAAGACGGGCACTGAGGATCAATCGGATGCCCGTCGTAAAATGGGAGCAAAGCGGACTGCGAGTGGAGTGGAGCTAGTTCCTGCTGACTGCGGACGGGAAATAGGTTGCGTATCACTACAGACCCCTTCTCGTCCTATGCTTCACAGCTTCAGCTCAACGCGTGGCCGGCCAATCCGTAAACCCACGGTTTGTCATCTTCTCGGTTCAGGAATTGCTTGCCCTTGGACATGGTCGTGACGGTGTCGTTCATCCCGAGGCGGCTTTGCTGAAGAAAGTCGGCAAAGGGACCCGTCCGCTCCCGCGTATCGACGCGGGCGAACCGTCCCTTGAGTTCCTTAAGATGCGCGGCTGTAAGATGGATTGCGTCACAATCATTGCTAGCGACGATGGGACCGATCACATGACCGCGCCCAAACTCGCGCTTCATGGAATAACCGACGGTCTCGCCGCCGCGGCTCAGGACGAAGATTGACGCACCATCCGAAAGCAATGCAAGCAGCTTCTGACGGTTAGTTCCGAACGCGCGCTCGTCCAATGCTGCAATCTCATCAACATTCTCGGCTGGCAGAGGCTTCAATTCCCCGTCCAGAACTGGCACCGGTGGGGATGGTAACACGACCTCTCCCTGCCACTGATACACAACCGCTTCCTTCCTGAAGCCCAGCGAAAGATACAGATGATAGGCAGCATCGGTTGAGTTGAGGGTTAAGTTCCGGTCGCCACACCGCTCGAACACCTGCTCCATGAGCCATCGCCCTGTACCTTGTGCCTGGGTGCGGGGCGATGTGATCACCAAGCCAATGGTCGCGAATTCGGGGCCATGTGGGAACCACATCGCGCTGCCAAAGACGCGTCCTATGCCGTCAACGGCTACGATGCCATGACCCGCGCGGCGCAAGAAATCCCAATCCTTGGGTCGATGCGGCCAGCCCACCCCAGTCGAGAGCGCGTGGAGCAGTGTCACATCAACGTCGTTGATGTCCTTCGCGGCCAGTTCAAAGGACTTCACACGTACCGTTCGTCCCATTCAGATCATCCGTTCCTTCAGCATGCCAAAGCCTACGGCATATCGCTCCGTAGATCTTCTGCTGCGTTACCGCACAAGGCGTGTTTTGCAGCAGCATAGAGCGGAAGGCCAGCAGGTTTCGCCTGTTTGGTGGCCGGTATTCGGAATGTTCAGCCTATAGCGCAACCCAATTCAGCAGGGAACGCTCCAGCTTGCAGTTAACCTCTGAATATCCGGGGATAGGACAGGTTGGGTGAATGCAATGAACGTTGAAGGATTCCGTGCAAGCCTCGTCGCATTTCCGACCCCCCGAGGTATGCAAAGCCGCGCCGTGGTCCGTCGGGTACGCAACTATTGCCAGGCTGCCGCAGGGATTCAGCGCCCGGCACCCCCGGCGAGGACATGAGAGGAATACGATGGCGTTCCTCTTCAATTCCGATACCGCTCGGGGTGCAATTTTTCGCCAGGCCTTTGCGCGCGAGCTTCCGGATCTGGAATTCTACGATTCTAGTGAATGTATAGACCCGGAAAAGGTACGCTACCTGCTGACCTGGAACATGCCAGACGATGTCTCGCGCTTTCGTAATCTGGAAGTGCTCTTTTCCCTCGGCGCGGGGGTTGATCAGTTCAGGCCGGAGGCGATACCCGGCCACGTGAAGCTCGTGCGCATGGTCGAGGATGGCATAACACGCATGATGCAGGAATACGTCGTCCTTGGCGTGCTGACGCTTCATCGCGAGATGCTTGCATATCGGGAGCAGCAGAGAAGGGGCCTATGGCAAGCTCTTGCAACGTCCCAAGCGACCGACCGGCGCGTGGGCTTCCTGGGCCTCGGCACACTGGCGCAAGCTGCGATCGATCGTCTGAAGCCGTTTCGATTTCCCCTTGCCGCTTGGAGCCGAAGCAAGCAGGTGGTTGAGGGTGTCACCTGCTTCCATGGCGAAGATCAGCTTGGGAAATTCCTGCAAGGAACGGATATCCTCGTCTGTCTTCTCCCGCTGACGGAGCAAACGAGCGGCATCCTGAACGCAAGGCTCTTCTCGCTTTTGCCAGTGGGAGCGAGGCTGCTGCATGTCGGCCGCGGCCCGCAGCTTGACCAGGACGCACTCATCGAGGCGCTCGACAGCGGGCAGCTTGCGGCAGCCATGCTTGACGTCACCGATCCCGAGCCGCTGCCAGAAGGCCATCCACTCTGGTCCCATCCGAAGGTGATCATCACGCCGCATATCGCGTCCGTGACGCAACCGCATACGGCAGCAGAAGCCGTCATAGAAAACATCCGGCGCCACCGCGCCGGCAGAAATCCGGTCGGCCTTGTCGATCGAACCCTCGGCTACTAACAGGAAAATGCCATGTCACTTCTGATCAGCATCGACATCAATCCGGACTTCGCACCGAAGAACGCTGTGCCCGATGCGGAACGGCTCATTTCAGGCAACCCATCATTCAAGACC
The DNA here is from genome assembly GCF_009930815.1 of Bradyrhizobium sp. CCBAU 051011. Taxonomy (NCBI): domain Bacteria; kingdom Pseudomonadati; phylum Pseudomonadota; class Alphaproteobacteria; order Hyphomicrobiales; family Nitrobacteraceae; genus Bradyrhizobium; species Bradyrhizobium sp. CCBAU 051011. The sequence goes on along the minus strand of NZ_CP022222.1, from coordinate 1,349,944 downwards.
TGGGCGCAAGACGCTTCGAAGGGCGAAAAGGTGCTGACCGGCGTCTGGGAAGCTACGCCCGGCGAGACCCATTCCATCAAGGGCACCACCTTCGAATTCTGCCACATCATCTCGGGCCTCATCGAAATCGAGGAAAAGGGTGGTGAGACGCGGAGGTACCGCGCAGGCGACAGCTTTGTGATGAAACCTGGCTTCGTCGGGATCTGGCGTACGATCGAGACCGTGCGAAAGATCTACGTCTGCCATTACGACTGAGCGCGATGCTCGGGATCGGCCCCGATAGGCAGCCGTCAGAACAATCGACGTTCGAGGCCGCGTCTGACCAGATTGAACGACCGTCAGACCATTCATTCTCAATGAAAAATGCGGCGTGCGATCCTGTATTGCTCGGATGAGCCGCCTTGTCTCGCCAATTGCAAATCCAGGCAGCGATGGCGGGGTTGGCCCAAAGGCAAAGGAATAAGTCCATGATAGCATTGAAGGACAGAGAACTGTTTCGCCAACAGGCGCTGATCGGTGGCAATTGGCGGGATGCGAGTACGAAAGCCACCGTCGATGTCATCGATCCCGCCAGTCAGAAAGTGCTTGGCACCATCCCCGACATGGGGCTTGACGAGACCAGGGCAGCAATCAACGCCGCGGCCGCTGCGTTCAAGCGTTGGAAGGCCAAGGCTCATGCGGAACGTGCAGCGCTGTTGGAGCGCTGGTATGAGCTCATGCGGCGCCATGAGCGGGATTTGGCGCTTCTGCTGACGCTGGAGCAGGGCAAGCCGCTTGCTGAATCGCTCGGGGAAATCCGCTATGGAGCCTCCTTCGTCAAATGGTTTGCGGAAGAGGCGCGGCGGATCAACGGATCAACGATCCCTTCACCCACTATCGATCGCCGCATTTTGGTGCTGAAAGAGCCGGTGGGCGTCTGCGGGATCATCACGCCCTGGAATTTCCCGAATGCGATGATTACGCGCAAAGTGGCGCCTGCGCTTGCCGCGGGCTGCACCGTGGTCATCAAGCCCTCTGAATTTACGCCCTTTTCAGCCCTTGCAATCGGTGTTCTGGCGGAGCGGGCGGGAATTCCCGCGGGCGTGATCAACATCGTGACCGGCATGCCGGCGGAAATCGGCAAGGAGCTGATGGCCAATGAAGCCGTTCGCAAGATTTCGTTTACCGGATCGACCCGCGTGGGCGCACTGCTGATGAAAGGCGCCGCCGACAATATCAAGAAACTCAGTCTCGAGCTTGGCGGCAACGCGCCGTTCATCGTCTTTGACGATGCCGATGTCGACCGGGCCGTCGAGGGCGCGATTGCGTCGAAGTTTCGTAATGGGGGCCAGACGTGCGTCTGTTGCAATCGCATCCTGGTGCAAGCAGGCATTTACGACGCCTTCGCACAGAAGCTCGCCAACCGGGTCGCGAAAATGAAAGTCGGCGTCGGTACGGAAGAGGGGGTCGAAATCGGACCGATGATCAATGGCTCGGCGATCGAAAAGATCAAGCGGCATGTCACGGACGCGCTGGACAAGGGCGCGAAGATCATCGCGCAAAGTGAAGCGGTGCCGGAAGATCGGCAATATGCCCGTCCTGTCGTGCTCGGTGACGCCTCGACTGAGATGCTCCTGGCTTCAGAGGAGACGTTTGGACCGGTCGCGCCGCTGTTTCGATTCAAGACCGAGGACGAGGCCATTGCGATCGCAAATGGCACGCCGTTCGGCCTTGCCGCCTATTTCTACACGGAGAACCTGAAGCGGTCGTGGCGTGTTGCCGAGGCGCTCGAATTCGGCATGGTGGGCCTGAACACCGGCCTGATCTCGACCGAGGTCGCGCCTTTCGGCGGTGTAAAGCAGTCGGGACTGGGACGTGAAGGCTCCCAGCTCGGGATAGAGGAATATCTCGAAACTAAAACGCTTCACGTCGGCGGGTTGGAATAAGCGTCCATTGGACGAGTGGCCGAAACAAAAAAAGGGGGCGGTCGAATGCCCCCTTTTTCCTTCACAGCGCATCGATCCCTGTTGAAGCTCTCGAAGGAGTGAAGCGCAACGAGAGAACCTGAGAGAAATTGCGCTCACGCACTCTTGCGCAGGGGCTCCAGGCCGACTGCCGCAGCCAGCCCGTCGATGCCAGCGACCTCGGTGTATTCATAGAAGGGGTTGGCGGGCTCATGACCCCGGTTCACCCACACCTTGCTCTTGATGCCGAGGTCGTAAGCGGTCATCAGGTCGTAGCGGAAGGAGGAGGAGACGTGGGTGATATCTTCCGGGCCGCAGCCCAGCTTGTCCAGCATGTACTCGAAGCCCTTCATCTGCGGCTTATAGGCGCCGGTCTCCTCCGCCGTGATGACCATGTGGAAGGGAGCGCCGAGCTTCTCCGCATTCGACATGATGAGGTTCTTCATCGAGTTCGACAGGATGACCAGCGGAATCTCCCTGGCAACTTTGGCCAGACCCGCCGGGACGTCGGCATGTGGACCCCATGTGTGAATCTCTTCATTGATGCGCTGGGCGTGCTCGGGCCGAAATACAACACCGTTGCGCTTGCACGCGCGCTCCAGCGCATTGTGCACGACCTCGAAGTACGGCTTCCAGGCGCCGAGAACCTCGTCCAGGCGATAGGCTGAAAAATCCTTGATGAGCTTTGCCATCGCCGTCGACGAGAGCTCGGCGCCATAGATTCTCCTTGCGGCGCCGGCCATGTCGAAATTGGTCAGCGTGCCGTAGCAGTCGAAGGTGATGTATTTAGGTCTAAACGTCGCCATGGCTCGTATCCTTCCGTCCTCACGCACCGCTTGCCGGTACGACAAGCATCATAATGAGCAGCCCACGAGATAAAGCACCGCAGTCGCGGAGCCCGGGAGCATATTGTGTCGTATCGGATTGGAGCTTTGGCAGAGAGTTGCGCGAAGAGGGACGCGTGGGAGCGTCAATTGCCGCGTGTCGTCAGCACCGGCATAAGATGCCACGTCAATCGTCAACGAAAGTCAAAACTTCCTCCACCTGTCTCCTGCTTAGGAGGAACTGCTGTCTTCGACATTCTACTTTGGGTCCGAAAACGTCAGGGTGTCCGCAACTCGCATTGGGATCGATCCGGAGGACAACATGCTGAGCAATTCGCTGATTGAACTCGACCGCGCGCATCTGATTCACCCGGTCTCATCCTATCACAGCCATGAGGCGCAAGGCGTGCGGGTGCTGAAATCAGCAAAGGGCGCGACGCTGACCGATGTCTCCGGGCGCCAATTGCTCGACGGCTTTGCTGGTCTGTGGTGTGTCAATGCCGGCTACGGACAGGACAGCATCGTTGAAGCGGCGACGAGACAGTTGCGCGAGCTGCCCTATGCCACGGGTTATTTCGGACTGGGCTCCGACCCGGCTATCCGGCTGGCCGCCAGGCTGGCTGAACTGGCGCCCGGTGACCTGAACCATGTCTACTTCACTTTGGGTGGCTCCGATGCCGTCGACAGCACGATCCGGTTCATCCGGTACTATTATCATGCCCAGGGGAGGCCACAGAAGGACCAGTTCATTTCCGTCGAGTATGGCTACCATGGATCGTCGACGGCAGGGTCTGGCTTGACCGCGCTGCGGGCGTTTCATACGGGTTTTGGAGTACCATATAGCTGGCAGCACAAAATTCCCTCGCACTATGCCTATCGCAATCCGGTTGGTACCCATCCCCAGGCGATCATTGCTGCGTCGGTCGCGGCCCTGCAGACCAAGATCGCCGAACTGGGCGCAGACCGCGTTGCGGCCTTCTATGTCGAGCCGATTCAGGGTTCGGGAGGCGTCCTCGTTCCGCCGCCGTCGTGGCTGAAAGAAATGCACGCTGTTTGCAAGGAGCACGATATTCTGTTCGTTGCCGATGAGGTCATTACCGGCTTCGGCCGTGTCGGTCCGCTCTTCGCCTGTGAGGAAGACGACGTCGTGCCGGATCTCATGACCACGGCAAAAGGACTGACCTCCGGCTATGTGCCGATGGGGGCCGTCCTGATGTCCGACCGCGTCTACAACACGATTGCCAATGGTGCCGGCAAGACGGCCGTCGGCCACGGCTACACCTATTCCGCACATCCTGTCAGCGCAGCCGTCGGGCTTGCGTGCCTTGACCTTTACGAAAATGGCTTGCTGGAAAACGGCCGGAGGGCCGGGCACCGCCTGATGGAAGGTCTTCGCGCGCTGGCCGATCATCCCCTTGTCGGCGATGTCCGCGGTCGTGGCATGCTGGCCGCAATCGAGCTTGTCACCGACAAGGAGCGCAAGACGCCCCTGCCGGCGGCGGCCGACCCTGCGCGCCGCATTTTCGACCGCGCATGGGACAACGGCCTCGTCATCCGCGCCTTTGCCCAGGGCGTGCTGGGCTATGCGCCGCCGCTCTGCTGCACGGCTACGGACATCGACGGCATCATTGAACGGACTAAGACCACGCTCGACCAGACGCTCGAAGACAGGGACGTCCGCGCGGCGATGAAAGGATAATCACTGCTGTTCATTAGCTATTGAAGATGCTTTCGAGCGGCAGATGGGATTTCACGATGGGGGATTTCAGCACGACAAAGCTGAAGTATTTGTCGATGCCGATATCCATCTCCACGAGGCGTTCCATGACCGCCTGGTATTCGCTAATCCCTGCGGTGATGAATTTTACCAGATAGTCGTACCCACCCGAAACGAGATGGCATTCTACGACGGAATCGATCTTCTCGATTGTCGTGAGAAAGCGAGCGAAATCGATCTGCCTATGATTCTTCAGGGTGATTTCGGCAAACACGGTCAGAGTTTGCCCGAGCTTGGACACGTCGATCTGGGCGGAATAGCCGGTGATGAAGCCCTCCGTCTGGAGCCTCTTGACGCGCATCAGACATGGGCTCGGCGAAAGGTTTATCAGCTCCGAGAGCTCGACGTTGGAAATCCGCCCGTTCTTCTGCAGTTCGCATAAAATCCGGATGTCGATCTTATCGAGCTTCATAGCAATGCCATGAGAGGTGGGCGATAATGGCGTCAATGCCTTGAGCCTTCAGCGTCATACGCGTTGTCATAGCATCAACCAGCATCTTTTCCCACCGGGACGGAAACTGCTTTTCTAGAACTCGCTGACCTTGCCCCAGGCGCTCATTTTCAGCCGCTCCGGCCTGTAAGGGCGGGGGTCTACGATCGGCTCGCTACCTGTAATGATGTCGGCGATCATATGTCCCGCGCCGGGACCGATCCCGAAGCCGTGGCCGCTGAATCCCGCTGCCAGGATGAAACCTGGAATCGACTCAACTTCACCGATTGCCGGAATACCGTCTGGCGTGCTGTCGATGTAGCCGGCCCACACGTTTGAGATTGCGACGTGCCCGAGTTCCGGCACGAGCTTGCTGGCTCGTCGATACGTCAGCCGAATCTGCCTCATATCGGGGTGAGGATCGAGCGTTCGGTTCAGCTCCATCGGGGTCACCTCGTCGAGCTTCCATTTCGCCAGCGACTCGTGACCTTGCCGCAAGCCTTCGAAGGCCCCAGGAGTGAGACTTCGCCACCGGCGGGCGAACATGGGCAGGAATTCGCGGCCGAACCTGAACTGCTGCGGCGTGGGGTCGACTCGCGCGCGCCCGCTGATTGCCAGCGTGTATCCGCCGTTGCCACGTCGCGTGAGCGACACGAGCCCCGCGTACAGGGCATCGGGCAGGCCGGCCGCGCCGGGAGCCAGGGCGAGAATGGAAGAGCGGACGGAAACCTGTGGGAAGCGAATTCCAAGCTGGTTGCAGAACGAAGAGGCCCATGCGCCTCCTGCCATGACCACCGTCTTCGTCCGAATCGTGCCCGCTTCAGTCACCACTCCGCTGACTCGGCCGGCGCTGAGCTCTATGCCGCGAGCCGCGCATTGCTGGTGTACCGTGCCACCTGCCGCCATGATCGCGAGCGCGGCGATCGGTACGGCCTTTGAAGTATCTGCCGTCCCATCGGTTGGAGAGAAGACGCCGCCTTTCCACTTGCGACCAGTCGCCTTGCCTCGCTCGCTCGCCTCTTCCGCGCTCAGCATATGCGTCGTAACGCCGGCGGTCCTGGCGAAGTCTCGCCACTTTGCCCAGCCGGCCAGCTCATTTTCGTCGTTCGACAAATACAACAGGCCACAGCGGCGAAAACCCGTATCCTCGCCGGTCTCCTGGGCAACTCGCTCCCAGAGATCGAGGCTTTTGGTCGCAAGCGGTAACTCGCGCGCGTCGCGGTTCTGTTGGCGGCACCATCCCCAGTTGCGGCTGGACTGTTCAGCTGCGACACGGCCCTTTTCCAGCAAGGCGATCTTGAGCCCGCGACGGGCGAGATAGTAGCTCGTGAACACGCCAACCACTCCGCCGCCGATGACGACGACGTCTGCCTCTTGAGGCAGGGATGGAGTGGATTCGATATGCATGAGCGGCGCGCTCATCGTGGGGAGCTCCGGTTGCTGCTGGATCGTAACCGAGAAATTGCGGCACGCTCCCGCGGACTTTCGCGATCGAACGGAATATCCTGCGGTTTGCTGCCTTCGGTATAGGCTATTATTGCGAGAATACTTCGCTAGCGCCGCATCTCGCAGCGCTGGAGCCCGACGCACACCCTCCGCAATCGGATCGGTCTTCCGTCGCGCGTGGGGCATACACCGGTCCATCGCGCCCGCCAACAGGCCTGGCGACGCAGACTGAAATGCCAAATCGGACTTCGTTTTCAGAAGTTCCTGCTGCCCGGATGCTGCCATTCGGCGACTCCAGGTTAGTTGAAGTCGTCAAACTCAGGAGAATAAGTCTCAATCGACGAGTCGAACTCCGTAGAGGCAAACTGCATGAGCCTTCCAGGAACAGACCTTCACGGAAGCGATCAAGCCATGAGGGCGACGCACTGTGAGCTTCGACTCGATGGAGGTAGCCGATTCGGCCGGCGCTGCAGTCTGAGCAGCAGCTCTTGCCTATTGCGCAAGGAGGCCTGAATCATGTCGCAGCCTCCGATGAGGGAATGGCAGGTTGAGCGGCGAATTGTTGAGCTGTCCAGGGTGCGTGGCGACGCAAGGAGCCAAAGATTCCGCCCGCAGCGGGATGACCGAACTCGGTTGAAAGGGGAGGATATTCTTATGGCCTCTGGCATCCACGCTATAGCCCCGGCCGATGTAGCGCTTTCGGTGCGCGACCTGAGCGTCAGTCTGCCGGGAGGAATGGAGCGGGCCTACGCCGTCGAAAACATCTCCTTCGATCTGAAGCGCGGTCAGATCCTCTGTATCATCGGGGAATCTGGATCGGGCAAGTCCGTCACCGCCAATGCGATCATGGGACTTCTGCCGAAGGTGATCCGCATTTCTTCAGGTGCGATCCACTTGGACGGGATCAACATCGTCGGCCTCTCGCCCGACAAGCTCCGCGGCCTGCGCGGCCGCGTCGTGTCGATGATCTTCCAAGACCCTCTCTCGGCGCTCAACCCGCTGATGACCGTCGGTGCGCAAATCGAGGAAGTGATGGCGGCGCACGACGTCGGGACGCCGAAATCCCGTCGCAGCCGGGCCATAGACTTGTTGATTGAAGTGGGCCTACCCGATCCGCAGCTCATGTATCACCAGTACCCATTCCGGCTTTCGGGTGGGCAGCGGCAGCGGGTGATGATCGCCATGGCTCTGGCACTTGAGCCCGCAATTCTGATCGCTGACGAGCCGACCACCGCGCTGGACGTGACCACCCAGGCGCAGATCCTCCAATTGATCCGCGACATCCAGCGCCGCAAGGGAATGAGCGTCATGTTCATCACCCACGACTTCGGCGTTGTAGCGGAAATCGCCGACTACGTCGTGGTGATGGAAAAGGGCCGTTGCGTGGAGCAGGGCAGTGCCGAGCAGGTCCTAAAGTCGCCCAACCATCTCTATACGCGACGCCTGATCGCGGCTGTGCCGCACCTGACCGGCAAGGACCGTGTTCCCTTGCAATCCGCGGACCGCGTGTCCATCCTGAAGGTTGAACGCCTCGCAAAAACCTACCGCAGCGGTAGCGCGCTGTTCGGCAAGCGGCGCATCGTGCCTGCGGTCAACAGCGTGACGTTCGATCTCACGCCGGGACGCACGCTAGGCGTTGTCGGGGAAAGCGGTTCGGGCAAATCATCGCTCGGACGGCTGCTGATCAAGCTCATGGCGTGCGACAGCGGCTCGATTGTGTTCGAGGGCCGCGACATCGCCAGGCTTTCGGAAGCCGAATTTCGGTCGCTGCGGCCAAAAATCCAGATGATCTTCCAGGATCCTTTTGCGTCGCTCAATCCGCGGTCGACGGTTGGGCACATCCTCACAGTCGGCCCGGTCGCGCATGGAATGCCCTATAGCGAGGCTTGTGAGCGGGCGCGGGAGCTTCTGTCTCATGTCGGCTTGGACTCAGGAGCCTTTGACCGCTATCCGCACGAGTTCTCCGGCGGGCAGCGCCAACGCATCGGCATCGCCCGCGCGCTGATGTTCAAACCGAAGTTGCTGATCGCCGACGAAGCGGTCTCCGCGCTCGACGTGTCGATCCAGGCCCAGATCTTAAACCTGCTGGACCAGATCCAGCGAGAGACAGGTGTCTCGATGATCTTCATCACGCATGATCTGCGTGTCGCCAGCCAGATCTGCGATGAAATCGCCGTCATGCATCGAGGGCAGATCGTCGAGCGCGGACCGCCGTCCCAAATCTTCCTAAACCCGAAATCCACCTACACTCGAGAACTGGTGGCAGCGATCCCCGGCGAGCAGCACGGGAGCATGCCTCAAGATGAAGGCCACGTCGGACACCACAAGGGAGGAGAGACGTTATGACCAAGCGTTCTGCGACTTCGAACTACTCGCGGCGCGATGCTCTGCGAATGGTGGCGATCGGCGGAGCTGCCAGCCTCTTCGCGCCAAATCTCTTGGGCAAGCCTGCCCTTGCTCGCACTTCTACGGCAAAGCCGACCGGCCGCGTGATCGTCGGACTCGGTCAAGAGCCGACTGTATTCAATCCGCTGATGGCACACATTGAAGTCGATGATGGCGTGCATTTCTCGGTTTTCGACGCGCTATTCCGCATCGATCCCCAAGGCGTCATTCAGCCCAACCTTGCCCTGGAAGTGCCGAACCAAAAGAACGGCGGTATTTCGGAGGACGGTCTCAAATGGCGAATTCGTTTGCGTGACGATGTCCGTTGGCATGACGGCAAGCCTTTCAGCGCCGAGGATGTGAAGTTCACCCTCGAACTGATCATGAATCCCAATTTCCGGAGTTGGCGCACGGCCGGCCATGCGCTCGTGCGCGACATCACGGTGATCTCGCCCACCGAGATCTCGTGGCGAATGGAAGAGGCCTTTGCGCCATACCTGTCGTTCCTGACCGAAACCTTCATCGTCCCCAAGCACATCCTCGAGAAGGAGGCCAATCCAAGCAACGCCGCCTTCAATCAGGCCCCGGTCGGCACCGGCGCATTCAAGTGGGGCAAGCGGGTCCCGGGCGATCATCTTGAACTCGTGGCTAACCTCGAATATTTCGGTGAAGGTCCTCACATCGAGAGGCTGGTCTTCAAATACATTCCCGATCTCACCGTCCTCTACACTCAGTTCAAGAGCGGCGATGTGGATCTCGTGGGTCAGCCCTACATTACCCCTGACCATTATAGGGAAGCCAAGACGCTGCCGAACCGCGTTGTGACCCTGGTCCCAAGGGCCTCATTCGAGTCCTTTTACCTGAACCTCGAGCGTCCCCAGTTCAAGGAACTTGCGGTTCGCGAGGCGCTCTACGCGGCGATCGACAAGGAGGCGATCATCCAGGGACTCTACTACGGAGTGCCGATGCCGACGGAGACCTTCATGCCGAAGCAATCCTTGTACTACAACCCCAACCTGCCGGCACACGAGTACAATCTGGACCGCGCGCGCAAGATACTCGACAAGGCCGGCTGGGTCCCTGGACGGGATGGCATTCGCGCCAAAGGTGGCGTCCGCTTGTCCTTCGCCAACTCGACCACGTCAGGCGATCCGCTTCGCGAGCAGGCGCAGCAGTTCCTTCAGCAGACATTTGCGCAGTTAGGCGTCGAGATGAAGATATCGAACTTGCCTGCCGCCGTGATGTGGGGCGAGTTCTGGCAGCAATCGCAATTCGATTCCGTGATAGTCGGCAGCACGTATCTGATCGGGGCCGACCCGGATGTTACCAATCGCCTTCACTCGCGTTCGATCGCAGCAAAGGGCGGGCGTGGTTCGAACAATGCGCAGTACGCCAATCCGGAAGTCGATGCGTTGCTCGACAAGGGAGCCCGAACCTTCGATCCGGACGCGCGGCGCGCGATCTATCATCGCGTTCAAGAGCTTGTCCGTCGGGACCTGCCCTTCCTTCCGCTGTACCAGAGCAATGCGGTCCAGGGCCAGAAGAAGGGGATTTCGGGCGTCGTGCCAAACGGCAACACGCGCACGGAATCCTGGAACGCGGTGGCGTGGCATTGGGCGAGTTGACGTACCGACGCCCGAAGCCGGCATAGCCGGGCGGCGACCGACTGGCACTATCAAGGCAGAATGGAGATTCGAATGTCGGGATTCCTGCTCAATCGTCTCTCGCAGAGCGTCGTGCTGCTGGTGATCGTCTCGATCATCGGCTTCACGGTTCTCAATCTCATGCCGGGCGGCCCTCTTGCGCAATTCGGGCTCGATCCCGGCATGACCCAGAAGGACGTGGAGCGACTTGCAGAGCAGCTAGGGCTGAACCGGCCGCTGTGGATTCAGTACCTCGACTGGGCTTGGCGGTTGGTTCAGGGCGACTGGGGACACTCCTTCCGCGATGGCTCTTCGGTGCTGGCGGTGATTGGTCGGCATCTGTCGGCGACGCTGCTGCTCATGGGGACGTCCACTGCATTGGCGATCGCGATTGGTTCCTGGATCGGCATCCGCGGTGCCACCCACCGCTATTCTCTCTTCGACTATTGCGCGACGGTCGGTGCCATGGTCGCGCTGTCGGTCCCGACTTTCTGGTTCGGCCTCATCGGCATCTACATCTTCACGCTGAAACTCGGTTGGGTACCTGCAGGCAACATGTACACGATCGGCGACGGCTCGGTGCTGGACTATCTGCATCACCTGATCTTGCCAAGCTTGGTGCTGTCGCTGGTTCATGTCGCGATCTGGAGCCGTTACATGCGCACGGCGACACTCGATGCGCTAAGCCAGGATTTCATCAAGACGGCTCGTGCCAAGGGCGTAAGCGAGCGCCGCATCTTGCTCAAGCATGTGGTCGGCAACGCGCTGTTGCCGATGATCACGCTGGCGGGGATGCAATTGCCCAGCATTCTGACCGGCGCATTGGTTACCGAGACGGTCTTCACTTGGCCGGGAATGGGTCGGTTGTTTCTCGATAGCCTCGGTTATAGCGACTATCCGGTCGTAATGGGCCTACTGATATTCTCGGCCATCCTGGTCGTGTTGGGCAACCTGATCGCAGACATCGTCATCGCTATCGTCGACCCGCGCATCCGCCTGGGCTGAGGCCGACGACTCACGCCTGTTTACAGGAGACAGCAGACATGACCGCCATTGCCGTGCACGCAACTCCAACCCGCTGGTGGCACAGCCGTGCGGTGTACCGCTTCATGCGCCATCATCTGGCACTCGTGGGGATCGCGATGATCACCCTGCTTGTGTTGGCGTGCGCACTCGGTCCCTATGCCCTGCCATACGACTCGCTCCAAATTGATCTGCGCGCCCGCTTTGCTCCACCTCTCAGCGGTAATCACTACTTCGGCACCGACCCGCTGGGGCGCGATTTGGCGGCGCGGCTATTGATGGCCGGGCGCGTCTCGCTGCTGGTGGGATTCTCGGCGATGCTGCTGTCGACGTTGATCGGCACGCTGGTCGGCGTGACGGCGGGCTATCGGGGAGGCTGGGTCGGGGCGGCGCTGATGCGCACGGTGGACGGCTTCCTTTCCTATCCCTCGATCTTCCTCGTCCTGGCGCTGGCCGCAACGCTGCGGCCCAGCCCGGTGATGATCACCGTGATCATTGCCGTCACGAGCTGGATGGAGACCGCCAGAATCGTCGAGGCCGAGGTCCGTTCGCTGCGGGAGCGCGAGTTTGTCCAGGCTGCGCGCATGGTGGGACTTAGCCGAAGGCATATCATGTTCCGCGAGATCCTGCCCAATGCGATGGGCCCAATCATCGTCGCCGCGAGCCTGGCGGTCGCCCGCGCGATTCTTCTGGAAGCCTATATCAGCTTCCTCGGCTACGGAATCCAGCCGCCGATGCCGAGCTGGGGCAACATGCTCAATGGCGCCCAGCAATATCTGGCCAGCGCTCCGTGGCTCGCCATCATCCCCGGTGCCGCGATTACGATTGCGGTGACGAGCTTCAACTTCATCGGCGACGGCCTGCGAGATGCCCTCGACGTTCGAGACGACCACATTTGAGCCCGAGCCAGCGCGACCGGGGCGCGGCGCCAAGCCACGCCTGCAGTAGGAGGAGCAAACGACATGCACGCGCCGCGAGTCGCCGAGAAGGCTACGCCCTATTGGTGGGAAGCCGCCCCGCTCAAGCCGCTACCTCAGCAACCGTTGCCCAAGAAACTCGACGTGCTGATCGTGGGCGCGGGCTATGCCGGGCTCTCGGCCGGGTTGGTGCTGGCGCGCGAAGGACGTTCGGTAGCTGCCTTTGATGCAATGGATCCAGGGGAGGGAGCTTCGACGCGCAACGGTGGAATCACGAGCGGAACAATTCGGCCGGATTACGCGACGCTCACGCGACGGTTCGGTGAAGAGAAGGCGCTGGCGATCGAGGCGGAAGGCAAGACGGCACGCGAATTCCTGTACGATTTTATCAAGACGGAAGGGCTCGCATGCGACTTCCAGCCGGTGGGGCAGTTCAAAGGCGCCTTCGGCTATGAACAATACGAAACGATGGCGCGCAGCGCGGAGAGACTGGCAAAGAAACTTGGGATCGAGGCTTATGCAGTTCCTTATGCTGAGCAACGCAGTTATATCGGCACCGACGTCTACCGCGGCGGCACGGTTCGGATGGACATCGGTGGGCTGCACCCGGCGAAATTCCATGCCGAACTCTTGCGGGTGGCGCTCGCTTCGGGGTTGACCGTCCACGCGCGAACATCGGTCGTCTCGATAGAGAGAGATGGCTCCGGATTCCGCGTCGTGACCGCAGCCGGCTCGGTGCAGGCGCGTCAGGTGCTGGTTTGTACGAACGGGCACACCGATGGGGCTGTGCCCTTCCTGCGCCGCAGGCTGGTCCCGGTCCGCAGCCGGATCATTGCGACCGAGGAGCTCGCGCCCGAAGTCATGGCGCGGCTGATGCCGAAACGCATGATGATCACCGAGAATCGAGAGGTCGGCTTCTATTACCGACCTTCACCCGACGGCAAACGCATCTTGCTCGGTGGCCGCGACAGCTCCCGCGTCGGCGATCCCGTCGCTCCGAAGCTGCTTCTGCGCGAGGGCTTGGTCAATCTGTTTCCGGAACTGGAGGCCGTTCGGCTCTCGCACAGCTGGTTCGGCAATGTGGCCATGAACCGTGACATGATTCCCCGTATCTTCGAGAAGGACGAGATCGTTTATGCTACCGGCTTCTGCGGTTCGGGCGTGGTCTGGGCGCCGTGGATCGGCATGCATGCGGCCCACAAGCTCATGGGGCACGACGAGCGGGCGCGCACTGCCTTCGACTTCCGGCCGCCGGCTTTCATCCCGTTCTATCGAGGCAATCCGTGGTTCATGCCTGCCTTCATCCAGGGCTATCGGATGCGTGATCGGATCGCGTTGTGGCGCGCCAGCCGCTGACAGCAGATCGGTCGTTCTGGCGCACCATCAATGAAATACTCTGCCGAACTTCGCTCTAGTCTGATTGCGCAATGCTGTCGGGCCCAAGGTACGTTGCTGACATGCGAGGATCGTCGGAAGCCCTCGCCCGCCGGGCACTGGCGAGTAGCCCGGCAACCCGAGGAAGAGACGTTGACCGATCATGACAAACGCAGCTCACCAGGCCGCAGATCACGACAATGAAGACGTGGTCCTGGTTCCTTTCGCGAAAGCGCATCTGGAAGGCGCCCTAAAGCTCTCGCAAGAGATGTCCTGGCCCTATCGGATCGAGGATTGGGAAGTCGCGCAGCAGTTGGGTCGGGGCTTTGTTCTGCAGCGCGCCGGTGTGGTGATTGGGACCGCGGGCTGGTGGCCCTACGGCGAGACCCATGCTTCAGCCGGGATGATCATCGTCGCCAAAGCCGCTCAGGGCCACGGTTATGGTGCGCGGCTTATGGATGCGTTGCTGGCGTCAGCCTATCCCCGAACCATCGTGCTGAATTCGACGGCCGAAGGCTTCACGCTCTACCAGCGCCGCGGCTTCGTCCCTATCGGGATAATCCACCAGCATCAGGGAATTCCCGGGGAATGCCATGAGGCGCCACAGTCGTGCCTCGTCAGGGCAATGGCTGCATCGGATCTCGAGACGATCGCACGTCTCGATCGGCAGGCCACGGGTTGGGAGAGGCGTCGGCTACTGGATCGGCTCGTCCAGAGCGGTGACGGTTATGTCCTGCTGCGTGACGGCATGCCTCGCGGCTACGCCATCTCCCGCCATTTCGGCCGCGGGCATGTCATCGGTCCTGTCGTGGCCGAGAGCCCGACCGATGCACGTGCGCTGATCGAAGCTGCGCTCGCAGCTCTCGGGCGTGCTTTCGTCCGGATCGACACCTCTGCCTCATCGCAGCTCGGAGAGTGGCTCGAAGGCATCGGTCTGCAGCAGGTCGGAGATGCCACGACCATGGTTCTGGGAACGCCGCCGCTGTCGACCGGACCAGCGCGGACCTTTGCGATCGCCAACCAGTCGTTCGGCTAGGGGGAGAGCGAAGTGCTAGGGCAGGAGATGCGCGGACCAAATATCCAGAACGGCGAGACAGCCGCAACGGTGGGGACGTTGGCAACTCCGGCTCTCCTGCTCGACAAAGACCGGCTCGATCGCAATCTCGCCCGTCTGTCCTCTCGTATGGCCGCGCGAGGCGTCGTGCTGCGTCCCCATATGAAAACCGGAAAATCCATTGACGTCGCCCGGCGCGCCTATTGGTCCGGGTTGGGGCCAATTACTGTCTCCACTTTGGCGGAGGCCGAGTACTTTGCACGGCATGGTTTCCGGGACATGACCTATGCCGTGGGTCTGGCACCGCACGCCGCCGACAGAGCAATGCGTCTACGGAAAGTAGGCATCGACCTCAAGGTGCTGCTCGATTCTTCCGAACAGGCGACGATGCTCGGCATGGCCGGTCGCATCGCGGGTGTGGCGCCGTCCGCCTTCATCGAGATCGACTGCGACGGTCACCGCGGCGGGCTGACCGCCACCGATCCCAAGCTCATCACGGTCGCGGCCGCCCTTGCCGAGGCAGGTGTAGAGCTCGCCGGCATTCTCACCCATGCCGGCGAATCCTACGGCCTCTGCACGCCCGAAGCCCTTGTCGCGGCTGCGGAGAACGAACGCGCCGTGGCCGTCGCTGCCGCAACGACGTTGCGCACGGCGGGGCATGAATGCCCTGTCGTGAGCGTCGGTTCGACGCCGACTGCTCATTTTGCCGAAGACCTGACCGGCGTTACGGAGATGCGGGCGGGCGTCTACATGTTCTTCGATCTAGTGATGCTCGGTGTCGGTGTTTGCACGACCGACGATATCGCGATTTCGGTGCTCGCCACCGTGATCGGCACGAAGCCGGAGAAGGGCTGGATTCTGGTCGATGCCGGCTGGATGGCCCTGTCACGCGATCGCGGCACCGCGGCGCAGCGGATCGACCAAGGTTACGGCCTCGTCTGCGATTTGTCCGGCAAGATCTATCCCGACCTCATCGTCGCGCAGGCGAGCCAGGAGCACGGCATCCTCGCCATCAGGCCCGGATCTGCCGAAGCTTTGCCGGATCTTCCTATCGGCGCGAAAGTCAGGATTCTGCCCAATCACGCCTGTGCCACGGCGTCGCAACACGAGTTGTACAACGTCGTCTCCGCCGGGAGCGACACAATCGAAGCTCAGTGGCCGCGAATGCGCGGCTGGTAGGTCGTCAAACAGAGTTGCGCCGTCACGATTTGCGGATGCCCAGCATTCAGATCGCGAGAATCAGAGGTCGATATGAAGCTCACATCCTACTGGTTGGACACATCGCAGCCATTCACAAGCGCCGCCGCGGGGCCGGTGCAGGGCACCTGCGACGTCGCAGTGATCGGTGGCGGGCTGACGGGCTCTTCTGCCGCGCTGGCGCTCGCCAAGAAGGGCGCACGCGTCGTGCTGCTCGAAGCCGAGACAATCGGGCACGCTGCGTCCGGCCGAAACGGCGGGATGTGCAACAACGGGTTCGCTCAGGACTACGGCACGCTCTCGGCCAAGCTCGGCAAGGACGTCGCCGACCGGCTCTATCGGGCCTTCGACGCCGGCGTCGATACGGTCGAGCGGCTGGTTACCGAGGAGAAGATCAACTGCAACTTCGCGCGCGTCGGCAAGATCAAGCTTGCGGCGAGGCCTGAGCACTATGACAAGCTGGCGCGCAGCCAGGAATTGCTCGCCGCCAATGTCGATCCCGACACGATGATGGTGAGCCGTTCTGATCTCGCCGGCGAGGTGGGATCGAAGCGCTATTACGGCGGGCTGATCTACCGCAAGAGCGCGGGCATGCATGTCGGACGCTTCGTCCGCGGCCTTGCAGAAGCGGCGGCGCGGCGCGGCGTCGAGATCCACGAGCAGACGCCGATGACCGGTCTTCGACCCGCCGCCCGCGGAGGCCACGACATCGAGACACCCAAGGGCAAGCTTCGAGCCTCGCAGGTTCTGCTCGCGAGCGGCATCTCGCAGACAGGACCGCTGGGCTGGATTCGACGCCGCATCGTGCCGGTCGGCGCCTTCCTGATCGTGACCGAGCCCTTGCCCATCGCGAGCCTCGATCGGCTCCTGCCACGCCGCCGGATGGCAGTCGACACCAAGAACCTGGTCAACTACTTCCGAACAACGCCCGACAACCGGCTGCTGTTCGGTGGACGCGCGCGCTTCGCCATCTCCAATCCGACTTCAGACGAGAAAAGCGGCGCGATCTTGCAGGCTGCGCTGCACGAGGTCTTCCCCGAGCTTCGCAGCGTGCGCATCGATTATTGCTGGGGCGGAATGGTCGACATGACGCGCGACCGGCTGCCCCGCGCCGGCGAACACAACGGCATCTACTATTCCATGGGCTATAGCGGCCACGGCACCCAGATGTCGACCCTGATGGGGACAATCATGGCTGAGGTCATGGACGGGCGCGCCGAGCTCAATCCCTGGAAAGACTTTGCCTGGCCGGCCATTCCGGGTCATCTCGGTCCTCCCTGGTTCCTCCCCCTGGTTGGCGCCTACTACCGGATCAAGGACCGCTTCCAATGACGTCGCCGGTTCGATACCTGTCGGAAGCCGGCTTCGTCGGCAAATTCTACATCGACGGAGAATGGCGGAAGCCGATCGGATCGGCCATGGCGAGCGTCGTTAATCCGGCCACCGAGCAGCCGATCGCCGAAGTCGCTCTCGGCGATGCCGACGATGTGGACTGCGCCGTCGCCGCCGCCAGACAAGCCTTCGCCGGTTGGTCCATTGCGCCACCCGCTGAGAGGGCGGCGCTGCTCGATCGCATCCATGGTTTGCTGCTCGCGCGGCTGGAGATGTTTGCGCAGGCACTCACATGCGAGATGGGAGCCGCCATCACCTACGCGCGCCGGGCCCAAGTGCCGCTGGCCGCCGAACATATCCGTGTCGCCCGCGACAATCTCGCGACCTATCCGTTCATCACCCCGCGCGGCAGCACCGCAATCATGCACGAGGCGATCGGAGTCTGCGGCCTCATCACGCCGTGGAACTGGCCACTTTATCAGATCACGGCCAAGGTCGGTCCGGCGCTCGCGGCCGGTTGCACTGTGGTGTTGAAGCCCAGCGAGCTGTCGCCGCTGAGTGCCTTGCTGTTCGCCGAGGTGATGGACGACGCCGGCTGTCCGCCCGGCGTATTCAACCTCGTCAACGGGACAGGCCCAATCGTGGGCGCCGCTCTGGCGTCGCATCCGCAAGTCGACATGATCTCGATCACCGGCTCGACGCGGGCGGGGGTCCTCGTCGCGCAAGCGGCGGCGCCCACGGTGAAGCGCGTCGCGCAGGAACTCGGCGGCAAGTCGCCAAACATCATCTTGCCGGATGCTAATCTGCGCCGGGCTGTTCCGCTCGGCGTCGCCGCCGCCTTCCGCAATCTCGGCCAATCCTGTAGCGCGCCGACGCGCATGCTTGTGTCCCGCTCACAGATGGCGGAGGTCGAGGTTCTCGCTGCGGCGGCTACTTCCGAAATGGTGGTCGGCGATCCCGTGGCGGAAAGCACGACCCATGGTCCGATCGCCAACCGGGCACAGTTCGAGCGAGTTCAGGCCATGATCGGTGTCGGCCTGGAGGAAGGCGCCAAGCTCGTCATCGGCGGGCGAGGTCGGCCGGACAACCTGCGGATCGGGCTCTATGCGCGGCCGACGATCTTTTCGAACGTCCATCGTGACATGACGATCGCGCAGGAGGAGATCTTCGGCCCGGTGCTATCGATCATTCCCTATGACTCCGTGGAGGAGGCGATCGAGATTGCCAACGATACCGTGTACGGGCTCGGGGCGCATGTGCAGGGCACGGACATGGAGACGGTGCGGGCGGTCGCGGGGCAGATCCGGTCGGGTCAAGTACATCTCAATCATCCCGACTGGGACCCCAATGCACCTTTTGGCGGATACAAGCGTTCCGGCAACGGCCGGGAATACGGCTTGGAGGGTATGGAGGAATATCTCGAGACGAAGGCTGTTCTCGGATTCTATCGCTGAAACGCCACAGTGCATGAAGTCTTCGTGTGCCGCATTTGGCGGCACGTTCCAGCAGATTGCGTAGTGCCTTCAGCGCCTGATCCGGCGTCGCCGAAATCAGAAGATCAAGAAGGGATGTCCGCGGCCGGGCAAATGCGATGGCTGCGAGAGCGTGCGGCCCACGGCACATTACTTCTTCTAACGTATCTTCAATGCAACATCGTGCCGAACTTTGCTTCACTTCGACTGCGCAATGCGGCCGGACCCGAGATACTTTGTAGTCAGCGTTAAGGTCGTCAAATGGATATCGCAATGTCCTTTGGATCATGCGCTGTCTCATTAGGTGTTGCTGAAGCTCTGCTCGATTTCGCGTTCCGCTTCGCAAGCTTGCCCGAAGGAGGTTGCCGGTGAAAATTGGTGTGCCCAAGGAAATCAAGACGCATGAATATCGCGTAGGCCTAACGCCTGGAGCTGTCCGGGAATATGTGGTGGCAGGCCATGGCGTTATCGTCGAGACCGACGCAGGCGCCGGCGTCGGCGCGACGGACGACGACTATCGCAGGGCTGGCGCAACGATTCTGGACTCAGCGCGCGACGTATTTGCATCGAGCGACATGATCGTGAAGGTAAAGGAGCCCCAGCCTTCAGAATGGACGCTGCTCCGAGAGAACCAGATCCTGTTCACCTATCTCCATCTGGCACCCGACCTAGAACAGGCAAAGGGTCTGCTGACGTCCGGATGCACGGCGGTCGCCTACGAAACCGTGACTGATGCGCACGGCGGCCTTCCGTTGCTTGCGCCGATGAGCGAGGTCGCGGGTCGGCTGGCGATCGAAGCTGCGGGTGCGGCCCTCAGGCGACATGCGGGTGGGCGAGGGCTTTTGTTGGGGGGCGTTCCGGGCGTTCAACCGGCCCGCGTCGTGGTGCTCGGAGGCGGGGTCGTCGGTACGCATGCAGCACGCATGGCGGTGGGCCTGGGCGCCGAGGTCACCATTCTCGATCGATCGTTACCGCGGCTTCGTGAACTCGATGAGTTGTTCGACGGGCGTGTTCGTACCAGGTTCTCGACGATAGACGTCCTCGAGAACGAGGTATTTGCCGCAGACGTCGTCATTGGCGCTGTGCTCGTTCCAGGTGCAAGCGCGCCGAAACTGGTCAGCCGCGGCATGTTGGGCTCGATGCGCAAGGGAGCCGTGATCGTGGACGTTGCCATCGACCAGGGCGGATGCTTCGAAACATCGCGTCCTACGACGCACGCCGATCCGACTTACGAGGTGGATGGTGTCATCCATTACTGCGTCGCCAACATGCCAGGAGCTGTGCCGCTGACGTCAAGCCAGGCATTGAACAACGCTACGCTGCCATTTGGTCTGGCCCTCGCCAACAAGGGATTCGCAGCCGTGCTCGAAAATCCTCATCTGCGTGCGGGGCTGAATGTCCATCGCGGGCGGCTAACCTCCAAGCCCGTGGCCGAGAGTCTCGGCTTGCCATGTTCACCAACCGAGCAGGTTGCAGCCTGATCCGATTTCAGCAGTCCCTACGGGGCGTTTCCTCCCCGACTTGAGCCACTCCTTCGGAGTGGCTCTTTTTTCATGGACAAGGCGATTTGGATGATAGAGGTGCTGGAGAGGTGGCCGACGGGGCCTGAGGAAAGCATCCGCCGACTGGCCGCCGGATGGTTCAAGATGCAGGCTCCTTCCGCAACGGGCGAACGATCGCGCCGGGGTTCATGACATCCGCTGGATCAAACGCCGTCTTGATACGGTGCATCGCGGCGATGCGGCCGACATCGCCGTACCGCTCCAGAAGGTGCTTCTTGAACCGACCGACGCCGTGCTCTGCGCTGAACGTGCCGCCGAGCGCCGCGGCCGTGTCGTAGAGTTGCAGCGACAGGCTGCTTTCGATCCGCCTGGTGAACTCCATACGGTCGGCGTCGGGAGGAACGAGCACGTTGTAGTGCAGATTGCCGTCGCCGATGTGTCCATAGACGGACAGCTCAAGGTCGGCGTCATACGACCGCACCTGTGTGTCTGCTAAATCCAGAAAGCGCCGAATGGAAGAAAGCGGTACGGAGATGTCGTGCTTGACCGATCCGTTTCGGCGCTTCTCGCCCTCGGGGATAGCCTCGCGGACCTGCCACATCGCGGTCCGCTGTGATCCGCTCTGCGCCAGGAACGCGTCCTCGATCCATCCGGCCTCGATCGCCTCCGCGAGAACGGCTTGCATCAGTTCGTCGAGATCGAGATGGCGTGAGGAAGAGTCGAACTCGACGAGGACGGCGCCCCCGGAGCCGGCGCGAAGGCCGGGCGGGTCGGTCATGGCTGCGGTCGCGAGCGCGATCGATCGGGCCGTCATAAATTCGAACGTGGTCAGCAGGTCAGTGGATTCGCGACGGACCAATGCAAGAAGCTCAGCGAGCGCTGCGTCCCTCGCAAGCATCAGCCATGCGGTCGCGCGGCGAGTCGGCAAGGGCGCGAGACGCAACACTGCGCCAGTGACGATGCCGAGAGTACCCTCGCTTCCAACGAAACACTGTTTGACGTCGTAGCCGGTATTGTTCTTCCGCAGCTTGCGCATGTCGGAGACCACGGTGCCATCCGAAAGCACTGCCTCGATTCCGAGGAGCAGATCGCGGGTCATCCCGTACCTGATGACGGACAGTCCGCCGGCGTTCGTGCCGATGTTGCCGCCGATCCGGCAACTGCCTTCCGCGCCGAGGCTGAGCGGCAATAGAAGTCCGACGCCCGCCGCGGTGTCCTGTACGTTCTTCAGGATGGCGCCGGCATCGACAGCGATGGTCATGGAGACCGGGTCGATTTCGCGGATCTTGTCCATCCGCTCCAGGCTTACGATGATCTGCCGTCCGGAGGCATCCGGCGTCGCGCCGCCGCAGTAGCTGGTGTTGCCGCCCTGCGGAACGATTCCGACGCCCAGGTGCGCTGCCAACCGCACGATATCGGCGACCTGCTTCGTCGTCGCCGGCTTCAGCACGGCAAACGTCGATCCCGTGAAGAGCTGGCGTTGATCCGTTGTGTAGGCAGCGATCCGCTCTGGGTCGTCAACAACGCCCCCGCCGCCCAGAAGGTTGCGAAAGGCCCGAACGTGTACTGACTGGGACATGCTTCGGCTCCCGATTGGCATCGGGTCATCTTTGCGGGTTTGCACGGCATTGCTTGCCGTTCGGTGGCGGTTTCGAAGACGCCAATGCCGAAATGCCAGGATTGTCGGCAGTTTGCGCCATTGCAACCTCGTCCAAGGTCTCCAATGCGGGGCCGTACTTCCCAGGAGCAGTCGATGAGTTGTCGAGCAATCCATCGGGGCTAGCCAGTCTAGCGGCCGAAGTGGCGTCGCCAGTTCGCCAGGTCGCCGACTCCGGTAGCCAGGACCGTAGGTAGCCACGTGCTGGAATGTAAGACTGCTTAGATGTCAACGGGGATTGACTGACACTCTCTCCGCCACGCTACGCCACACCTCTCTTCTGTAGCCTGGCGTATCGTTTGCTTTGGCGGCTTTTCTGTTCGGCCGGGAGGCAATCCCTCGCGTGCCGCCAAAGAAAAGAGGCACGATCCTCTTTACTGCGCATCGCTTCGCGGCAGGCCGAACTATGCCGCGCTCAACTCAGCGAAGGGGCTTCGAACGCTCGCGCAGGCCATGAAGGAATACGCCGAGGATGGAATCCACGTCGGTCATGTCATCGTCGATGGCGCAATCGCCGGGGACAAAATCTTCAAACGCTTCCCCGACGCAGCCAGCCGGGAAGAAAGCCTGATCAGCATCGAAGCAATCGTGAACGCGTTCGCGTTCCTCTATGGCCAGCCACCTCGGGGTTGGTCATTTGAGGTTGACGTCCGAACGTCACGCGAAAAGTGGTGAACGGGGCATGCCGGCCCCTTGTTCGGAATATCCAAATCCTCCGGCGAACGTTTGGTTTCGCGATACCAACAAAAATGCCAACAAAACGGACAGCTGGAGCGAATTTTTGCTTGTGTTTTCAATGTATCGCGAAAAGTTTCCCGGGAAATTTGGAATCGAACCAATCGATTAAGCTATTGTTATTATTGCTATTTTCGTTCTGGTGCCCCTGGCCGGAATCGAACCAGCACTCCTTGCGGAACTCGATTTTGAGTCGAGCGCGTCTACCAGTTCCGCCACAGGGGCCTTCGGTCGCGGGCCGAAGGGGCCGGTGCGGCGAAGCCGGCGGAATATAGCGGGCGGCGCTTGCGGGTCAACCCGCGCGGATGTGACATTGACCTGTCTCGACAGGCCGCTAGCGGCGGGATAGGACGCTGTTGCCTGTTTGAGCACTAATTGTGCTCCGGAGAACGTCCGTGACATCAGCCGCCACCCATTCACCGCCCGTGCGCCGTGCCGCCGATCCGGCGGTCATTGCGGCGCTGGCGGTGGCCGTGGTCGCCGCCGCAACGCTGGCGGGGGCCTGGTTCTTCGAGCTCGTGCTGGATATCCGCCCCTGTCCGCTCTGTCTCGAACAGCGCTATGCCTATTATCTGGCGGTCCCGCTCGGCCTCCTGGTGGCGTTTGCCGCCTCGCGCGGGGCGCCGCGGCAGGTAGTGGTGGCCGGCTTCGCGGCGCTTCTG
Organism: Bradyrhizobium sp. CCBAU 051011; assembly: GCF_009930815.1. NCBI lineage: Bacteria > Pseudomonadati > Pseudomonadota > Alphaproteobacteria > Hyphomicrobiales > Nitrobacteraceae > Bradyrhizobium > Bradyrhizobium sp. CCBAU 051011. Next base: position 1,326,571 of record NZ_CP022222.1, on the reverse strand, counting down.
CTCGCGGCGCTGGCCAATGCCTGGCTCGGCGGCTATCACGCCGGCGTCGAATGGCAATTCTGGCAGGGCCCGACCGATTGCTCCGGCCCCCTGGCCGATCTCGGCAACGCCGGCACGCTGCTGCAGCGGCTCGACACGGTGAAAGTGATCCGCTGCGACGAGGTGCAGTGGCGTTTCCTCGGGCTCTCGCTCGCCGGCTACAACGTTCTGATCTCGATGTTGATGGCGCTGATCGCCCTGTGGGGCATCGTCGCGGCGAAGCGGACAGCATCGTAGCTTCGTAGGGTGAGCAAAGCCAACTGGTCGCGCGCGCCCGATGACGGGCTCCGCGAAGCAATCCATGCTTCAGCAGCCGGCGCTATGGATTGCTTCGCTCCGCTCGCAATGACGACGTGGATGCAGTGAGCTGAAAAATCGACTTGTCGGGCAACTCAATTCTGATTTTCAGAAATCGTGTCAAGCCCGGGAAGCAAAAATATTCCGCTTAACTTCGAGAGCAAATCACCGGCATAACTCCGCTTGTCTCACGGCAGATGAGGGGCGTTGGCCATCGTCACGAACGCGCGGTGAGATGCGGTGGACGCTGATGTCACGACGACGTACGTGACGTGAGGCGTACGGCGAAGTCGTGTGGTTCGGACGCCGCGGTGCTGGCGTTAAGTTCTTAAGAAGCGAAGCTTCTCAAGGGCGACGGAGGCAAAAGAGCCGTTCTCCGGGAAGAGCACGAAGTAAGCCGTAAAGCCATTGCGCATGAAATGTATGGGGGTAAAAACCTTATATAAATCAACGCGATCCGATCGTTGTGTCGTCATTTGTGTCGCGATCCGCTGGAGCGATTATTAGCTGTGCATATCTGCGATGCGCGTCGGATACAGGCACTGCGTGCACCCTGTCTCACCCCTTCCCATTGCTTGCATTTTCGCGCGATCCCACGTCGCAGGGACGCGCGCTGACGCGCTCACGCCGAGCTGCGATCCCGAATGCGCGAAGGGGCAGACACGCATCACGGAGCGTCCCTGAACGTCCGCGCGCGCTGCCTGCCGCCGTTTGTCCGCTTAAGCCCTCGAAGGCAGACATCATGGAGGTCAAGTCGAATGAGAAGGGCCAGAAGCGGTCATTCGATCACCTCGTCGGCACAAATGCACCGTCCTCATTCGGGCAACCCCGCTTTCCGAAGACCCTCGATCAGCAGCTTCGAGTTTGACTGTCCGCCCCGAGCGATCCACGAAGAGATTGTAAAGGCCGGATCGACCTCAAGCAGATGCGCCGCTGCCTCACGGGCCTCAGCATCACGTCCGAGATGAGCGAAAGCGGACGCGAGACAGCGGTGAATTCCCGGATGGGAGGGGTTTTGACGTAGAGCCTTCTTCCCTGCGACGATGGCCTCGTCAAAGCGACGAAGCTCAATAAGGGCCGTTCCCATCCCACCCAACGATCGGTGTAGCAGCGGGTCTACCGGGCTGATGCGAATGGCCCGTTCCCAGCTCCGCACCGCTTCCTCCGGCAACCCCGCAATTTTATAGACCCAGCCTCTGTAGTGCCACACGTTAAATGAATTCGGGTTGAGCGCGACCGCCCGGTCAGCCATTTCGATCTCGGCTTCACTATCGCCGACCATGAACGCCGAGGTTGCGGAAGCCCTTGCTAACGTTTCCGGATCACTATCATCGATGCTCAATGCCAAACGAACAAGCCGAACTGCTTCCTTGCGGTCGAACTGAGGATCGTTGCTAAAACGCCAAACGACGTTGAGCATGTGACAGACACCTGCCATAGCCGCGACAGCGCCGAACCGAGGGTCGAGCTCCAAGGCGCGGTGGAACAGTCGGAGTGCCTCCGCCAACCCTTCGCGGGTCGCTAGGTAGTACTGCGGCATACCACGGAGATAAAAATCATAGGCGGTGAGGTTCTCCGGTCGCCTCCGCGTCGCCATTTCAATTTCTGTTTGAAGCAATTTCGGCTGAATGGCTGAGACAACGGCGACAGTGACTTCGTCCTGGAGAGCAAAAACGTCTGTCAGGTCACGCTCGAACCTGTCCGCCCAAATGTGTGCGCCGGTAATCGCATCAATCAACTGTCCTGTGATGCGAACTTTCCCCGAAGCCTTGCGCACCGACCCTTCAAGGACATAGCGCACGCCAAGCCTTCGTCCGACTTCCTTGATATCGATCGCTCTGCCCTTGAAGGTGAAGCTCGAATTGCGAGCGATTACGAACAGCCATTTAAACCGCGAAAGCGCCGTCGTGATCTCCTCCACCATTCCGTCCGCAAAATACTCCTGTTCGGGGTCGCCGCTCATGTTCTCGAACGGCAGCACGGCGATGGAGGGCTTGTCGGGAAGTGGCGGGGCCGCACTCAGCCTATCGCTCAGTGCGCTAAACGCTCCCGCCCGTACGGCAAAAGCGCGGACTGGCTTGGCGATGTTCTTGAGCGGCTGTTCGCCCCGGTCCTCGAGGCCAACATCCAGCTTGCCCTCGACCTCGCTGTACACCTTTTCCGACATCAGGATGCCGCCCGGATCGGCGACCCCTTCTAGCCGGACAGCGATGTTGATCCCGTCGCCAAATAGATCGCCGTCCGCCCCGACGATAACCTCGCCGAGATTGATCCCAATGCGTAGCTTGAGGGAGCTTAGGCCTGACGCGATGCTTTCCTGTATCTCCACTGCGCATCGCACCGCCGCCGATGGACTTGCGAACTCGGCCAACGCGCCGTCACCCGTGGTCTTGATCAGTCGTCCGTCGTGGCGGGAGAGGCTAGGCTCGATTACTTCGCGCTTCAGCCGCTCGAACTCGGCGTAGGTGGCTTCCTCAGCGCGTTGCATCAACGCAGAGTAACCGACCACGTCGGCAGCCAAGATCGCCGCTAATCGCCTTTGAACCCGCTGCTCCGCCACAGCGCCCTCCCGAACGACCCGACTAACCACGCCGCTGGGACAAGGGACCCTAGCACTTTGTTGCGCACCTGCGAGCGGTAATCGCAGGAGCCCGATTGAAGTCCGCTTCACCTCTAGAAGCGAACATGCAGCAGTTAGGCCATTGAACTGGGGTCCTTTGAAGAGCGTGAGTTGGTGGGGGGAACGCGATACCCCAGTATTTCAAGATATTTGCCCCGGCGTTTTTCCGGGTTGCGTTGCGGATCGGTACAAAATTCGGAGGGACCGGTGAGCGCGATGGCGGTACGCCTGGGACGCGGTCAACGAGCTGATGCCGGGACTGTGGATACCGGCAAACAAGCCGCCCTTCGCAAGTGAACCGGTCTAGGCTGTCTGGGGGACAGGAATATGAAGCCTACACTGTGGTTGCTCTTGGGGCTTGTGATCGGTGGCGGTGCAGGTTGGTACGTGCACGGGCTCACCGTGCAGGATGTTCGCGCCAGCACAAATTTCAGATTTAACGACAATCTGGCGGACCGGCAGGCAGCGTATCTCAGCGCGACCGGCAGTTGGCGAGGTGGCGACTTGGCCAATAAGATCAACACAGTTCAGATCACCTGCTTCGCCTCCGAGATGAACTGTGATCTTAACCAAGCCGACGTGATTTCGCTGGGCGGAGGGCCATTTCTCTCCATGTATAACAAGTCGTTCCGGATCAAGAAGCTGGATGCCGAGAGCGTCGTTGCTGAGCAAAGCTTACCGGACCTGTGCATTCGCCAAACGCTGACGTTCGACCGTTTAGCAAAAGCGGTGACCTTGGTCCGCACCAAGATGAACCGGCAGGATGACTGCTCGATGGTACAGAATGAGCCGCTGACGCTCTATCTTGGGGAGCCGCTACGTTAGGGGCAATGCACATGCTGGGATGGCTCTTGCGCCGCAAACTTCGGAAGGTTGTTGAGAGCGACATATTTGAAGCGCGGTCGATGCTCTCAACACTGAAGCTGAAGCTCTACAAGGAAGGCTCCGAAGGCACGCTTGCCTATGGCGAAGGTGTCGGCGAAGTGGCTGCCTTGCTCGCGGAACGATTTGGCCTATCCGTGCCCGACGCGCTTGAAGGGCGTGGGCTTAATTGGCAACAACTGGACGATGCTTCACGGGACTTACTTGCGACAATGGCAAAGGTTCGCCGAATGCTCGATAGCGACGTTCAGAGTGTTCGAAGTGCCGCGCATAAGCAGTTCACTGGGTGCTTGGTGCTGGGTCATTTATATCGGTTGCGCTTCATCGCGCAGCAGGCGCCCCAAGAGCAGCAAGCTGCGGCTGTAGCAATGGCCGATCGACTAGCGGAGTTCGCGCGTGTCATGGCCGACGTCGGGGCAAGACTTCGCGACCCTTCGGACGCATATGCATAGCTTTGGCCACGTGGCGGCGTGACATTGACGACTGCCGCCTCTGGTGAAAGCTTGCGGCTGCCCATGACGGAGGGAAGGCCGACATGACAGATCGAGAAAACTCACCGGCCTATGCGGCGCTGCCACGGAGCGCGCGACGAAGCCCATGACGGTCGAGCGACCGCGCGCGTTATGCAGCGGCGGATGCCGTCGCTGCCGACGATGCCGTGGCAGGATGACGGGAGATAACTGCCCAAACATCCAGCAGAACGGGAAGTGCTGTTGAGGCCGCCTTCGAACCATTGGGAGCAGCTAGATGAGAACGCCTGATCGTTGCTGAAACCCAATCCTTCGGCGTCCGACCGACGACTTCGGTTCAATCGCGTTATCAATGGCCCGAATGGCATGCTGAACTGCCCCGATCCGGTTGGGCGATGTTCCGACCTTCGCACATCCTTCAAATCGGACCATCCACCGCCAGACGAGCGGGTTTGCAGTTTGGACCACCGTGTACTGGATGCCATTGTGTTCCATAGAGAACAACGGATCGCGCGGCTCTGTGTTCCCAGACGAGGTCGAGCGCTCCAAACCTCCGGGTGCTGCGTCGCCTCCGTTGTGCCCCGCACACCATCCACCGCAATCTGTAGCGGCTTGCCTGTCACCTGCGGCCCGGCGATCCTCTCTCGCATGGGCACCAAATCACCTGAGAGCATTTACGGCGCATCGATCCGGGCGGCGGCGGAGCGGGCGACAGAGGCTCGCCGGGAAGCTGACCGGCTGGCCTGCGAGGCGTGGAACAAGCGCATGCTCGGCTTTCAGGGACCGGCGCAGCCATCGCCGACGCTGGGCGATGCGCTCAATGCCGGTTATGCCTATCTCGAAGTCCGCTGCCTGGGCTGCGACACGCACCAGACAGTCGCCCTGGACATCGTGCGGCGACCGAAGGCAACGCCGGTCCATGAACTGGAACGCTACATGCGATGCAGGGATTGCTCACGACTTCAAGGGCGACCGTACAAGCGGAGCCATCTGGTCGCGCTGCGCACCACCAAGATCACGGCGAGCGATCCACCCTCGACGTCGTGGCCGGGCGAACGGTAGGTAAGATACAAAATTAACATGCTTGGAGGGTGTCAAGTGAATGATCCGTGGGCCTTTGGCTGGACCCAATTACTTACTATTATTGGCTTCTGCATTACGGTGACCATCGCATTAGGAAGTTTTCGGACATTTGGCCGTTGGAAGCGTGAGAAGATCGAGGAGAAGAGGCTCGACGTAGCACTAGAGGCCCTGTCAGTCGCATACGAAGCGCAAATGGTCTTCGAGGACATTCAGCGTCCTTATATCGGGCAGTATGAGTGGCAAAGCATGCCCGATCAGGGAATGGACAAAGAGGAGAAGGAGCGACGGCAACCAATTTATGCGGTGATAAACAGGCTAGACCGACACGTTAGCTATTTTGAGCGTGTGCTTTCTTTGCAGCCGAAATTTATGGCCGTGTTCGGCAGTGAGACCAAAAACACATTCACGAAGCTGTACCGGGCACGTAACGGAATACAAGCCGCAGTCGAGGCCCTAATGTTTATGGATCATCCAATCCGCCCTGATGAGGAAGGAACCGTAGCCCAGATGCGATCTGATATTTGGAACACCAAGGGCCCGGCAGCAATTGAACCCGAGAGGACAAAAAAGCTCGTGCTAGAATTTCAAAGTGACATCGAGCGCATATGCGGACCGCTCGTGAATAGGGAGTTCGACGTAAAGAGAACAAAGACCCTGTCGCAGCTTTGACTTCAAAATGTGCAATCTGTACAGCATCACGACGAACCAAGCCGCCATCGCGGCGCTGTTCCGTGTCGTCAACCGCTACATCGGCAACCTCGCGCCGATGCCGGGCGTGTTTCCGGATTATCCAGCACCGGTGGTGCGCAACACCGACGCAGGCACGGAGATGACCCTGATGCGCTGGGGCATGCCGCCACCGCCGCGCACTGGCGGGCCGCCGGTTACGAATATCAGGAACACGTCCTCGCCGCATTGGCGGGGTTGGCTGAAGCCGGAAAGCCGGTGCCTAGTGCCGTTCAACAGCTTCGCTGAGTACGCGCCGGAGCCGAACTCTGAGACCAAGAAGAAAGACGTCGTCTGGTTTGCGATCAATGATGATCGGCCGCTGACCTGCTTTGCGGGCATCTGGACGGAGTTCAAGGGCGATCGTGGCACCAAATCAAAGCCGGTACCAGGGCCTCATAACGTCTACGGCTTTCTCACCACGACGCCGAACGCAATCGTCCAGCCGATCCATCCGAAGGCCATGCCGGTCATCCTGCAGACAGAGGAGGAGCGAGACGTTTGGATGCGCGCGCCTTGGGATGAGGCCAAGGCGCTGCAACGGCCGCTCCCGGATGCCGCGTTGAAGATTGTCATGCGGGGCGCTGATAAGGAAGACAAAACCGCGGTGTAATACTTAGTCCCCCGGAGGCGGCCCCGCCGAGGCTTGGAGTCCACTCGACAGGGCCGCTTTCACCGCGCCGCTCGACCAAGCTACCAGTCATCCCGAACTCGTCCGCACAGCAATCAACATAAGGAAGCGAAATGTCGTTGGTGTGGCGAGTTGGCATACACTGACAATGAACGTCGCCTTCCGTCATAAACCGCACGCTCGGCCGCCCACGACAATCAACTTGGGCAGCGGTCATAAGTAAATGTCAGCCGCTTGCGATTCACCACTGTTGTCCGCTTTAGCTTGCCATCCACCACTTCCAGATATTCCCTCTCACGGCTCTCCATTCCCTCGCCGTAGCATTTGCTGACAACCTCCACTCCCGCGCCGACGGGTTTGATACTTTCAATGTCGCATTCGTTCTCATAACCCCAAAACTTCGTGGTGGTGAAAACTAAGAGCCCCTCAGACTCTCCGCGCTTACCCGCACACACGCTGGCCTTGCCAGTATACCATTTGCCGACCCAAGCTCCGCCGCCGGTCATGAAGACCGGCCGGTCACTTTTTTGGGCAATTTTCGGAGCTTCGCAAGGCAGTTGCGTATCGAGGAATTGTTTCAAATCCTCCGATGCGTGCCTGAATGTGCACCGATCAATCTCATAGCGGAAGCCGGGTGCGCCGTTTATTTCTATGGCGGCCCACTCGCCCTGACGGTTCTTAACCGTTATGGAGATGCGCGTAAGCAATCCAGACGCTGGCTCGGTTATCGTAACTCTGGCGGGTCCAACATTGCATTCGCCAGATATTGTCTTGTTGGATGTGAGATTTGTGTAGGTGCACTTCGTCGATGGGATTTGCGCTGAAGCCGGAGCGACCTCTATCAGAAGCACTAGGAGGGCCGCAAAATGCATATTCCTCCAAAGCCTAGAATTGTGACCTGTCATTGAAACTCCAAAATTCGCCAATTCGCAGCCTCCTAGCAGCAGGCTCGCTATAAACACCTGATTTGCCCCGACCGGGAAAGCGGAATTGTTTCGGATAGAGGGCTGGACGGACTTTGGGTGAACGCGCAGCCTCAGCGCAACCACACTCAGACCACAGACTTACCGACAGCCGAGCCGTACCTTCTCGCGCTTGTCGGTAAATAGCTGATAGTCATACCCACAACCGGCTGAGCCGCACGATCGGCTTTCTGCCAGCCAAGCGGGGATTTTTCCTGGCAGACTGATCGCGTATACGGTGGACCCGTCTTTGCGGCAGGCGCGTTCTTCGGAAAGAAATTTTCTGTCACCAAACCCTCCAAACTCTTGCGACCAGATATCGTTGCTCAGGTTTACGAGGAAGGCTCCATTTCGCGCTCCGAGCATCGTTATCTTCCACCTGACCGGCTTTCGCGTCCGATCGAGAAACGTATGAGTTGGCTGGCCATCTACGGTAATGATGACATCGCCTGTGCGGCTGAACGGCGCGATCCAACTCGAAGACATTGTCTCCAACTTGACATCCCCCGAATTAGGACCGCTTCTGATGCCCGCGTGTTGCCATTTGATAGGAGATCGCACTGCTGGATCCCATGTCATCGAGTAGGTTGCGTCTGGAATGAAGTCTCGATCTTTATCGGGCAAAAACATAGCAAGCAGCGCTTCGATCGAGATTTGATCGCTGCCCGCCGGGAAAAACTCTCCATTGATGGAGGATTCATACCAAGGCGTCTGCCGGCCGCGCGTGTCCTTTGTGACGCCTGTACGCGTGGACTTTAGAACCGTTTCCAACGTCGTGTTAGCCGCGGCAATATGCCGTTTGAGGTAAGCCGTATACGGACTATTCCGACCGGCGCCGTCCTCCGCGGCGGCATTGGGAGCAGTTGAGTAGGAAATCAAAACGCCCTCTAGACTCGGCTTTGGTCCGTTCACCGGCTTGTCCTGCCCGGCAACGCTTGTTGCTGACCGCGGAGTGGTGCGCGCCAACCCGGACCCGATCTCGCTTATCGTGGAAAACGGCGAGTTTCTGCATGCGTCAAGAAACAGAACCGTAATAGCCGGCTGCGCACTTTCGATGTCGCGGAGAAAATCACCGACATTAATCGCTGCTCGGTCGAGGTCGCGAGCCGCGGAAATCAGACTAAGGGCGTCCACAGGCAGCAGATAGTTCTGTCCGGCGTGTTGCACTCCGTGCCCTGCATAGAAAATGAACGCTGCAGCTCCGCTCGGCAAAGAGCTTACAAATTGCTGGATTGTGAGCCGCATCCGCGGAAGATCCAGATTCTTTCCAAGAGTAACCTTGAAACCCACGCTTCGCAAAGCGTCTGCCATATCAGCGGCGTCATTAACCGGATTGTTGAGAGGCGATCCTTTGTAGGCGCCATTGCCGATCACAAGCGCATGTCGATTGTTGAATGGGTCGATCGTCGGAAGGGACGGTTCAGCGCGCGCAGCGCCGTTCGTTATGAGGCCAAGGCAGAGGATCACGTAGAGTGCACGCAAATTGGACGAACTCCGGAATGCGTTCATTTTGTTCCCCTGCAACGGCGGCATGCCACTAGTCCTGTGGCAGCCGCTCAAGCGGAAACAATGCACGCATCTACATCGAACGAGCAATGGGAAACAATCTTGCATCAAGCGGGAAATTCCTATGGGAAGCCATTGATCCACACGGGAGATGGCGTAAGAAACCGAAAAACCATCGCGCGAATACTCAGCTATCGTCCGCCCCCTGCACGACAACGGCACGTTAGTGAAATTTAGGCCAAGGGATCCGATCTGTTTGCCGAGTAATGGCTCCTACTGCTGGGAGCAACTGCGAATATTTGCTCCCCGTATTTTCATGCAGGCTCGGAAATTTTCAGGATATTGCCATGCATATTGCCAATTGCCGCTCTTTGTGGAGCGCGCCAGTTCCTGCGATTGGGCGTAGGCGCCGTTTGAATACCTGACATAGTCGATTGCGTAGCCATAGCGAACGATCACCTCGCTCAGATCGTGACCATTCACAGAACATCGGCCGACGATGCGTCGGTCGCGATCGAGCGATACCGGCAGGCAACTCACGACGCGCCGGCCAATCATTTCAGCTACAGCATTTGCAGCAATCCTGCCGCACTGCCTGACGTTGGATGCGGCATCCCAGCATAGTTGCTTTGATTCGACGGCATCTATTCCCCACAGCCTGATTTTGATGCCGCGTATTTCGATTGTATCGCCATCGGTGACGACGGCTTGTCCGGCAATCTCCTGGGCGTTGGCAAAAGCTGTACTGAACAGAACAAACAATGCGACCGCAATCGATCTCATTGCCACCCCTGCCGCTTCTTCCTAAGAAAAATTAGGTAGAAACAATCTGGTACGTCAAGCGCACTACATTAACTTCCCGCCCGGCGCCGCCTTCCGCGTTTGTCAATGGCGCGAGGCACGCTGCATCGCAGCATGGTTCCGCCCCAACGGGCATCGATTCGATCAATTGCGCTCGGGCAGGTAATGCGCGAAAACGGCTCAGGCCGCAACCTACGCAGGAGGCATGAGAGTAAATGGGCTTTCGCTTTCGTCGGACCTTTAAAATTATTCCGGGAGTTCGTTTGAACTTGAGCGGAGGTGGGGCAAGCGTCTCACTCGGTCCGCGCGGCCTTCGCTATACAGTAGGTTCGCGTGGTACCCGCACGACGATTGGCCTGTCTGGATCAGGGCTTTCGTGGACGGCATATAAGCCCTACGGCTCGACCGACAGTTCACCAGTACCAGATCGGCCCACGCATTACGATGTCGATGTGGACGCGCCTGAACCAGCAACGACGGACCCAAGTGCAACAGTAATAGACAGTGCGCCGATCGAACAATTGGTCGCAAACTCCACAATCGATATTGCGGGCGTAATAAACGCCGGCCTAGCGAGGTGGCACTCATACAAAATGTGGCTTGCTTTTCTATCGGCAATCTTTTCCTTAGTTGCATTAATCGTTGTCGCTTCAGCATACTCTGTTCCCCCGGCGGCGGCTTTCCTAGGCGCTGCCGGAGCGGTGATTATTCTAGGCTCGATCTGGCTTCACGGGCGCGAATCCAGCGCCATCTCTCTCGACTACGACCTATCTGCGGAAGAGCTTGGGCGATTCGAGGCTCTAGCAAGCGCTTTCGATGCATTGGCGCGTTCCAGTAACGTCTGGCGGATTCCTTTAGAGAAGCAGGAAGCAGATTGGAAACGCAATGCCGGTGCCGGTAAGATGGTGGAAAGGAAGAGCATTTCGCTTACCCGAGGAAATCCCCCACTGGTCAAGAGTAATTTGGAGTTTCTACGGCTACCGCTCGGAAAGGAGACTGTCTATCTGACGCCGGATGCTATTCTTGTGATGGTGGACGGCGACGTTGCTGGCCTCAGCTATGGCGATATTCAAGTTGACTGTAGGCAAACTCGCTTTATCGAGGACGGCGCACCTCCAAGTGATACAATGGTGGTGGGCGAGACCTGGCAGTACCTAAATCGTAAGGGCGGTCCGGATCGCAGGTTTAAGAATAACCGCCAGTTGCCCATTTGCCTGTACGGCGAAATCGACATCAGGTCCGCCAGCGGATTGAACGAGCGCATTCACTGCTCCCGCGTTGACGTTTCTGAGCAATTCGCATCGGCAGCGGCGGCGATGCCAAAGGCAATCAGCAGTGGTGCCGCGATCCCGCTGCTCTCACCTGACCAAAATCAGGACAGCGAGGACACTCCTGACATTGGCGCTGCATACGCCCACGAGACAGACCTTGCCCGCTCTCTCGCTTTGAACCACGGAGAACTCTGGGAGTTTCTGCTGGTCGAAGAACTATTGAGGTCGCAATTGGAGTTGCTAAAGACCGATTGCGAAGGGCTCGCGGATGTTGTTCCGAGGAAACTGTTTACGGGTCGTGAATTTGTTAATTGGGTGGGCGACGAGTCAGCCGATCTTTCCGCAGCGATAACTAACATGGCGGCCTGCATCGAGAAGGACCTGATGGGCGCTCTGGGCAATCCCGGTGTTTCTGGAGATGCCCTAAAATTGCTCACCGCAGTGAACGCGATCTTTTCCAACTGCCGCAAATTCCTGGATTTCGAACGGTCCCTGAACGCTGCCGACGTATCATCTGCTTTTCATGGCCTCAAGGTTTCCTTTCGAGGCATAACAATCGGTATAATCCGCATGGTGGAGGATCTGAAGGATCAATGGAGTAGAAATACTGAGGCGCTGAGAAACGGCGCTAAGAGCTTCGAGCTTAAGGTCAATTTCGAAGTGCCGCCGCAAGCCGAGAGAGCGCTGAAGGAACTCGAGAAAATCAAAAGGAAGCCTCAGTTATTGTAGTAGTCACTCCGCAAGGTCATGCGAAGGGCCAGCCACCGATCCACCGCGGCCAAGTCTTCGGCTTCTCCAACCTGACCGGCACCACCGGCCGCGGCCCGCCATTGTACGAATAGTCGATCGGCGGCTTCCTTACGAATGGCGCCGGTCCTCTGCCGATCGCTATCGGCTCAGCCTTGTTGGCCGACGCAATAGATTCGGTATCTCTTCAAATTCGGCATGCGGGTTGAGTATCGGGAGGAAACGAAGAAGGGGACCCCGAAGAGAAAGTTCTTCGGGGGCTTGGATCGCTGAGATTGGGTACGTCCGCCAATCCAACGATCGATATCTCGCTAGTGGGCGGCATGTGGCTCGGACGGTCACCCACGTGATCTTATCATCGCGTAAAACAGCCCAAATCGCTGCCGAAGCGCAATGACGACTTTCTTTTTACGCTCATAGTTCACTTGCAGCGCCACCATCCGCGCCCGGATACGATCGACCTCACTGCGAGGCCGCCCGGGCTCAGGCCACCCTGCGCAGATATGCTCAGCGACCGAGTGCGGCATATCATGGCCGATATAGCTATCAAGCCGATTCAGGGTCACGTACGGCTCAGAGCCGGGTGGACAACAATTCAGACGACCCGACTTGCTCATTGCACAACCCCTTTGTAGGCCGGATGAGGCTTAACCGCCGGTCGATACGTAAAATGCGGCTCGGCTGGTGGGCCTGAGCCAATGCCGAATTGTCAGGCTGCGGCAGCGTAGCAGGTGCCAAGCCAGCGATCACCGCGTCGGCGTGTGCTCGCAACAGCTTGCAGACCATTTCTAGGGCCTCCGAAACCTGAGATTTGGACGCGGGGTTAACCAAGGACCCTAAGCACTTGACAAGAAGAGGGCTTTTGGCATCACGCATCTCCGAACGCGTCTAGAGGATCTCAAAACCGTCACTAATCAACAGAAAGTCGATGAACCGCTGCACCTGATTGACGAACTCGTTTGCATAACTCCGTTCTAGCTCGTGCCTGGGCAACGGGCGCTGGACCAACAACAGACGATCGATCTCCGCAGAATCGTCTTGCAGTCGTATGTTGGACTGCCCAGAAGCTAGCCGACGCGCGTAGTCATCAATGCGGCACGCGTCTATCGAGCCTTGAAGTATGGCAGCAAGTTCACTTGCTTGTACGGCGTTTAATCCGTCCCCGTCATTTGTGTACCAATGACGGCAGCAACCAGTAAGGCTCGGCGCAATGTGGTGGCAGTAGTCGGCTATCGTAACCACCAGTACGTGCCGACCGGGAATCTGTCCCTGGCACGAAATCGAAGCCGATTCCGGGGCCGCATAACGTCTACGGCTTTCTCACCACGACGCCGAATGCTGTCGTCGAGCCGATCCATCCGAAGGCGATGCCAGTGATCCTGATGACTGATGAGGAGCGCGATGTCTGGACGCGCGCGCCTTGGGGTGAGGCCAAGACGCTCCAGCGGCCGTTGCCGGATGATGGGCTGAAGATCGTCGCACGCGGGGCTGATAAGGAAGACAAGGCAACCGCATGAGAAATACGGCCGCCCATTCTTTCGATTTGACTTTGAAAGGCGGAACGCTGGGATGGAAATTGTCTCGCATCAGATGAACCTGGCGGACGCTGCTCTGGACGATGTCCGTTCATCTCAAGCGCTGACATTGACCCGTACGCAGTTCAGGTCCGCGTCGGGCCAATTGGGGAACGCGAATTTATGAGGAATTCGAAGCAACCCCTTGAGCTTAGATTTTTTCACTCAATCGACTGCCTTATAGCTTGAGAATAAAAGGCGATCTTGCCTTAGATCAGACAGCCCACCAATCTTCAAACTCACGATATCATTCATGGAGTTGGAATTTGTGCCGCCCTCGTTCGCGCCCGCTTCGCGTCCGTTGCAGAAACATCGATGAAAGTGCTGGCTGTTCCCGCTTCCATCAATCCACTAGTCCAGGGCACATTCGGCGAGCCCGTGTGACCCTCTCCCAGTAAAAGGTGGCCCAGCTCATGCGCAACCGTACGTCCGACCGGCGCCGTAGGCACAAGTACATCTTCATCGATGTATATCTGCACGCGATATGGGTCCGTTCTGGTTCCGCCAAAACCTTGAAACGTAGTTCTTGCAAACACCACAGCAAACGATTCTTTTTTCGGCTTCAGATTCTGTACTCGTTCGCGGTCCTGCCACTCACCGAGCTCAAGGCCGGATTGGCCGAAAAAAACCGTTAGTAGGCGATCGTCCCCTAGAATTTGTGCCGTCTCGCTATCGGAGAAATCTCTATACACGGGTTGAAAATCAATACCTGCGTCTCGCCAAATACCTATCGCTGCTTCTACATGTGCGCGTGATGTCGAAGCCAGAGGGGCATTTTTGAACTTGAACACGTAAAGGTTCCGGCGGACCACCTCGCGCGTCGAGAAATCTCGCTGCGCGTTTAAATCGCTGTAGATGGTGTACTTTGCTTTGGGATTAGCAGAAGTCGTTATTTGGACGATCACATCATCTCCCAGCGGGGCCTCTTTTATCTTCACCGTAACTGTACCGGAAGGAGTCAGCCCGCCCGAGCTGACACAATAAGCAGACGAGATCGAACCGCCAACCCGATGTACAATAACTTGATACAACATCGCACTTCGTTTGTTTTCATTTGCGATGTGTACTACCAAATTCCGACTCGCACCGACTCGTTCAGTCACCACTCGTGTAATCGGAATTTCTTGTGATTTGGCAACATATAAAGTGGTTGGTGCAAGGTCCAACTTGGGACCGCAGTCGAGCGCCATTGATGCATCAACGCTGCAAACAAACAGCAGGCTGGCGATTAGCATTAATACTAAGTCGCGACGCGCTCGACGAGTGATGCCGAGGTCCCTTAGGCGAACTGACCTGCAATTCAATTGGGACATTGTTCTTTATTGAAGGCCTGTTATTTGCACTTCCACGAGCCACCTTCGTTCACTAAGGAACCGCCTCCCGCGCAGCGGTAGCAACCGATATTTCCACCATAGTAAGTATAGCCCTCTGGGCAACCAGCGCACTGTCCGCCTTGGAGTGAGCAAACCGGGCGATAGCTGCACGCAAACCCACCGGGGGTGCACTTGCCACCGGACTCAGGCGTACCGAAGCTTGCGCTAGCTGTGAATAAGACGCCATCAGCCAAGCACAAACCCGTCATAGACATGTAAACGAGAAAGGCTGCTAGCAATTTCATGACAGACGCTCCCGGATGATGCGATTCTAATGTAGGCGTTGGTGGAGCTTCCTGATCATCTCCAACAGATCGCCTGCGTACTCCTGATGACCTGCCTAGCTTCTTCCAAGCGCGTGGGTTTGGACATCGGCGGCTCTGTGAGAGTCATCAGGCTCATTCATAGCGGGATGGTTCGGTCGGAACCGAGAGAGGCCATTGACCTAAATCAAAGGACGATTGTCGCAAGCTGAGCGCACTGAAGAACGCCGCGAACTTTGTCCTGAGCGCCTGGCTGCCGATAGTGCATATGGCTCTGCTGAAATGCTGGGCTGGCTGGTCAACGAGCGGGCGATCGAGCCGCACATTCCCGTGTTCGACAAGTCTGCTCGCGTAGATGGGACGTTCTCGCGCGAAGCCTTCATCTATAACGAGGAAGCTGATGTCTACATCTGTCCGGCTGGCAAGCAGCTGACCTCTACCCGAACTTTGGTGAATGATGGAGCAACACTGCTCTATCGCGCCATCAAACGTGATTGCGACACCTGCGAGCTTAAGCCACGTTGCTGTCCGAACATGCCCGCTCGCAAGGTCCCGCGCTCCATCCACGAAGCGCCCGAGACGTCGCACGCGACATAGCCACGCGAACGGAAGAAGATCGAGATGCTGTTCGCACATCTCAAGCGCATCCTGCGCCTCGATCGGCTCAGACTGAGAGGCCCATTTGGTGCTCGAGACGAGTTCCTCCTGGCTGCACCGCCCAGAACCTCCGGAAGCTGGCAAAGCTGATCCCATTCCCCGCGCTGCAGCTAGCCTGAGCGCTAGCGGGCCCGCGCACGCCTTGCCCTTGGTGCCATCCCTAACGGCTCATTTGCCGACTTCTTCAACACAATCGGCCATCAGCAGTCAGCTACAAATGAAAAGCCCGCGACTGAGGACCCAGCAAAAATGCAATGTCGGATCTAGCTGGCGCAAAACCTGCCGAACGAAGCGACGTTGTAGCCGAAGAGGATGTAGCCGAACGCGCCTGCCACAACGAGCGTCCAGACAGCGGACACAATGAAGCCAAGCGCATTGCAGTCCTCGCGATGGACAAAGCCGGTCCGGTGGATCGCAAACCCTCCAGACGAGTCGGTGGCGCTATCCGGCCAGGGAGTTCACGCCAGAAGCAGAGGGTAAGAGCGGGCCTCAGGTCGACCTTGACTTAGATCAACAGTCCATTTGTCCGCTAAGCGGCGTTCGAAGGATCGCTGATGTGAAGTCCAGACTGACCCCAATACAGACCTTCCGCAGGCGCCGAACTTGGCGGGCTTGGGGCCATGAAGAGCTAATGCTCCGCAGCAACAGTGCTTAGATTCGATCGTCTCGTTTGCGCGGGTGAGCAGCGGAGATTTTCCAGTATCCGCGCTTGTAGAAGTGCGATCCCTTGAAAAGCCGGAAGTGTTGGTCGAGATAGAAACCGCCGCCTATCTAGCGACTCGCCATGCGACGTAAGCCAATTGCCCGCTATGAGGAATAACAGGGTTCCGACCTTTTGGCATGATATCCTCCCACAGGATTATTGAATGAACCAATAGCGCGCAGTATTGTAGTGCACTTACGATATGGCGAGGCTATTCAACTGCGGGTAGCGCATATGTAATCCAATCACTCGCCGCCGTCGAGCCTTTCGAAGGGAGGGTGATGTTAAAGTCTACATTCTGACTGCGATTATTGCTACAACGCCCTCGTATGCAGCAGGCGCCCGTACCTACCAAATTGGAGAGCTATTTCCATCATCTTAAGAAAATGACACCGCGCCCAATCACCTGGGGCGGCAAGGGTGCGAAATGCGAGAGCCATACCGATTGCTGCGTTGGATAGGTTTGCATAAGCAACGAGTGTCAATAAGTGTAGGCCGCCTCAGTTGGCGGCCATTCATGTCAAACCAAGCGCGCAATGTCGCTTGACCCATCGCGTGATTTCGGTGCGGCGCAGTGACAGGAGCCAAGCATGAAGAAATATTTGATATTGGGGAGTGTTCTCTCGTCGATCATCTTTGGCGATTTCGTTTCAGCGACCGCTAACGCCCAAAATTACTTCGTTGCTCGTAGATACCTTTGTCGTTCAGCGCAAAAGCCGGATGCGGGCGACCAAACAATCCAGGCAAATGCTGGAAGTTGCGCCGCGTCGCGCCAAGCAATTCAAGAGAACCGTAGCCAGCGGGGGGGTGACCCATGTCGCGCGTTTGATCGCGACTGGTGGACCCTAAGGTGTGAGGAAGTACAAGATCCCCGATTTACGCAATGCAATCCTGAGCCTTGCTAATTCCTCTGGTGGCGGAGAAGGCCATGAAACAATTGGCGAGCTTTTTGACTATGGGCGCGCTTTTCGCGTCCGCTAATTTGGCATACGCGCAGCAGTGGTCTGATACTCGCAGTCAAGGTGATTGGGGGGGACGCGATCGAGCTTGCTCGCAAGGTTCGCAACCTGATCCGAACAAATGTCGGCCTGAGTACCGTGGACAAGTTGCAGTCTGTTGGGCGAACCGCCGTACCGGTGAATGCGGCGGCGCTACTGCTTGGTGCACATATAAGACCGTCGGTTTAACCACTCCTCAAAGTGGCTCGAACCCCGGCCGGGTCTACTATTGTGGCGATCTGGGGAGGATCACCAAACGAGTGTCGATCTGTCACGGCGAGCATGCGAAGAAGGTGACAAATTACGATCCATTTAGGGACCAGGATCCGCACGGCTGCGATGATCATGGCGGTTGGACCGAACATGAAGGTTGTTCAGGTGGTGGCGCGAACCCAGCAGCATCCGGTCAAGCCCACTGCGGCGACCAGCTGTGGACGGTTGAAACGAACTATCCTTCTGTCTCTGGAAACGCGTGCGGCTATTCTTGGTTTACGATCAATTGTTGGTCAGGGCGTTGAGTATTCGCCTGGCGGACTGTTGCGAAAAGCACCAATGCACCATGAACTTCGCATGTTCTTGCGAAGGCATCGTTACTTTTCAATTCGGCGAATTGGTCGGGAGTCATAAAGCTAGTTAGAGTTAAAATTCCGCTTCGGGTCTTGGCTGTGTGAAAACGCCAAGACGCCTGAGCGCGATAGAAGAAAATGCTCGTCCAAGTCCGTTCTAGCGCTCCAGTTCGCAAGCGCCTTCAACTTAGAAGACGAACTGAAGAATGTAATTCTAGTCGTGTTTCGATCCTTCGCTTTTTTGCACAGCCAGGGTCAAAAGACGACATGGGCTGATGACGGGTCCACGTCGCTTGTACACCCAGCAACGGACATTAGTGGCAGGCCGGTAGTGTAGCGGCAAAATGGGGAAGATCCCGGAGATGATCTCTCCGGGGGCCTCTTGGATCGCTTGGATCGGGTATATCCGCCGATCCAGCGAGCTCCTCTCAACATCTCGCTACCCAATTGTGTGCGGCATGTGGCATCGACGGCGTCGCCGGCGTGATCTTGCTATCTCATCAGAAGCCCAAACCGCTGTCGAAGCACAGTGACAACTTTTTTCTTGCGCTGATACATCAACTGTCCCGCCATCATCCGCGCCCGAATGCGATCCGCGTCGCTACTGGGGACGCACCACCTCAGCGGACGAGTGCTTGGATTAGGCTGATCAGCGCATAGACGTTCGCTGCCGTGCCGCAGAGGACGAGCCAAAATCCCAGCAGGTCGACCCAACGCAGAAGCTGGCGAACGCTTCCCGCCCAAAGCCGTGTTCGGCGTAGGAGCGCATACCGAAAGCGTCGATCTTGGCATCGCCTTTGTACGCCAGCACATCGGCGGTCCAAGTTTCTCCAGTTGGTGACAAGCCACTTGCTTCGGTCGAGCATTTCCATCCTGCTCTCCGTGCGGCCTCTACTGCTAGCGTCTTAAGAGCCAGATGTGCTTCAGTCTCCGGCGCACTCTGGCATGGCCCTCGCGACTTGTGGGCGAAGAACTTCAGCCCCCGGCCAGATGTCTTCATGACCACGGATGCGTCACAGCATGGCATTCGCAGTTGCCGTAACCGGCGGTTCTCAAGCCGCAAAGCCGACCACTCGGCTTCGGGCAGATCGAAAGATTGAATGGACTGGCCATCTGGCCCGACGCAGCGCAGGGGCATGTCTTAGAGCTTTCAGACACCTGATGGCAGGTTTAGCGCACCCATTCTGATGGCGCGATGCGAAAGGTTTAGAAGCCGCTAATAATCCCCAAGCCGTCATGCGCTGGGCATGGCCCAGCGCGTTGCAGGGCCGTCCTGCGGCCTCCGCGAGCACTCGAATAAAAACCTGCGGGGACCGCGCAACCGCATCTATTGAGAATCTGCGACGAGAGAATCCGTGGTTGCAGTTACAGGAGGAGCAAAGCACGCATCTGCCTAAAGATAACGTGGATGCCTCCGCGAGTAGTTGTCGAGGCGTCGATGCCAATACCTTAAGGTATGAGTTTGACCACGTCTCAGGACACGAGTTGAAGCATGCGATCTGCGATCTGTGGCCACGGCCTGGCGAGATCTACGGTTGCTATTCTAGTCCGATGGCCTTGGATTACGTAGGAGGCATCCAGAGTTTGATGGACCTCCGGATAAAGCAACATGCCTTCCGCCGCAGTGAGTTCAGGACGTTTAGCAGCAGCGTTCTTCAAGTAACTGAAGATCTGATATAGGTTTTCAGAGCGAAAGCTCTCCCGGCCGTGATAGCGCTGAAGCGCATCAGCATAGTATTTTGTATCGATAATGATGTTTCGGTGTTCAGCTCGCAGGAAGACGTCTGCTCTCATCGTTGGCAACTGCCCCAGATTGCCACTCGTTAGAGGAATCGCATCCCACATCAAGCTTAGAGGTTCCACGGCGAATGTACGCTGCTCCGCTCGATAGAAGTTACGCACGAACCCCTCAAATACCCGAGCCATTTTTTTCTCGTCGCGCAACACGTCATTGAAGACAAATCCTCTACCGGATGGGTGCGGTATAAGACAATCAAACGCCAGTTCGGCTGTCTTTAGCAGCAGATCATAGTAGGCATTGTTGCGATGAAGCCGAATACGCGCAAAGCTCGAACGCCGCAGCTGAATGTCAGCTACATTCGGAAACCTCCGCGCGAGTGCACGAAGTTCTTTCGCAAGTTCAGAATCCAGAGTAGAGGCGAGTGACAGTCTCAGAAGTGACGCCTTCAAAATTCGATTGATGGCACTGTCGTGGCTCAACTCGTCAAACGAGCACTGTAGCCGCCGGCCATTTCGTGCGATCAAGCGGAAGCTCGCTGCGAGATCAATTCGACCCCGAACAGTCACAATCTCATCATCAAATGGCTGATAGGTTCGCTCGAGCCCGCGGCGGAGAACTGCGCCAAGTCCGCCACGCAACACACGCGCGAGCAAGTTTGGAAGATCCGGGCTGGGGCTCGCGCCGACCGGAATTGGCTGCGCCTGCTCAAACCGATTCCATGCGTAGCAGAAGAGATAATAAATGTTCTCGATGGGGATCAATTGCGCCGTGCTCATATCGGTGCCAGCAGCTGGTCCTCCCACCCCTTTGCTTTATCAGGGGCGTCGAACCAGTATTCACGAAGCAAAGGCGCAATCTCCGTGCGGATCACACGGCTATACCAGCCCCAAGCGTCCTCCTCGTCAGTAGGTCCCGCGCAGAAAAAGCTATGCCCAATGGCGAAGCCGGGCCCGAGGTTGCTAGTATCGGCCGTAATTTCTTTGTTCAGAGCATCAATGCGGTTTATCAAGGTGCCCAGCAGTGGTCCCTGCACACCTCGTTTTCCTAACCACAGTCTGAACGCTGAGGAACTCAGCTTAGGTTTTAGGTCAACAAAAACAAACCGACGTCGAAGCGCATAATCAACAACCGCGAGTGATCGGTCAGCGGTGTTCATGAGCCCCATTACATAAACATTAGCGGGGACGTGGAAGGGTACTGCGCCTGAAGCAAGAGCGATTGCCCAAGCGGGGTTGCGCTTATCGTTCTCGATCAGCAGCATCAGTTCGCCAAAGATTTTGCTGAGATTTCCCCGATTGATCTCGTCGATGATGAAGACGTACGGCCTCTCGAGGTCGCTTTCAGCACGTCGGCAGAATTCTACAAATTTGCCAGCACGAAGTTCGAATCCCATTTCTGTGGGGCGGTAACCTTCTACGAAATCCTCATATGAATATGACTGATGAAATTGTGCAAAGCCCAAACGCTCACGATCCTCAGCGCCCAGAAGGGCATATGCCAATCTGCGGGCCGCAAACGACTTTCCTACACCGGGCGGGCCCTGCAAGATGATGTTCTTCTTGGTATTCCAGAGCAGCAGGATTTGTTCAATTTCCTGACGTTCAAGAAAGAGTCCCTCCAGAGCATCGTCGATAGTAAATTTCTGCGTAGAGGTTATCGGGGCAGCAACCTCTTCAGAAAACGGCAACGGCTTTCCTGCGTGGGCGTGGTAAGCTCGGCTAATCACGGAAAGTAATGTCGGCGTAGCCTCCGTCAAATACGCGCCCTGATTTAAGCCTCGGTGCGCATTGTAGAATAGTCCCTTAGCGCCGCTCAGCGCGAGCTCGCGAAGTTCCGTCGCGAAGGGCTCCTTTTCGAGGAAGGCTTCTCGTGGAAGAGTTGGATCGAGTGTAGCGTATCCCGTAAGCTGTACTCGATATCCAGGGCCCTCCCAGTCGGTACCGGCCAGGCCAACGAACTTGTCGTCGACACTTCCGGCAGCAGTAGATACTCCAGTAATTGCCTCATTGTCTGTGAGGTGAAACACCACGTCACCCGCCTTGACCCGACGCATGTTGGCATAAATGTCTCCGCCGCTCTTCGATTTCTGGGGTGACCAAAGTGCCTTGCCGGCTGCGTGATCACCGCTTTCCCGGTCCGGGCGTCCAGACACGATTGTCTTCTCTATCCAAAAATTTCGACCTTCTCCTACCTCATCTGCCAAGCCCGGGGTTTCGCTTGCCTCGACCTGCCGCCAAAGAGCTCGAAGTGGCGGACGGTAAAAGTCGAGCTCGGTTGTCGCATATTCCCGTTCAAGCCCGTGCCGGATCGCTAAGAGGACCTGATCCGTGGCCAGCAGACTCTGGTTCGTTTCGTTGCGCTCCGCAGGTGGCAGTCTGTCCTCAAGAGCCTCTCTGATCTTCCGCTTGTGCCGCAAACTCGAGATCCGCTCATAACGTTCTGGAAAGCACAAATACAGCAGCATATGCCTGAATGCGCGACGGTCGTTTCCCACTTGCTTATCGACCCAATCGCCAAAACGCCATGCATCGGCCAATAACTCCTGACGATCACTAGGGGAGTGCTTCTTGAAGTCCCTGATGACCGACAGCAAAAATCCGAGCTCGTCCGGCACCTTGGTCATGAATGCAATTCCAGAATGCGCTATTCCGGAGAGAACCTCGTCTGACAGCAATGGGGATTTCGGTTCGGTACTTCCGGACAGCAGCCAAATGCGCGTAATGCGCTCTCTCTTAACGGCTGCTCCCATCTGATTGTCGGCTACGAATAGAAATAGCAGCCATAAACATTCTGCCGCGAGCTTCTGAACAGTAGCTGGGGAATTGTTTAGTTGTCGCCCCAATTTGTCTATGAACTTCTCACTCCCAGCAATTGGGTTACCCAAGAAGGCGTCGCATAAGCTATCGGCATTCGCAGCGCTCCAACGGCGTTCCGGCGAAAACAAGCTGCCGTCCTCAATGAGGCACTCCTGCTTCCAGCGTTCCGCAGCATCCAGCACATCTTTCGAATTCGGTCGGTCAATCCAAGTAGCCATGGGATCCCGCAAGGTCCTTACACGGAAAAGCGCTCAACACTTCGCTCCGGCCGGAAATATTACAATGTACATGGAATGGTTCCAGCCTAGATCACGCAGTGTGCACCGAAAAGCCATGGATTACCCAGTGGAATACGACTCCACGGGGCGGCGACGGCGTCGGTCTCAAAGCCAGCCGCAACACCCCCAGATATATTGAGCCCGCTCTCCAAGAGGCAAGTCCGGGGATAGTCCGCTATTGCGCCGAAGGGCGAACACGGCATCGGGACTTGCGGAAGATACTCTTCCACGCTGAGGCTGCGGTCGGAGTATCGCTACTGCGATCCAACAAAAACGAACGCAGTGACCGAGTCCGTTACTGCGGATAGCCTGCCCATCGCCAAGGAGGCTGCGGCCGTCAGCGCGTCGGCACTGGCGCCGCACGTCGATTGCACCCGGACGTACATCGGCAAGCTCGAAGCCGAGCGCATGATCCAGCGGCAAGGTGACGGCTTCCGCGTGCGTTGCTTACCTCCGCTACTTGCGGCGCGAGCGGCGGCAGTCGCCGCGCAGTGAGGCAGATGCCGATCACGTCAAGCTCAAGATCGAGATGCTGCAACTGCGGCTGATGGAGGAGCGGCGTGAACTGGTACGCCCGGACGATGTCGACGCCCTGATTGACGGCATTGCCGGTGTCACGCTGGACTCTGGCGTACCAAGGCAAGATTTGGCACGGCAACGAGAATGGACTTGGCCTTTAATGCTCCCGCGATCCAATAGGCCGTAAGACTTTTGCCAGTATCGCACGGCATGATCAGCCGACCACGTGCAGCACCATCACGGACGAAGTGGGTCGTTGCAGCCGCAGCGGCACTCTGATGCGGACTCGGTGTTCGGGCCATCGGAGCCGTGCTTTTACCTTTCAGTTTCCCGACAATTAGGCTCCAATCCTCCTGATCGAGAGACTGCCAGTGTTCGAGGCCAATCTCCGTCGTCTTTCGCATCAAATGGCGTTTGCGGACGGGTTTCGACGCTGTATGCGCAACGAAAGCCCATGCAATGTTGTCACAGGTATTGAAGGCAAGACTGGTGAAAGTGCCCAACTCCTCCCGAGTGAACGGCGCCAACGACATTCCGAGTTATCCCCTTAGCGCTTACGCAGGAGCGGGTTGGTCTGGTTGGGGCGATTGGCTCGGGACCGGCAGCCGTCGAGGCCGCTGGCAACTCTTCACAAAAGCTCGCGAGTTCGTGCGGGGTCTTGGATTGAAATCGGAAGCGGAGTGGAACCTATACTGCAAGTCAGGCAAGAAACCCACCGATATCGCGGCGGTTCCACGTCAGACTTATTTGAATGAGGGTTGGGTTGGATATGGCGACTGGCTCGGTACAGGCACGGTCGCGAGCTCCTTGCTAAAGTATCGTCCCTTCAAGGAAGCTCGTGCTTTCGTGCACAGCGTCAAGCTGAAATCCCACGCCGAATGGCTCGCTTATGGAAAATCCGGGAAGAAGCCGACTGACATTCCAGCTAGTCCAAACACAGTATACGCCGAGGTTGGGTGGGCTGGATGGGGGGATGGCTCGGATATGTGCGCCCGCGCGTCGGACGGTTGCTCGACAGACCTTCCGTCACGAAGCGATCGCATCCCTTAATGTTGAGATCGCCGCTAAGCAAAGCCATCAAAAACGACGTCAAAGGCGAGAGGCCTCATTCTTGCGGCCATTCGCCAGCTGACGTTTGGCTCGAGATGAAAACACCACGCTGGCTGTTCAACACCATGCTCGGTTCCGAATGTTGGAGGAGTCCGTAAAACTACGGTCCCTGACCTGAAGGAGCGTATTCATGCGGCAACCTTGACTTTCTTGTCTACGACTTAGTCGACCGCAAAAATAGCGCAATCAAGGTGCCGGCGCCCCGTGTCGTTCGGCTCTCGTGGACGAACGACCAATCGATCGCGCCAACCAGAAAAGCTGCGGTACTCTGCGATCGAGGCCTCTGACTATTCCCGGGGTGCGCACGTCCGCTCAGCTCAGTTCAACGCCATGTATCGACTTAGGTATGAGCAACAAAGTCACAAAAATCGACGGCAGATGTCGCTCTTGTTCCTATGACTTGTATTATACACGCATTTCGATGGAGGTTGATGTAGTGCGTTGGCTGATTGCAGTACTATTTCTAGTTCTCGCTTGTTCCGCGCGGGCAAGCGAAAGTCGCGGCATTCCCCAAATCGTTGACGCCGACACGGTCGTCCTTAACGGCCAAAAAATCAGGCTGCAGGGCATCGATGCACCCGAAACTGACCAGACTTGCCTTGACGCGTCGGGAAAGCCCTTTCGGTGCGGCCTGCACGCGAGAGACGCCCTGGCAAAGCGTTCCGAGGGCACAGTCTGGGCGTGCCAGTTCTCCGGAGTCGACCGGTACGGTCGGATGCTCGCAACCTGTTCCACGGACGGAGAGGACGTCGGAAAATGGCTGGTTGAGGAGGGTTGGGCTCTGGCATTCCGGCGCTATTCGACTCTATATGTCGCCGACGAGGATGTCGCCCGGGAGGCCCAACGAGGGCTCTGGAGCAGTTCGTTCATCGCCCCTTGGGATTGGCGGAGCCGTTCCAGAAACACTATCGTCCTTAGAGCGACATCGATCTCAGCCGCAGCAAGCCGCCTTCTTACGGGAGCGAGTGCCGAGGTGGCGCCGGCACCAGGTTGCGCCATCAAAGGCAATTTGCGGAGCAAGTCCGCATGCATCTATCACCTGCCTGGTGGCCGCTTCTACGACGGTCTGGATATGACCGACCGTGCGGCGCGTCGCTGGTTCTGCAGCGAAGTCGAGGCTCAGACGGCTGGGTGCCGTCGCTCCAAACTCTGACACCAAAGCGAAAATGAGCGAAAATCCCTCGAAGAGAAAATCGGCGATCTCGCGGCTGCGTGACCTATTCGGACAGGCACAGCACCCGTATCGCCCGTCCACGCAGATCTTCTTGGACTTGGACGTAGATCGGGTTGCCCGAGACATGCGGTTGGCTGAAATGGGCGCCGAGCGGGGCGCCAGCGGCAGGCCTGATACCGGTGCGACCGCGCTAGACGATGTAGAGCACCGTATCGTTGAGAACACCGAGAGCCATAAACAGACCGCACACTCTATCTATCAGGAACACCTCCACATCTACGACGCGAGGATGACTTCGCTCAATTTCGAAGAGCGGTTCGCCATCATCCGTCAGGCAGCACCGGAAGCCGTCGGAGACTTCGGGGCTGAGGCTGCGATGGGTCGAGACGAACTATTCGAGCTACGCCGCCGCCTCAACGAGTCCGAGGCGGAACGGGAGGACTTCCGGAAGCGGCACCGGATTTCACGTCCAGCCCGCCTACCTACGCCAGGCAAGATGCTTCTCAAGATCGGATTTCTTGCCGTTCTGTTCGTCCTCGAGGTCGCGGTCAACGGCGGCTTCCTCTCGAAATCAAATCAGGGGGGCATTCTCGGCGGCTTGTCAGTCGCTTTCGTCTTTGCGGCATTCAACATTCTTGTCAGCTATTTCTGCGGTCTCGTTCCCATTCGCCTGATCAACCACCGCAATTTAGTCCTGAAAGTAGTCGGTACCTGCTCTCTAATCGGATATCTGGCTCTGGTGATACTGCTGAATCTCGCCATCGCCCATGTCCGCGAGATTCCACCCGATGCTCTCGTCGACGTCGACCGCGAGGCACTGCGTCGCCTGCTTGAAACCCCGCTCGCTCTGCACGAACTTCAGTCGTGGCTGCTGTTCGGGATCGGCATTGTCTTCTCTGTGGCGTCGATGGCGGACGGTCTGATGACCTTCGATCCATACATTGGCTATACAGCCCTGGAACGGCGTTGGCAGGCCGCCAGCGAAAAGTACCGGAATGCCAAGGACGAACTGATCGAACGTCTGCGCGGCATCCGGGATGACGCTGCAGAGGCGATGAATAATGCTGAGCGAGATCTCGCCGTGCGTCGTTCCGAGTACGACTCCTTGCTGAACTCCCGAGGACGCCTCTCTCAGAGGTTCGTCGATCATCAGGCGCAGATCGAAAGGGCTACGAACGCCCTTTTGCAGACTTACAGAGAGGCGAATCGGAAGGCTCGTTCGGCACCACCGCCGGCTCATTTTGACCGGCCGTACACGCTCGACCGGATCCCAATCGAACAGACCGGGCGGGATCCGGAGGAGCGCGAGCGACTGCGGCGCTCCATCGATGACGTCCAGGCATTGCTGGCCCTTCAGGTCGAGGCAATTCACGCCGCATTCGACGGTGCCGCTAGGTCCTACAGGGAAATAGACGAGCTGTTCCCGGAGTCGACGAATGGCAAGGTCTAAACGCAGGCGCCGCGGTTCGGACGGTATGGGCGTCGCTGCACTTGGCGGGGTTGCGCTACTGTTCATTGCCTGCGCCGCGCTCGCCACATTCGGTTGGTTCAAGTTCTCGGCCCCGGCGAAACCCACGTTGGATCGCGGCGATTGCCCCGTTTCCGGCCCTGAGGGACTATCCGTTGTCTTGGTCGATACGTCCGACGACCTGCCGGCCGCGACGACGCGAGAGGTCCAGGGCATCCTCGACGATCTTATCTCCAATTTGCCAGCCTACCATCTCCTCGAGATCCGTGTGCTCGACATTCCTCAGAACCGTAGCAAAGCGCTGTTCTCCCGCTGTAATCCTGGGGACGGCACCGGTCTCAGTGAATGGACGGACAACCCGCGGCTTGCGCGATCACGATGGCTCGAGAGCTTCCGAAAGCCCGCTGCCGAAGCAATCCGCAACAGCCTTGCATCAGCCAAAGCGGCTAGTTCGCCGATAATGGCGGCGCTCCAAGATATTGCGATCGACCGCTTCGCGTCCGAGCGTGTCCGTACCCTCCCGAAGAAGCTGACGGTCATCTCGGATATGATCGAATACACGCGCGATTACGGCCAATATCCGCGCGCCGGGGACCTCGGATATCAACGGTTCAAGCAATCGCCGGCGTATCTAAAGTATCGGACCGATCTCCACGGCGCCCGCGTCACCATAAACTACGTCACCCGACCGTCGGTGATGCCGGACGCGAACCGACACGCCGAATTCTGGTCGACCTGGGTGAAGGACAACAAGGGCACCCTCGACTTTATCCACCGCCTGCAGGGAACATAGACGTGTCGAACATTTCAACCTGGCCACGGATACCGCCCGGCATCCTCGGGGGCGTGGTCTTCTTCGCAACTACCGCCGTGGGCTGCACTTTCATCGTGATATCAAAGACCAGGGACTTGTCTCCCCTGCTCGTCACGTCAATTCCGGTCTTGATCATGATCGCATATGCCGCGCTGATGGCGGGCGCCCGGTTGCTCCGCCTCCGGGACGATCAGGCCGGTGACAACCTGTACTACATGGGCTTCCTATTCACGCTGACTAGCCTCGCCGTCTCGCTCTATCAGTTCTCGGCTGACGGGTCAGCGGAGACGATCGTTCGGAATTTCGGTATCGCCATCGCCTCGACCATCGCGGGGATCGCGCTGCGCATCTTCTTCAATCAGATGCGCCAAGACCCGGTAGAGGTCGAGGCGACAGCCCGACTCGAACTGGCGAACGCATCCAGACGGGTGAAGCGCGAACTTGAGGGAACCGTGCTTGAATTCGCGTATTTCCGCCGCATGACGCAGCAGTCGATGGCCGACGCGCTGGACGAAATGAAAACAATGTTATCCGAAATGCGCACGACCATGGCTGGCGAACTCGAGCAAATGACGGGCAAGATCAGCCGCCCCTTGGAAGAAACTTCGCGCAAGTCGGGTGACACGGTGGACGCTTTGGTGGACCGGATATCGGACGCCCTGGACGATGTCTCGGACCGGCTCGTGGAGCAGACGGAGAATCTCTCTAAGGGGGCCGCTGCGTCCGTCGAGACGATCCGGAAAATGGTCGCCAAGCTCGAGGCGATGCAGACGCCCGAACAGATAATTGAGATCAAGCTGGCGCCAACGATTCAGGGTCTGTCCCGCGCCGTGAATTCATTCAAGGCCAGCGCGGAGACCCACGAAAAGACCGTCGACAAGAGCCTTAATCGCACGCTAGACGTCGCGGCCGCGATGACGCGCCTTGTTGAGGAGCTCCAAGCTTCCAATCTGTTTCGTTCCCACAGTGACGTGCAGCCGGGACCATGGGGCCCGGCGCCTGGCGAAAAGAGATCCGACTAGGACAACGAGGTATCTGACGCATGGACGGACAGATCAATCGCCAAAGCTCTACCTATCGGCGGGGCCTCGTTCTAGGTCTCACGATGGCGGAGATTATGTTGCTCCTCGTCTTCTGTCTTTTAATCGCGATGGCGACTTTTCTTAGAAGAGAACAGGACAAGCTAGCGGCGACGAAGCAGGAACTCGCAGACCAGCGAGCGATTGCCGATCGGGATGCTGCCGCGGTCGCCGCCCTCAAAAAGGAGACTTCCCTCGCGGAGAAGCTCACCGCGGCGGCTGGCGCAGACCCTACCGCTATCGATGCCTATTGGCGGGATCTCGTTGATAGCAAGGCGGCTCTAAGCCGGCTAGCCAAAGAAGGAACGTCGTTAAATGAACTACGCGAAAAGGCTGCCGCTACCGATACCTTGCGGAAGGCCGGCATCGACCACCACAAAGCTCTGCGCGATGCAGAGATCGTGAGCGCGATAATGCGCTCTCTACCAGACGCGGAACGGACCAGCCTCACCCCGCAATCTGCGGCCGAGCTCGCTGCAAGAGCATCGAAGAGCGCGGGCGACGGTGGTGGCAACCGGTATCCGCCCATTATCAGCCTCAGCGAGGAGAAGGGTTATTACTTTCGCACTGGAAGCGCGGAACTTCTGCCGGCGTTTCGCGACGCGCTGATGACCACCACGCTCGAAAAGATCCTTGCAACAATTAAGCAATATGATGTCGATGTGGTTGAGGTTGTAGGGCACACCGACGAGCAAGCCTACGGCCCACGGATCACCTCTACGGTCGTCGATGCGTCAGCCGGCGCGGGCAGCATCGTACCCGCTCGCACCGTTTCCCGCACGTCGAACCTCGATCGCGGCCTCAACGCCGTTCTCACTAACGCCAGCGAGATCGGAAAATTGACCCCGGCTGACAATGCAGGCCTCGGCCTGGCGCGTGCCGTCTCCGTCGTTAGCGTGCTGCGGAAGTCGGAGAAACTTGTAAACTATAAACTGGTCCCTCTGTCCGGCGGACAACTAATCGATACGGACGAGAACCTTGCCTTGAACGGAGCATCTGGCGGCGACGTGGCTCAAAGGCGGCGCATCGAAATCAGGCTGAGAAAATCTACACCACATGAGGCGGCCGTTTCCATTGTGCAACCGCCGACGGCAGCTCCCCTGGTGCGACGCTCCCTACCTAAGTCAACCGCGCCACGTCCCCCAGCAGTTCCACCGCAGCCAACGGCGATCGACCCGCCGCTTGCGGCGCCGCGCCAATCGACACTGTTCCGGAACTAACGGTGTGATCTGTGCGAACAAACATCCGACTATCCCATCGGCTTGGCGGTCCAAGGAGGCCGTCAATTGAACGCTATGGTCGCGTGTGGGAGCGTTCGCTCCTGGCTAGGGATCAAATGAACGAAGCTTCTCTTAAGGCGCAGATCACGAACGGCAGGCCAAGCCGGAGCAGCCGATTGACGACGCCGACGGTAATGTCAGGCGCGCATCCGTCTCTTGGGGGCAGCCCTAGGCACCTAGACCGCAGCGAGCGAAATTCGCGGATCATGTTCAACTGTGCCGGAGCGTGACTTACGTGGTACCGAATGTCGGCTAAGGGCCAAACTGAGAAGTCTGCTGCGCAAGCGCGGAGTCCGCTTTGCCCCCTATCAACAGACATCGTCGGCTTGGCGCGGGCACGTCCGAAAGGTGCCCAGGAATCAACGGAGGACCGTCGCGCATATCGCTTAATTTCAATGGACTTGGATGACGCTTGCGGGCTCTCTCTTCCCCACCGCCATTTGAACCCCTTGCGCGGCGATTCGAACAGGACCACGTTGCTCTCCATGCGCCACATGGTCATCGTCGTGCCCGAACTCACCGGCTACGCCACGCTTCGGCATATCGAAGTGTCGCTGGCGCACGTGCCCGCATTGGTCGATGGAGTGAAATACATGGAGCCCCGAGACGTGCCGCGCCTTGAAGGCACCGAGTTGCGCCGGGCGCGCGCGCCGTCGTTGCGCTTCCTGGTCAAGCTGGCGCTGAAATGCGACAACGCCGAGGAACTCGGCAAACGGTTGCGCCAACGCTACGAACATGCGTATCCACCGAGCCGGCGGGAGCAAGCCGCAGTCGATTGGCGGTTGGCGGACTGAGCGCGCCAGGTCCCATTGCCTCGCGACACCTTGCAGCATGATGCGCCGGCGCAGTAGTTTGCGAAAGTCGGGGATAGGCTGGCGCGACGGTTACAAATAGGACCGACACCAATCAACCCGCCGAGTTCAATTGGGCTTTCATCACCGGACGGCATCCGGCGAAATTATTGGTGAAGCATCGATATGAACGGGGCGGTGGGGGCAGCGATTGGCGGCGCAACACTCGCCGCCAGCGCTGCAATTTGGCTAGTTGCGGGCTACCTGATCCAGTGATTTGCTTTCCGAAATCCAGAACCGACCTACGCTACCGTCCTTGCCACATCATTGAGCACTTCGATGTCGCTGTTTTCTCTGGGCGCTTTGCCGAGCGCTACGCCAAGGGCGAGACCATCGCCGATCTTGCCATCGACTCCGAAGTCGGCGCCGGCACCATCCACCGCGCCCTGAACCCGCCGAGCCATTGAAGGCCGGGGTTAAATTCTTGGGCGTGAGAGTTCCGCGCCGGCCGGGGTGCACCCACTTCCGACTCAAACCCCTGACTTTCGTCCACACCTCTGCCTGTTGCGGGAGCCGAGACCCACACTTATGATCCCCAGCGGCTGGGGGAAAGAATCATGAGACAGCAGACGTGGTTTGCGGTGGCCGTTTGTACGATTGGGACACTTCTCGGCTTTGTTGTCGGCGGTTTGTTGATGTTGGTTTCCGGGGCGTGGTCAGCAAGCTCCGATTTCCTCTATCTCCGCGCTCTGTTCGGAATTGAAACACCGGGCAAGATTTATCAGTTCATCTTCGGTGAGGGTATCCCGAGCTTCATACAAGCCGTGATCGCCGGCTTTATCGCAGTGTGGATCATGGAAAAAGTCGCCAAGGGTGCGAACTTGGGCTTGGCTGCGATGATTACCGGCGGTCTCTGGACCGGATTTCTTATTTTTCTGCTCCTGTTCAGCTTGCGGATAACCAGCTTCACCACCGAGCTGTTGCTGTCAATGGTGCAGGGCGTGGGACTGTGGATAGGGCTGGCTAGCGCTGCCGCATCGCTCCCTGCGCCCAGTCGGAGCGCGATAGCGTAATGCAATTTCTGCTGCCTGCTCCTACGGATGTGCAAGGGGCCTCCGGATGACATGGTCGCGCGGATTCTTTCGGCTCTGGATCGTGGCCACCATCATCTGGCTGGGCCTCGCATGGATGTTCGAATCTAACTGGCTGAGCAACAACGCCCGGTACTATCGCGAGTATGGTATCCCGGGCGCACCATCGGTCGACCGGAGCGAGATCATTTTCATCATCGCGGTGCCGCTCGTCGTGCTCATGCTCGGCCTCGTCGTGCGCTGGGTACTCGTCGGCTTTCACCAACCGGTCCGCTGACAGTCTTCGGGATCAAAAACAGGGGGACAACTTGCTCAAGCGATGGATTGCACTGCTGGCGCTCGGGTGCAGCGCGCCTGCCACCGCAGTTGCTCAGCCGGTCCTGCTGACCTGCACCGGCACCATGTTCCAGTTCATCACCGAGCGGATCGAGGGCACTGTGGCACCGACCACGGCCACCATCGATCTCGATCAGCGGACCGTGCGCGTGCTCGGCGGCACCTACGACATCACCGACATCAGGGAGAACGATTTGGTGTTGTCCGGCAAGTCCTCCGAACTGGTGTTTTTCGGCACAGTGGACCGCACCGCAGGCACCATCAGCATCATGGCCATGCGGCCCGAGGAGCGCGCCAAGCTCAACGCCGGTAAGTCGAGCCAGATGTCAATGCACATGAACCTGACCTGCGGCCCCGCCAAGCAGCGTATGTTCTAAGCTTGTCGGGAACAGAAGGCACCATAGTGCAGACGTGGGGGACCAAAGCAAAATGACCCGAATGATGGTCGCAGCCTTCGCCGCGCTTGCAATGGCGACCGTGGCGAAAGCTCAATTCATTGATGGAGCGGACCTTCTGGCAAAATGCAAAAGCGGAAATCGGGCGTTCTGCCTTGGGTACGCTGCAGGGATTGCCGATGCGCTCGTAACTCTCAGAGAGGGTGGTGATGTGCTTCCCAAAGGCGTGTGCCTTCCTAACAATGTAGTGCTTTCGTCGGTGGCCGATGTCATAGCCCGCCGTCTGGTTGAACGTCCCGAAGCGCGTCACTACACCGCCGGTTCAACGGCCATGGTCGCGCTGCTCGACGCTTTTCCGTGCCCAGCCACGCCCAAGACGAAGCAATAGCAGTGCCAACACCGGCACGCGCGTTAAGCGGTGTCCATCATGAAACCCCGGTTCCATCAAGCCCGTCGCTGTGCGCTTCGACCGGCGCCTCGTCGCCGCCATCGACGATCTTGGCCAAACGGAAAGGAGACTGAATCTTGAAACGTCTGTTACTTGCTGCCGTTTGCGATGCTTGCTCTACCAGTCCCTGTGCGGGCAGCCACCGATGGTCACGGTCTCATGCCAATTTGCCAAGGCTACGTCAGTAGGGCTGCGACATTCGTTTGGCCTTGATTACGTCAGCAGCGCTCTCGACGTGTTCAGACTGCACAGCGGCGCAAACAAGGATGGGGCGCCAATCAAGCCGTTCTTTGCTTTCTGCGCACCGCGCGACCTCCCGTATGGCGTCGCCACCGAAATATTTGTTCGTTACCTGACTAGCCATCCGGAGGCACGCAATCACGTCGGCACATGGCTGGTCTCTGCAGCAACGGCCGAAACCTTTCCCTGCAAAGCAAAATGAACTCAAGCATAAAGGAGATTGAACTGTAACGTCTGTTATCCGCTGCCAGTGCGATGCTTGCCGCAACGCCAGCTTTCGCCGCGACCAATGCCGATGCAGGCAGCGCCTTGCTGGGGCTGATCCTGATCGTGCTGATCATCGCCGGATACGCCCGCCGATCCCATCGCCACCTTGCGAGTGGATGGGCTTCGAGATGTTGGGCGTTTTCGGTGAAGCCAATCACGCGGTCGCCCGAACGAATATGATGGCGAAGCTTAACCCGGTGGCCGGAGATTGCTGCCGATCGTCATAGGTCGCGGCGCCTGGCGCGAAATAGCAAGTTTCTGGCCGCGAACAGCAAGACGGTCATAGCGAATTGAATTAACGCGTGGGCCGCGCGCCCGAGGTGCGACGCGCGTTCCAATTTCCCAATTCATTAGGTCCGTGATGGAAAAGGACGACTGGTTGTTCTGGAGTTCAATCGTTTGGTCTTGCATCATGTGTAGCGGCGCGGCGTGGATACTGTCGGGTCCAGCGACGGCCTGGTAGAGCGCATGAACTCATCTTTTGTTCGCCTCATCCACGCTGATTGGAGCACGACCGCGGTCAAGCGATGGGCTGCCGAAGCTCGGAGGACCGCGACAGACTGGACCGTGGACGCACCGCGGCCCGTCGGTTCGGTCGAGGGCTTTCTAAAAGACCTGCTCCGTGAGCCGCAATCGACCCTTGCGGGCTTTGACTTTCCAATAGGATTACCGTCGGTTTTTGGCGGGAGGACTGAATTCGGCGGATTTTGCCAAGCCATTGATGCGTTCGGTGTGGGGCCGTGGTCACGCTTCTATGACGTGGCCGAGCGGGCGCAGGAGATATCGCTTCACCGCCCTTTCTATCCTCGTGTGGCATCCTCATCGGTCCGTCAAATTCATCTGATCGAGGCCCTTGCGGTTCAGAAAATTGATGCGCTCAGGCGACAGTGCGAGAAAGCAACCCCTAATCGTCCCGCTGCATGTCCACTGTTCTGGACCCTCGGTTCTAATCAGGTTGGTAAAGCCGCGATTTCCGGCTGGCTAGAGATCATCCAGCCAGCCCGACGAGCGGGTGCGCTTCTCTGGCCGTTTGACGGCATGCTGACTGAGCTGAGCGAGGCAGGTAGGCTCGTCATCTGCGAAACCTACCCGGCCGAGGCGTATGGGCACGTGGGCGTCCGTTTTCCTCCTGGCGGCAGCAAGCGGCGTCACGAAGATCGTCGGAAGGCGACGGAAGGGCTCGACCAAAGATGCGAGATGCACGGCATCCAGCTCACAAGCGCGATGCACGACGCGCTCACCGCCGGGTTTGGACCTGGCAAAGACGGTGAGGACAAGTTCGATGCGGCAATCGGCCTGCTTGGTATGATCGAAGTTGTCGAAGGTCGACGGCGCGCGGCTCCCGCCGGGACCAATGGCTGGGAGGGTTGGATTTTGGGGCAAGCCGAAGCCACCCAATGACGTGATGCCGCCGATCGTCGCCCGGTGCGCCGAGGTTGCGACCAGGTCGCTCCAAGATGGATGCACGAAACTGCCGCCGCCGGTGGCCTTTGATGCCCTAGGAAAAATTATCCATCCCCCCAAGCACATTCCAAGGATGTTTTGGATCTAGTGGCCAGCCTTGTTCGTCACACGCTGACAATTTGCGCGACGCCGTGCGCGGCTCCACTTTGTTGTGGCATTCGGAACAGAGGACCATGAGGTTAAGCGGTTCGAGCGTTAGCGCAGGCGCACGCTCAATCGACTTCCGATGGTGCACATGCAGTTCTCCCTTGCCTGGCAGGAAGGCGTGGCACCTGGCGCAGGTATGCTTCGCCTCGATCCTGGCAACGCGGCGCGCCTTCTTCCAGGCCGCCGATCCATGGAAGCGGTGGTTGGGCATGCAGGGAAGATACACCAACAACGCCGGCCGGCGAAGGTTCAGGCTGCGGCGGATGTAACGCCAGCGCTATCAAGTGGACCATTCAGATCTGGACGATCCACGTTGAACAGGATCTCGCAATCGCAGTAGCCACCATGCTCCCGGAAAAACGCGAGCGTGCCGTCAATGTCTATTCCGCCGAGCTCCGCCATCACCGCTTCCGCATAGCGGTGCCTTGAGCCGCCGCTGCCATCGTTGCCACAGCGCCACGTACCTTCGGGCAAGCCATCCGTCAGGGTGTTCCCAAGCAGTACGACAAACGATTTCCAACGCGCGCTCTTTGGCGTCAAAATTTCAAATTTCATCGGTTCTCTCCTCATGTTGCCGGCGTCCGGTTGGTGCGGATTTACGAATGCTCACCCCCTTGGCGAAACTACCGGAAAAGCCGCAAAATTACTGTTGGTCGAATTTCCGGGGCTTCCGGTATTTGCGCCATTAAAGAGGGACTTCAAAGAGACGCGGGTTGACCTCCCACCTTCGCGGTGGTCGTCCAGGTCCCGACACCTTCAAGGTGACCTCGCGCAGCCAGCCGGCGCGCACCAGCAAGTCAAGGAGTGCCTGCACCTCGCCGGCGTCGAGCCGCCGTGACAGCGCCTCGCGGCGTACCTCCTCGCGTGACACCGTCGTCTTGTTGCTGGCATGCAGCCAGCGCAGCACCGCGCGGGAATGGCTGTGCTTGTCGCTAAGCCCTACCAGGCGCAGCGCGGCCCGCCCGTGCGGCCACAGGTAGCCCTTCCACAGATGCACCGCGCGCCCAACATGGCGCGCCTCGATCGCTACCGGTTCGGCGCCACCGCTCCAGGCCCATTCTAGGAAACACAGCGTGCCTGACAGCCGCAGGACATGCCCCGAGCTCTTCGACCAGTATTCGCGCTCGCGCCCATCCAGAAATTGTCTTTCCTTGTGCGCAAATTCCGCAAAGGCCGCAAATTCCCTCCTGGCATCAGCCGTCAGTGGAACGCTGCGCGGTGCGAACGCGTCGTCGTCGCCGGCTTGCAGACTCGCCAGCCGGCCAAAGGCGTTGACGATCTCGGGATCAGTTTCGTCCGCATCGTCGGCCGGTTCACGGAACGGCGCCTCGGGCGGCCACGCATACAAAAACCGGGAATAGATGCCGTCGCTGTCGCCGGCAAAGCTGCGCGCCAGCAAGTCCGGCTGGAATCCACCAACGACGCCGACTAGAAGGTGCGGCAGCATCACCGGCGGCCGGCCCAGGCGTTCCACGACGAAGCTGTTGCCGTCCCACGCTTCGAGCCAGAATGCCCGATCCGAGCCGCCGCTGTAACGCTCCAAATTCATGAACAGCCTGGCGAGCTCGTCGGCGACATAGGTAACGCCGCGCGGCCGCGCCTCTAGCAGCGGCGCCAGCCGCTCGATCGTGCAGTCGCTGACGAAAAGCCGCGGCACCACGAACGGGCGCACGTCCGCCGCCTCGGCCGGCTTGACCGGCGGCGGCTGGCCGGCGTCGACCGCGGCGGCAACGTCGTCCTTCCATTTCTTGAGCGCCGCCTTGGCGCGTTCGATCCGCGTCTCGTGGGCCAGTTGGCGCGCGGCGTTGTCCTGTTGCCGGCTGCGCTCCACCACCGACAGCGAGCGCTTGACCACGTCGAGCGACGGCGTCTTGCCTGAGCCCGACAGCCCGACCAGGCAGGTCCAGCACGTCATCGGCTGCTGCCACGAACGGGTCGCCTGCACCCGGCGCGCCACGCCGATCAGGCCCGAGGCTATGCCGATCAGCGGCAGCGCGATGTGACCGACAGTGACGCCGGCGCCGCTCGCCGCCTCGCGCATCCAGCGGTGCATGCTCCGCGGGAACACGTCGATCGGCAGGTCGGGCAACTCACCGCGGCGGTCGTCCAGGATCGACATATCCGGATCATTCCAATCGCCGGTCTCGCGCTGCCGCTGTTTGCGCTCCTGCCTGGGTTGCTCGTGTTGTTGCTGCTGCTGGCCCGCGCCATTGCCGCTGCTTGCATGTGCGGCACCGTCGTCGCGGTCCTCGAGATCGTCATGCGGCACATCGAGGCCGTCGCGTAGCCCGCTCTCGATCGTCTTCATCGTTGCGCGGTGGCCGTGCTCGCGCAGGTAATGGTTGGCTTCGGCAGCCCGCACCAGCGCCTCGAGGATTTCGCTCTCCATCAGCCAGCCGCGCGCCGCCATGGTTGCAAGCCGGAACGCAGTTTTGTAAAGGCGTTCGTTGCGCTCGCCAGCCGGCGCCGCGGCAAGCTCGGTCTCAACTCCCTTGAGCGCCGCCACCGCATAGGCGCGGCCGCGCTCGTCGCTCGTCTCGTTGTTGTTCGGCTCGCGAGCTTCCTCGCGCTGCGGCGGGCGCAGGATAGCCTCGATCCAGCGCGGCAGCGGCGGCGCCTTGTTGATCGGCACGCGTCCTTCTACCGCTTTCCAGCCGCGTCCGTCCGGCAGGCGCGCACCAGGTGCGATCACAAAGCCACCGTTGCCGCGGCAATCGATGGCTTGCGGCAGCGTCCCGCGGCCATTGCCGAGCGCCTCGCCATTGGGCTGCTTGAAATACAGATGCGCGCCGCCGCTCGGCGTCAGCACTACCGGCAGGCCGCGTGGTAGGCCACCATTGGCAACAGCCAATTTCTTGAAAGCCTCGACACCGTCGGGTCCGCCGTGCCTGTCGCAGTCGACCACGAGCAGGCCGTTTTGTCCGCATGGGATCGCGGGAAGTGCAGCCGAGCGATCCCACCATGTGTTGATCTGGTCGGCATCGCAGGTTGCTGCTTCCTGCCATCCCTTGAGCAGCGGACGCTTGTCGGCGCCGGCGGGAAAGATCTTGATGCCGGCCGAGGCAAGCGCCAGTGCGGTGCTCAGGTTGTCCTGCTGCGTCTTCATGGCAAAACTCTCCGCGTGAAAAAAGAGAGTGACGGGCGGGAGAGAGATCCCGCCCGATCGCCGCGGTGGCTTAAAACGGGATGTCGTCGTCCATGTCGTTGGGAGGCGGTGCGGGGGCCTCCTCGATATCCGGCGGTTCGTAGCCGGCGGCCACCATTGTTTCATTGAAGCGCGCCACTTCGGCCCAGCCCGACACCGTGAACAGCGGCGTTTTGATAAAGCCGTATTCGCGACGCGGGTGCTGGTACCCACTACTGCCGAGAGCGACGATCGGCAGTTCACTCGGGGCGCGACGGCGATGGGCTGCATACGTCCGCGAGAGTTTGCCGACTGCATCGAGTGCCCCTCTCGATGAAGCGCTAAAGGTAAAAATCTCTCCATCGGATGCGCCGATCATCGGCAGGTAGGTTGTGAATTGCCACGGATCTTTTTTCTGGCCGCGATCATCAGCCTCCCATGCCTCCTCATCGTCGTGACCAAGCTCGTGACGGCGAGGCGGCACCTGTCGACTGTTGACGGTCGTCATGATGGTTTCGGCGGGTTTATTATTGCTCCAGCGTACCCAACCGGTGGCGAGGGCGTGCAGGCCGGCAATGAGTGCCTTCTGCTCGACGGGTTCATTGTATTCACCGCTGATCCAGTCGCCCTTGGAAAATTTCAACAACTTGCCGACAATGAATTGCGGAGCCACCGCGTCGGCGAATGCCTGGAAGGGATCAGCACCGTCGGCGAGCGCAACGGCGGCGGTGGTGGCTTTGATGATCTCGCTTGTCATCTTGATTTTCCTTCTTGCTGCTTTGGAGAGAGGCGATCCGACGCAGGGTCGCCCCCGTCTTCGTTCAGCGGGCTTTGGGCTTCAATTGCTGCGGGCCAGCTTCGCGGTACTTCAGCGCGTCGCTGTCAGGATCGCGGTACCAGACCTTGCGGAGAGTGTGCTCACGGGCCAGCTCCTCGAATTCCGCGGGCACGACCAGATCCCACCCCGAATATCGATCCGCCGTCAATTTGTGAAAGCGCGACAGCGAGTAGTCGGATTGCGGCTGGTTATCGGCGCGGCACAGCGTGAAGGTTTTGCCGTGGACATCGGCAAAATATTCCGGCGCGGTGCAGACGTCGTCGCCGTCCCAGGCCGCCATGCACACTCCGAAGTCGAAGCGGCTCAGGTTGCCCTGCATGCCACACGTCTCTTTCAGTCCGATTAGGCAGACGGGGATGGTCTCGTCGGCCTTTTCGAACTTGGCGAGGCGGACCACAGCGGGATCGGAGAAGTGCTCGTAGCTGGTCCATTGACCGACCTTGACGTAGCCGAACTTGGACCGCAGCAGCGTTGCCGCGTCATCGGTGAAAGCATCGTCAAGGAACAGATCAATGTCCCTTATCGGCCGTTCCAGCAGACTGTCGCGCACAGCGCCTCCGCCGATATGCGCGGTGGGACAGAGGCCCCTTATCGTTTTGAGAATGGGGTTGTAGTGTTCGAGCATCGTACTCTCCTGATTTGTGTTGCCTGTAGTTTGATCGAAAGAAAGCACCGCGCATTTGTGCGCGACGCCACAGAGCTAGCCGAAGACTTGCTGATTGCACCGGAAGTAGCCGTACACACAGCGGGTGCCGCCGCGCGTACAGTCGTAAATGTCGTGCACGACCCCGTCGATTACGGCGACACAGTGTCCAGACAGGGCGACGACAAGCCGACCATTAGGTAGTTCACCGGCGCGCAGATGGACCTTGCAGCCCGACCCAATGTGCATGGTCGGACGCCACGTCCAACCGAGCGACAGTAGATAGGGGCGCGCAACTTCGGTTCCCCAAACTCCATTGCGTGGCGAGGCGCCACGGCCAGTAGTCAGCCGAGCCTTACGGCCGCACGAAGTGGTGGCAAACTCTTTATTGCGCTGGAACAGCTCGTCGTAGACTTCGCGATAAGGTGAGCCAGTGGCGATGGCGATTGCCCGGGTGACGCAATCACCGGTCTTGCCGGCGAAGCCGGCTACGGCTCGGCCACCATCGTCGTGGATCCAGACCGAGGCAGTGGGGGCGTTGCGGACGGCATCAACCGTCGTTATGTTGTCGATGTTCACAGCAGCTTACTCCTTCTGTGAGTTTTTGACCGGCGCGGCTCTTGGACCTCACCCCTTGCCGCGCCGGCAGTTTCGCCGAGACGTTTCCTCGATCAGCGCGCAGTCCGTCTCAGCAGCGGCTGCGCGTTGTTCGGTTATGCGGATTGTTCGGTTGCAGAGCACAGGCCGGCGGCTTCACGCTCGGCGCGCCAGCGCGCGGCAGCCTCGCGAGAGATCAACCGCCGCTTGACGATGTTGAAGGTGCGGGGCATCTCATCCTTGAGTTTGTAAAAGAGCTGCACACTGAGGCGATGCCGCCGGCAAAACTCCTCGATGCTGTAGGCGTCGGCGTCGTCGACGAACGCGGCTGGTTCGGTGCGAGCCGTAGCCTTTTTGCGGCTAATGACTTTAGGGCGGGGCATTGCTGCTGGCTCCACACAGAGTAATTGCATGGGGACCAGTTGACGCCAGAGAACGCGCCGCGCAAAGGCGGCATCGCTACCGATAACTTCCAGAAACAGGTTGTTATTGGTTGTTTTTGGCTGCGCGCAGCACCGGACGAATGATATGCTCCAGCAACGTATTGCGCCCGGCATCAATATCGTACTTGGTTTTAGCTAAGCCCCTGACGTATTCGACAGCGCCTTCATGCTTGGCTAGCCGCGGTTCTGCCTTCAGTCCTCGGCCGTATTTGTTCTGCAGCCATTGCTGCTGTTGCGCGGTGAATTTGCGCGGTGCCCCGCCACTGGCTTTGCGCTTCTCCGGCCTGC
Organism: Bradyrhizobium sp. CCBAU 051011; assembly: GCF_009930815.1. Classification (NCBI taxonomy): domain Bacteria; kingdom Pseudomonadati; phylum Pseudomonadota; class Alphaproteobacteria; order Hyphomicrobiales; family Nitrobacteraceae; genus Bradyrhizobium; species Bradyrhizobium sp. CCBAU 051011. The sequence goes on along the minus strand of NZ_CP022222.1, from coordinate 1,285,011 downwards.
GGCCGGCGTCGGCGGAATTCAGCCCGTCGATATCTGGCTGCCATTCATAGAACAGCCAATCGACCAGCGGCTCGGCGACCAGGTTGCCGTATTCGTCGGTCTTGTGCCGGTCTGGATCGGTTTGGCGGTAGATGATGACGGACGTCGGACTGACGTGGCCGATGAAATAGTCCTTCCAATCCGACGCCTCTACAGGCTTGGCCTCGCCGGTGCGGCGGTTTCGGCGCATGGTGCGAACCTTGTCGCTCGCCGCTAACCGTTCGGTGTCCAAAAGAGCTAACCCGAGGTCTCCGGTTCGTCGCTTGCGCTTTTCAATGGACACATGCATTGGGGTCCAGCGCGGATCATTGAGCGGCAATTCGGCCATCGGGATCACCCCGCCAACGCCACGACGTTCTCGCCGCTTGGCGGTTCATGCTGCAATAGCGCCCCGCGAGAGATGTCGTCGCTGTGCTCGGTGATGAACCGGCTATACGTCCGCTCGATCATCGTGGTCGATGTGTTATGCAACGACGCCACGAGCCTGATCGGAATATTCTGCAGCAGCATGCGGACGATGCTGGAATGTCGGAGCGCGTACATCGTCACGTCAGCAGGATCGAGCCCGATAGCGGTGACGACCTTATCAACTTGACGATGATAATTTTGCCCCGGATTTTTGTCCCAAGATCTGCCGTCGCTTTGCAGCAGCAACGGCGCATCGTCGGCGCGACCCTTGGCTGCTGCATTCAGCTTGGTCGCCAACTGGACGCTGACGGGCACCGAATAGCGTTCCGTCTTTTTCCGGCTGCGGTTTCGGCCGCCACCTTTTGCCGACTTCGGCATCATCAGCTTCGGCCGCACCGGATGATCGCGCAGATCCTCGACGCGCAGCCGCACGACCTGGCTCGGGCGCGCGCCTGTGACTGCCAGCGTATCTGACAGCAAACCAAACTTGTCATCTAGTCCGTACGCGGTAGCAACGAACTCGCGCACCTTGTCATCCGGGAGGACGACATTGCGCGATTGCTGCGCGTCCGGCAGCCCGGCAAGCCCAGTTTCCCATGCTTGTCGGTTTTGGATGCGCTCGTCGTGCTGCCTCGCCAATTCCAAGGCGGCGCATAAACAGCGGCCGAGTCGGTTGATCGTTGACGGCGCCATCGATCCGAGCAAGCTGTCGCGCCATTTCTTGAGCTCGGTGGCTGTGAGTAATGCCACGGGCTTCGACAACAGCACGCTGGTAAGGTGCAGGCGCGGATGCTCGGCGTTGTAGGGATTGGCGCTGCGCGCTTCCAGATCGCGCCTGTAGTCCTTGAGCGCGCCATCGACAGTGATCGGCGCCGTGTCGGCGTTGCCGTCCTCGCCTCGGGCCAGCTTCTTTGCTGCGTCCTGCGCTTGATAGAACGTGAGCACGTTCTTGCCGTCGGCATCCTCGAAGTCGTCGGCCAGCGCAAAGCCCTTTGTCCAATAGGCGCCATGACCGTTGCTGGCCTTGAGCACCCATGTGCCGTTCGTCTTGTTGCGCCGGTACAGCAGGGCCACGCCGCGCGCCAGCGACGGGCCGCTGTACGGCCTTCTGCGAACCTGCAGTTTCAGTCTCGCGCTGCGGCTTTCCAGTGCGCTGTGACGAACCTTGCGTGCCATGCTCGTGTCCCCGTGTCCCCGTGTCTCGCGATGTGTCGCGATGATGTGTGCGTATGCCAAAAGAGGTGTATGGCACCTTATGGGGATAAGTCTCGGCCGATCAATGGTTTGAAGGTTCCACGCGCCTCTCTGCAAATCCATTGGCATATTTATTTTCCCTTGCGCAGGGAAGGCCGGAATGCTCCCGCTGTACCTGTATGCTCGTGTGCGTTTTTCTCTATGCGCAACGGCACACGAGACCGCGGGTGCAGCGCGCACCCGGTCTTCCCTGCGCCCTTGTGTCCAGGAAATCTGTCAGAATGTGCGAACGGGCGGTTGCGCACCAACCGCCCGTTGCTGGAACTGAGCCCGTTGCGCCCAAAGGCGACCGAGCCTGTGTCAGAGCGAGGGACAGCTCCGGTGTCTTCCTCAACCCGAACAGTTGCAAGGGCTCGAGCCCGAACCGAGCAAGGAAGGGAGTGGATGATGGCACAAAATGCTCATGTTGTCGTGGGTATCGATGTCGCCAAGGACAAGGTGGATGCGTGCATTCGTGCGTTGGGATTACGGCAAACCCTCCCGAGCACGACCCAGGGGCACCGTAAGCTGGTCGCCTGGCTTCGCAAGCACCAGGCGAACAAGGCGGTGATGGAGGCGAGTGGCGGCTATGAGCGTGCCTGGGCCAAGGTGCTGCGCGACGCCGGCATCGAAGTTCGGATCGTCGACCCCAAACGGGTCCGCAGCTTCGCGCTATCAGCCGGACGGCTGGCCAAGAACGATACGATCGATGCCGAGATGATTGCCTGGTTCGCCGAGACATTCAGCGATGCGCCGGGCCAGAAACACGATGCGGCACAAGAGGAGCTGCAGGCACTCGTAAAGGCGCGCTTAAGCCTGATTGATTTTAGGATGCGCTTGGTCAGCCAAAGCGAGCATGCCGCGCCGGGATTGGTGCAGAAGGCGCATGCCCGCATCTTGAAGAACCTGGCCTGCGAGATTGCCAAGCTCGAGGCCGCCATCTGCGCCAAAATCAAGTCCATGCCGGATTTTGCGGAACGCGCCGAGATCATCGAGAGTGTGCCGGGGTTCGCCGAGACGAGTTCGGCAAACCTCCTTGCAGGAATGCCGGAGCTTGGTCAGGTGAGCAACAAGATCGCCGCGGCCTTGATCGGGGTCGCCCCCTATGACGACGACAGCGGAAAGCGCCGCGGCGAGCGCCACATCAAGGGAGGCCGCCGCTGGGTCCGTAACGCCATCTACATGCCCTGTGTTGGCGCAGCCACGCTGAACAATCCCGTGCTGAAGGCCTACTATCAGCGCCTGATTGCCAAAGGAAAAGAGCCGAAGATTGCCATCATCGCCGGCATGCGCAAGCTGATCATCATCCTCAACACCATGATCGCACGACGGCAGAAATGGGATCCCAGCCGTTACGCGTTGAGCTGACGAGCGCGCCCACCGCGATCGGTTCCGCGACCGAGCGCTTGCAAAGCCGACAGACCGGTGAACGGGCGGGGTCAAGGCCGCAGCCGCCGTAGGCGGGGGCGCGCCAGCGCCAGCCTTGAGGCCGGCCGATCACCGGGCTACTTCCAGCACAGTTGCTCTGAACAAGCGGGCGATGAAGAGCTGCAAACCTCGGGCATAACATGTCGCGAGATCGCAAAACTATATCCACGTCCTTGCGAGCGAAGCGAAGCAATCCAGCTATCCGCGCGCGGCGCTATGGATTGTTTCGCTTCGCTCGAATGACGTCGAGAGGCCGCGGCATGCTGGTTGCTTCGCCGTCACGGAGTCCGGACCCGCTACTCCGCCGGCGCCTCGCTGTTGCTTGTGTTGGCGCGGCTTGCCAGAAATCCCAGCGCCAGTCCGCCGACGGCGAGAATCGGGATCAGCCGCTTGACGCCGATGGCGCGGATCACCTGGATGCCCATCGCAACCATCGCCGGATCGGAGAGCACGGTCTGCGCGGTGGACTTCGCGGCCTTCGCCGCCTGTTCGGCGCGCGCCTCGATCTGCCTCTTGCGCATCATGTAGCAACCGGCCGCGATCAGGGCGACCACGAAGAAGATGGCGGCCCCGGTCAGGCAGGCTTGCACGGGACCATAATTTTGCAACACGAACACGAAAGCCGCCGCGCAGAGAAAGGCGGTCGTGACCAGCAACGCCATCGCCGCCGCCGCCGCCAGCGACGTCAGTCGCACCACCGTGGCGGTCGATTCCTTGAAATCATCGATGAATCGTTGAAACATGGCGCGCCTCGATCCGAAAATAGCTTCAACAAAACAAGCAGCACCGTGCAGCCGCTACGACGATGCAAGGGATGGCTCTCCCGTGCGCGCCGCCCTGCGCTGGATTCACCTGCGCCAGAATCACCTTCGCCAGGTCACGCCGATCAGAAAGCCGATACCCAGCGCCAAGGCGACGGTCGCCAGCGGCCGCTGCGTGATGGCGTCCTCCAGCGTCTCCTCGATCGAGGACGCCGCGTCATGGGCGGCATCCATCATCGCGCTGCCGCGCTCCGACATGTCCTCGACCGCCTGCTCCGCATTGGCGCGCGCCTGCTTGTAGCCGCGCCGGGCCTGCTTGGTGGCGGTGCCGGCAAAACTGTTCAGCGCGTCGGTGATCTGCTCGGTCAGGGCTGCGATATCGTTTTTCACGGCGACTACATCCTTTTCCAGGCGTTCATAGGTTGCTTTGTCCGTGAGATTTTTCGTGGCGGCGTCAGACATCGAAAGCTCCCCGGTGCTGAATTTAGCTGCGGAACAAACGCACCGTCTGATCGGAAGTTCCCGAGACGAAACCGGTTAATCCTCCGGCAATTGCGGGGAATCGGGTGGCATCAAATGCTCCTTCACGATCAGCGCGACGATCAGAAGCGGCGACGACAGGAATGCGCCCATCGGGCCCCACAGCCAGGTCCAGAAGGCGAGCACGATGAAAACGGCGAGCGCGTTCAGGGCCAGCCGGCGTCCGACGATCATCGGCGTCAGGAAATGGCCCTCCAGGAAGGTCATCGCCGCAAACATTGTCGGCGCCAGCAGGCCGGCGCTGATGGTCGGGAACGCGACGAGACCGACCACGACCAGGACGGCGAACATCGCCACCGGGCCGATGATCGGAATGAAATTGAGAATCGCGGCCAGCGCGCCGAGGCTGGCCGGATTGGGCATGCCCGTGATCGCGCAAATCAGGCCAGTGGCGATGCCAACGCCGACATTGATCATGGTCACCGTCAGCAGGTAGCCGCCGAGATGGTCCTCAATCTCGTTGAGGATCCGCAGCGTCCGCAGCCGCCACTCGCGCTCGCCGAAATTCATGATCAGGGCCCGGCGCAGGTCCCGCCAACTCGCGATGAACAGGATCAAGGTTGCCATGAAGAGCAGGAACTCGGCAAAGGTCGGCGACAGGAACTCCAATGTGGGTTGTACCCAGTCGATCTTGGGCAGATGGAATGTCGTGAGCGTGCCGGGGCCGCCGAGCATGCTCTGCAACTCCTGCCAGAGTGCGAGCGGACGGTCGAACACGTGCAGCTTCTCCCTCAGCACCGACCCCAGCTCAGGCAGCTTGCCGCTCCATTCCACCGCAGGCGAAGCGATCAGGCCGACCATGAAGGCGACCGCGGCGGTGCCGACGGCCACGATCACGACGGCTGCGACGGCTCGCGGAATGCGGAAACGCTCGAGGAGACTGGCCGCCGGCGACAGCATGGTGCCGACGATGAAGGCCATCGTGACCGGCAGAAAGAACGCCTTGGCGAGATAAAGCCCGGTGATGACGCAGATGATCAAGAGGCCGACGAGGGCGATCGCCACCACTTCCGTGCGGCGAATGACCGGCGGCGACTCGGCTTTGCTGTCCGGCACCGGCTCGCCCTCGTGCGGAAGCTTGCGTTCTCCGGGCGGAGGTTTGGTCGGTGGAGATTTGGCGGCCAAAGGCTTGGCGGAGGAGGGCTTGGTGGGCGAAGGCTTGGGGGGAATGACGCTCACAATGGTTTTCCCTCGCCCGAAGCGGCGATGACACGGCAAAAGCAACGTCGCAAAACGAACCGCGGTCATAACGTGGCGCGGCGGCACGGGTTCCAACGCGCAGTCGCGCCGGACAGCCGCAAAGGAACTGCCGGCCTGTAGCTGCGTTTTGTTTGGCAGAGCATCCAGCGATGCACATACCCCGCGGGGCAGTCCCATGACACAGATTTCCGACCGCCGACTTTCGTCGCGCGCGGCAAGCGCGCTCGTCCTCGTCAGCGCTTTGCTGACATCGTTAGTGGTCTTGAGCGCCGCGAATGCGCAGACGTTCAGCTATGCCCAGCCGAGTGCATATCCCGCCGATGAGGTGATAGGGTCTGACGAAGGCGCGACGCCCGAGCGGCTTCGCCGTGCCGTCGTCGCCTTTGGGACGACGGAAGCGCCGGGCACGATCATCATCGATACCGGCAACACCACACTCTATTATGTGCTCGGCCACGGCCGGGCCATCAGGTATGGCGTCGGCGTCGGCCGCGAAGGCTTTACCTGGTCCGGCGTGCAGACGGTCAGCCGCAAGGCAGAATGGCCGGACTGGCATCCCCCGGCGGAGATGATCGCGCGCCAGCCCTATCTGCCGCGCTTCATGGCCGGCGGCCCCGGCAATCCGCTCGGCGCGCGGGCGATGTATCTCGGCACCAGCCAATACCGCATTCACGGCACCAACGATCCCTCGACGATCGGAAAATTCGTCTCGTCGGGCTGCATCCGCCTGACCAATGAGGACATCACCGACCTGTTCAGCCGCGTCAATGTCGGAACGAAAGTCGTGGTGCTGCCGAAGAACGCGCCGGTCATGGCGCGCGGCGGAGATGGCAGGACGGTTCGTCCGGCCGGCGTGCAGCCACGGCCCCTTGGGATCGCGCCGCCTTCGGGGCGTCAGGCCATGAACCTGACGGCGGCGCAGCTCTACTGAGCGGATGCGTTGTGTTGGATAGGAGGAGAAGATTGATGCGACCTGGAAAACTGGCAGCGTGGGGAGCAGCCGCGGTGGTTTGCGCGTCCGCGCTGGCGCCTGCCGCGCAGGCCCAGGACTTCTTCTCGCAATTGTTTGGCGGCTTCGGCCGCCAGCGCCACCAACCCTATGTCCAGATGCCGTTCCCCAATGAAGATGGCCGCATCTACGCGCCGCGCGGCGAGGGACGGGCGAGGTACAGCGGAGGCGGCAGCCAGGCCTATTGCGTGCGGACTTGCGACGGCCGTTATTTCCCGCTTCCGGCGTCCGACAATGCCAGCCGCGCCACGACCTGCAACAGCTTCTGCCCGGCGAGCGAGACCAAGCTGTTCTATGGCAGCAGCATCGACGAGGCGACCGCCGACAACGGCAAATCCTATTCCGATCTGCCGAACGCATTCCGCTATCGCAACGAGCTCGTCAACGGCTGCACCTGCAACGGCAAGGACCCGGTCGGGCTGGCGCAGGTAAAGGTCGAGAACGATCCGACGCTGCGCAAGGGCGACATCGTCGCCGGCGAAAACGGCCTGCTGGTCGCCGGCCGCAGTGGCGACAGGCGCGGCGCCGAAGTGAACTTCTCACCGGCCTCTAAAAAGGTGCGCGCCAAGTATGACCGCGTGCCTATCGTGGCGCGGGAGTGAGAAGTCTACAGTCTGTCAAGCCCGGGGCATGACGAGCGGTTAAGCCGCGCGGATCTTGCCGAGGAATTCGGTGACCTGATTGCCGAGTTGCTGGCTCTGCGTCTCCAGCGTCTGGGACGCGTGCTTCACATCCTCGGCAGCGGCTGCCGCCGCGTCGGCATCGGCCTTCACGCCGTTGATGTTGTCGGACACGTTCTTGGTGCCCTGCGCGGCAAACTGGGTCGAGCGCGTGATCTCCTGCGTCGCGGCGCCCTGTTGCTGCACGGCGGCGGCAATCGCGGTCGCGACCTCGTTGACTTCGCCGATGATGCTGCTGATGGCGTCGATGGCCTCGCCGGCGACCCGCTGGATGTCCGAGATCTGCTCGGAAATCTCCTCGGTCGCCTTCGCGGTCTGGCTCGCCAGCGATTTGACTTCGGAGGCGACCACCGCAAAGCCGCGGCCGGCCTCACCGGCGCGCGCGGCCTCGATGGTGGCGTTGAGCGCGAGCAGGTTGGTCTGCGCGGCGATGGTGTTGATCAGGCCGATCACCTCGCCGATCCGTCCCGCCGATTGGGCAAGCCCCTGCACGGTGCCGTCGGTATCGCGCGCCTGGCCGACCGCGCGGCTGGCGATGCCGGCAGCGTGCGCCGCCTGCTGGCTGATGTCGTTGATCGAGGCGCTGAGCTCTTCGGAAGCCGCCGCAACCGTCTCGACGCTCATTGAGGCCTCGCCGGAAGCTTTCTCGGCGACCTGGACGCGCTCGTTGGTCTGGCGCGAAATGGTCGAGAGGCCGGACGAGGTGGTTCGCATCTGGCCGGAGGCATCGCCGAGCTGGCTGAGCGTCTGGCGCACCATGCCCTCGAACTCGCCGACATAGCTCTCGATCGCCTGTTGCCGGGCCATGGCGCCGGCGTTGCGCTCGCGTTCCTGTGCCTCGATCCCGGCCTTGTCGGCGGCCTGCTGCTTGAAGGTCTCCAGCGCGCCGGCCAGCGCGCCGATTTCATCGTGGCGAGCGGCGTAGCCGGTATCGACGTGGAGATCGCCGGCGGCGACCTTCAGCATGGCGTCGCGCATGGAGTGCAGCGGCTTGATGGCGCGGCGTGCGACGATCACCTGGGCGCCGAAGGCCAACGCGAGTGCGCTGATCAGCAATACGAGCTGCATCGTCAGCGAGCGCCAGGCGCTGGCGTACAAATGCGCGGCATGATCCTTGGCGGCGTCGAGCGCGGCCTCGGCCACGTTGACGGCGGCGGAGAGACGCCCGACCGTGACCGGGGTCCACTGGTTGGCGTTGAGCTCGGTCTTCTCGCCCGCCGCAACCTGCGTCAGCAACCGGTCGCGCAGCGCAAGATAGGACGGCTCGAAATAGGCGGTCTTGGTCGCGGCGATCGCGCTCGAGATCGCCGGAGGCAACTGCATCCCCGCGGCCGTCAATTCCAGCGCGCTCCATGCGGCGTCGATGCCGCCGGCGTATTTGGTGTAGGCAAGCTGCGCCTCCGGCGTGATCTTGCCGGAGTTGAGTCCGATCGCGACGATCAGCGAGGCTTCGCCCGCGGTGTTGCGCAACAGCCAGGCGATCTGCTTGATCGCCAGCAACTGGTCGATGGTCGCGTCCTGGTGGTTGACGGCGGCGCCAAGGGCTCCGGACAGCTTCTCCAGCGTCTCCAGCATGGTGCTGGCGGCAGCAAAGTATTCCTTGGCCAGTTCGGGCCGGCGCTGTGCCTTCGGCTTGGCCACGGCGTCCCAGAATTCCTTCTGCAGCGCGGTCATCGACTTGAACAGACGGTCGAACTCCGGGACGAGCGTTTGCGCTTGCGCGAATTCCACGCTGCCGAGGAGGCCGAGTGCGTTGCTCATCGCCGGCATTTGGGTGTCGCGGATGTTGCGCAGATATTTTTCGATATCGGCGTCCATCGGCGCGTCGGAGTTCAGCAGCCGGTTGGTCGTGGAGCGGTCGGTGCGCAGATTGTGCATCGCCTTGAAGATGTTCGCGGAAGCGTCCGCGATCACCGCAATGCGGCTTGCCGCCTGCAGGCGGCCCCAGGAATCCCAGGCATTGAGCGAAAATCCGACCACCACGCAGAAGGAGGTGACGAGGATGACGGTCTTCAGCAGCGCGGATACGGTCAGACGGTTCAACATGATGCTCCCCCAAGACGCCCGGTCATTTGGGGGGGAAAACGGTAAATGGTTTGGCCGGTTATATCCGCGTAGAAATACGAGGATGCTTGAAAGGATTGCGATTTTTCGCACGTCGAACAGTTCCGCAGCTGGAACCGGCCGCTCTCATTCACGTTAACAAAATACTACCAGCGCACTCATACGAGCGCCGAAGGGGGCCCCATGCTTGTCAGTATCCTCATCACGTTCCTGGTCGTCATCCTCATCCTCTATCTCATCAATCTCCTGCCGCTCGACAGCCGCGCCAAGCAGATCGCCCGCGTCGTGGTGATCATTCTCGGCGTGATCTCGCTGTTGAGATACATCACGGTCTAGGGTGTGCGCGGCTGACTTGCCCGCAGCGGAACGTCGTAACGAAAAAGCCCCGGCATCGAGCCGGGGCTTTCATTTCGAATACAACCTTACTTCAAGGTGCTGAACCAGTCGTCCACGTCCTTGCGGATCTGGTCCTTGGCAAAACCGTAGCGCTGCTGCAGCTTGCCTTCGAGTTGTTCGCGGCGGCCCTCGATGACGTTGAGATCGTCATCGGTGAGCTTGCCCCACTTCTCCTTGGCGGAACCCTTGAACTGTTTCCAGTTGCCTTCGACCCTGTTCCAATCCATCGCTGTCTCCTTCCATGTTGGGATGTCCAACAACGGACAAAAAGCTCCAGCGTTCCTCCTGAACCGATGCGGCATCGTGGCTCGCTGATCAGTCTATCGCTGCGCCGCGCCGATCTATTTCCAGATCACGCCGGCAAGGCCCAGCGCAAAGATTTGCACCATGGCAAAGGCGTTGGCGCCGATCTTGATGTTCCGCAAAGCCGCGAGCAGCCATACCGTGAAATTATTGATGCTGGCAGGCACGGTCATCAGCAAGACGATCAGACAGTCTTCGATGATGTCGGCAAGGACGTAGGCCGCCGGCAAGATCAGCCACGTCCAAACGGGCAAGCTCGCCAACGCTGGCGGCCAGCTAATGGTGGACGCTAGGGTGCTGGCGCCTAGTGCCAGGAAGCCGCCAAGAACCGCAAGGTAGAGCAGGTCGAGCGGCATGACGCGCCAGGCATAGGCGCGTGCGTAGCCGGGGCTCTCCTTGGCGGTTACCCAGGCGTGCAGGCTCGCAGCGGTGACTGGAAGCGGCTTCTCCGTTGGTTCCGGCGGAATTGTAGCGCCGGGCGGCGTTAGCGATCGTTCCAGGAATCGGCTCGAGACGGCGGCGCCAACCGTATTATCCGGCGCAACAATAGCGACGACGAAGGGAATGGCAATCGCCGCCGTTGCCAGCAAAATTATTGCCTGCATGAAAACCCCTCAGTTAGGCTGCCGGGCGCGTTGCACGCTTATCGTGGCCTTGCCGGAATTGTCTTCGTAGAAATAGTTGCGCTTTCCCGGCCATCCCCACACCGCATCGTTGGCGTACAGGAACAGTTCTCCGCTTCGCTTGGGAATGATCTGAACGTCGAGCCTGTTGGTCCGGGTATCCTCGTCAGGTTCCAGCACGCGCTCGTCACTTCCGATCGATCCGACCCGCGCGATGACCTTGAACGGCTCCACGAACAGGTGACGCTTGAGGGGCCATTTGATCGCCTCCTTCACCTTGGTGACAAAACCTGAATTCAACCTGCCGCGGGTGCTGACAATGGTGCCGTCGCCGTCTCGCCAGGCGTGATCACTGTCCTTCGGATCGGGTGGCGTCACGGTGATGGTGTATTTCTGACCCTGCTCGAGCCAGATGCCCGTCGCGTGGCAGACCTCGCGAATATCCAGCTGCTTCCGCTTTTCGCCGACCGGACCTATTTCGCAGGTGAAGGGACAGGTGGCGACATTGGCAATACGCGTTGAGGGCGGCTTGCCAGGTTCGGGCGGATTGGCTACCCGGCACACCGGCATGTCGTAACTGCAGTTGGCCCTGCGATCGTCGCAGTTGGGCTTGCGCATGGAGTCGCAGACGGGTTGACCTTCTCCGCAAAACACGTCGCGACCGTTGCTGCATTTCGGTGGGTCACCCGGTTTTGGACAGGACGCAATGCCGGGAGAAACACAGGCGCCCAGACCTTGATCCGTAACCCTAGCGCCGCGGGCAATGGCGTTCGTGATATTGTCGCTCTGGCTGCAGACCCTTCCGCTGGCTTCCTCGAAGCTGAAAACAAGA